>NZ_JBQEPY010000004.1:0-513842 GCF_052045915.1 Burkholderia sp. 22088
CCTTGGCGAGTTGGCAGCACCACTACAACTGGCATCGTGCCCATAGCGCCATCGGCGGCGTTGCGCCGATGGCCAGACTTCCCGCGTCGAGAAACAACCTCTTGACGCTTCACAGCTAGTCGAAGAAGCCAAGCAACAGGAGAAACAAGCCAAGCTCAGGCAGATCGCAGAAGCCGTCAAGGAGTACGGCATTACCGAAACAGAACTGCTACGGGCTGCCGGCTTCATCCAAGTTAAACGGCAGAGAGCACCGGCCATGTACTACGACCCGAACTCGGGAAATTCCTGGTCAGGCAACTTCGTGCTGAATTCGATAATTGCCTGCGGCGTCTTCTGTTGCGTCACACCTCCCCCCGTTCTGTTCTATCGTCGTCAGGCAGTCCATCTTGCCCTAGTATCCGAGGCTCGATCTTATCGCGCCACATACGCAGTAAGTCGAGTGGCTGTCGACGGTAATGCTACTCGCGATCCCTGCCAATTTCCGCCTCCCGGCAATCCAACACACTTCTCTCGCTGCAATACGCGCTCCGCGTGCTGATCGACGTCCATTTCATACGAGCTACTCTTACGATATGGATTGACTTGGATCCGCATTGAGAGCGAACACCTACATGACACCTACATGGATTTTTTTAAGACCGGAGATTAGCTTCGAAAAAAATCTAACCTATTGATTTCACTGGCCCGCCCTACACGACTCGAACGTGTGACCTACGGCTTAGAAGGCCGTTGCTCTATCCAGCTGAGCTAAGGGCGGTCGGGGAGAAAAGACACGGCCTGCACGAGCCGCATCTGACGCAAGACTTCGAGCACCGGCAAAACCGGCAAACCACAAACCAGACTCGAAGCCCCGAAACAAAACGGGCCCGGCATGAAGCCGAGCCCGAAATTATACCCGATCATCGCGTCACATCATGCGAGACCGGCCAACGCAGCCTCAGACCGGCTGCGGATGCAGCATGAACCAGCCGAGGCAGAACACGCCGGCGATCACGCAATACACGCCGAACGAAGCCAGCCGGCCACGCCCTTCGAAATAGCGCATCAGGAACCGCACGCTCAGGTACGCGGCGATCGCCGTCAGCACGCCGCCGAGCAGCGCATCGGCGAGCTGGTCGCGCGCATGGAACAGCTTCGGCAGTTCGAGCACGCCCGCCGCGAAGATGATCGGCGTACCGAGCAGGAACGAGAATTCCGCGGCCTTCTCCGCCGTCAGGCCCGCCGCATTGCCGGCGATCATCGTCAGCCCGCTGCGCGAGAAGCCCGGAATCAGCGCGCCGATCTGCGCGAGACCCACGAAGAACGCCTGCTTGAACGTCATCTTTTCGGGCGCCTGATGCGCGCGGCTACGCTGGATGCGATCGCCGAGCCACAGCAGCACGCCGTTCACGATCAGCGCGATCGCGACGATCCGCAGGTCGTGGAACACGCGTTCGATGCGCTTCTCGAGAAGCAGCCCGACGATGCCGGTCGGGATCGTACCGATGATGAGCGCCCACATCAGGTGCCCGTCGTCGTTCTTGCGGCCGCCGAGCTGCGCGAAGAAGCCGCCGATCAGCGCGATCCAGCGCGCGCGGAAGTACCACAGCAGCGCCAACGCGGTGCCGAGGTGCAGCGCAACGAGGAACGGCAGCAGTTGCGGTGCGTGCTTGTCGATGTGCATGCCGAACAGCGCCGGCACGAGCAGCGTATGGCCAAGGCTGCTGACGGGAAAGAGTTCGGTGACGCCCTGCAGGACGCTCAGGAATACCAGAAACCAGAGACTCACGCGTCGGTCCTTTTAATGAAGATTGAGCGGGAAGAGAAGCGGACGACGCGATGCGTGTCCGAAAAAACGCGCCCCGATTATGCCGAGCCCGGATTACTGCGCCAAGGCATTTGGCGGGATATTGCGGCAATGCACACAAACGCTTGCAACTTGTAAGCGCCCGGAAAGCAAAAAGCCCGCCATTTGCATGGCGGGCCTTTCGATTTCGGCAGGAATTGCCGTCAGCGGCCGAGCTGATAGAAAAATAATACCGTGCTGCCCGTGAACATGCCGAACAGTGCGAGTCCCATTGCCATTGCCAGATCCATGGCCCCCTCCACGAAGTGTCATGACCCGGCAACCTCACCGGTTTAGAGGCATTATCCCGACCGTTGACGGTCTTAAAAACTCGCGATTTCCCGAGAAGGGTTTTCCCCAAGCCGCCACGGCCCGATAATGGAGCGCGCCGTTCCCGTTCACCCGCCCAACCCGATTCGCCATGCCGACCTTCCAGCAACACGACATTCACGAACTTCACGCCGGCCCGTCGCTCGTCCGGGTCGCTCCGCAATTCGGCGGCCGCCTGCTGTCATGGGATGTCGACGGCGAACCGGTCATCTTCTGGCCGGAAACGGCCGACTGGAGCAACCTCGCGCGCGTGCGCGGCGGCAACCCGCTGCTGTTCCCGTTCCTCGGCCGTCACCGCGTCGACAGCGAGCTCGGCCGCTGGCGCGACGCCGCCGGCGTGATACGCGACCTGCCGATGCACGGCTTCGCGCGCGACCTGCCGTTCGCCGCGCAACCGTCGGCCGACGGCGCCGCGTTGTCGATGACGCTCGACGCGACCGACGCACTGCGCGCGAGCTACCCGTTCGATTTCCGGTTCGAAACGACCTACCGGCTGGCCGACTCGCACACGCTCGAAGTCGCGCTGACGACGACCAATCGCGGCGACACGCCGCTGCCCTACTACGCCGGTCACCATTTCTATTTCGCGCTGCCGCACGGCGAACGCGCGGAAACCACGCTCGAACTGCCGCCCACGCATCGCTGCGCGCAGCAGCCGGACGGTTCGATCAGCCCGCCCGAGCCGGGCGAAGCGCGCTATCGCCTCGACAACCAAGGGATCCTCGACCGCTTCCACTGCCTCGACGGCGTGCCGTCCACGCCGGTGCGCATCGTGATGCCGAGCCGGCGCCGCACGATCGAGATCGCACTCGACGTGCCGGGCTCGATCCCGTGGTACGCGGTCACGACCTGGACCGAAAAGCCGGATTCCGACTTCTATTGCGTCGAACCGTGGCTCGGCCTGCCGGACGCGATCCACAACGGCCTCGGGCTGCGCATGCTCGCGCCGGGCGCGACCGAAACGGCCACGCTGCGGATTCGCGTCCTCCCGCTCGCCGGCTGAAACGTGGGCCGAGACGCCGGCCACGCGGGCTGAGACGCTGGCCGAACCGGCGTCCGACGGCCCCCGGCAACGGCACAAACTGCGGTGCGCGGGTCGAACCCGTTAAAATCGGACGTTTTGTGTTGCCTGCCGCGTCACGAGCGGCAGGGTCTTGCGAGGTTCAATGTTCGGAACAACAACGAAGCGACTCTTCGCAGCCGCCTGCGCCGCCCTGCTCGTCGCGTGCGGCTCCGCGCCCGTCGGCCCCGGGTTCTATCGCGTCGAACGCGGCGATACGCTCTACAAGATCGCGCGCGACAACCGCACGTCGGTATCGAACATCGTGCGCTGGAACCAGATGACGAACCCCGATGCGATCGAAGTCGGCCAGGTGCTGCGCGTCGCGCCGCCGCCCGGCACGACCACCGCATCGACGCCGTCGACCACCGGCACCGGCAGTGCCGGCCGGGCCCGCCCCGCGCCTTCCGCACCGGTTGAATCGGCCGTCAAGCCGGCCACGAGCATCGCGCTGATCTGGCCGGCGGCCGGCAACGTGGTCCGCACGTTCGACGGCTCGAAATCGAAGGGGATCGACATCGCGAACTCGCCGGGCACGCCGGTGGTCGCGGCCGCGCCGGGTGTGGTGGTCTACGCGGGTAACGGGCTGCGCGGCTACGGCAACCTGATCATCCTCAAGCACAACGCCGACTACCTGACCGCCTACGCGCACAACCGTGCGCTGCTGGTGAAGGAAGGCCAGTCGGTCACGCAGG
This sequence comes from Burkholderia sp. 22088, assembly GCF_052045915.1. Taxonomy (NCBI): domain Bacteria; kingdom Pseudomonadati; phylum Pseudomonadota; class Betaproteobacteria; order Burkholderiales; family Burkholderiaceae; genus Burkholderia; species Burkholderia sp. 22088. The sequence continues at coordinate 3,911 of NZ_JBQEPY010000004.1, forward strand.
GGCAATCGATCGCCGAGATGGGCAACAGCGACAGCGATCGCGTCGCGCTGCATTTCGAATTGCGCTACGGCGGCCGGTCGATCGACCCGTCACGCTACCTGCCGGCGCGCTGAGCGCCCGACAGACGACACGCGACGCCGGCACGCATCGCGTGCCGTCGCGGTGAAAATCGGGAAAGGTGATGTCAGCGCTTGCGCAGACGTCCGGTGAAACGGCCGGACAACGGATCGACGCGACAAGCGAACGCTACCAGCACGCCGATTCCGATCAGGCTGAACCCCGCAGCTATCAGAAGCAAATCCATGGTCACACACTGATTTTTAAGTGATCTTATGCGTCATTGCGGAATCGTGCACTGAGCCGCAGCAATTGGACGAGTGCGAGGATTCCCTACCCTCAGGCGTCATTGTGGATTCCCCTGCGTGAAACCCTGATGTAAGCCGTTCGCCTGACACCACGCCGCCCCCCAGGAGACACTGCGATGCTGCCCGCCACCGACCGCTACGACGACCTGCTCTCCCGCTTCGCGTGGGACGTTCCGGCCCGCTACAACATCGGCGTGGACGTCTGCAACAAATGGGCGGACGGCAGCGGACGCCTCGCGCTGATCCACGAAACGGCGCAAGGCGACGTGTCCCGCATCACGTTCGACGACCTGAGGAATGCCTCTAACCGGCTCGCGAACAGCTTCGTGCGCGCCGGCCTGCGGCGCGGCGACCGCATCGGCATCTTTCTCGCGCAGGGCCCCGAAACGGCCATCGCGCACCTCGCCGCGTACAAGCTCGGCGCCATCGCGGTGCCGCTCTTCACGTTGTTCGGCGTCGATGCGCTCGAATACCGGCTCGCGAACAGCGAGGCGGCCGCGCTCGTTACCGATGCGGCCGGCTACGCGAAAATCGCATCGCTACGCGCGCAACTGCCGGCACTGCACACCATCTACTGCATCGGCGACGATGCGCCCGACGCTCCCGGCGTGCTGCGCTACGACACGGCGCTCGCCGCCGAGTCGCCCGACTTCGTGCCGGCCGATACGGCCGCCGACGATCCGGCGCTCATCATCTATACGTCCGGCACGACGGGCAAGCCGAAAGGCGCGCTGCACGCGCATCGCGTGCTACTTGGCCACCTGCCGGGCGTCGAGATGTCGCAGCAGTGCTTCCCGCGCGACGCGCGCCTGTTCTGGACACCCGCCGACTGGGCATGGATCGGCGGCCTGCTCGACGTGCTGCTGCCATCATGGCATCACGGCGTGCCCGTGCTCGCCCGTCGCTTCGAGAAATTCGACGGCGACGCCGCGTTCGCACTGATGGCCCGGCACGGCGTCACCCACGCGTTCCTGCCGCCCACCGCGCTGAAGCTGATGCGCACCGTCCCGGCACCGCGCGAACGCTACGCGCTGTCGCTGAAATCGGTCGCGAGCGGCGGGGAGACGCTCGGCACCGAACTGACGGCCTGGGGACGCGACGCGCTCGGCGTGACGATCAACGAGTTCTACGGGCAAACCGAGTGCAACATGGTGCTGTCGTCGTGCGCGGCGCTGTTCGATGCGCAGCCCGGCGCAATCGGCAAGGCGGTGCCCGGCCATGCGGTCGCGATCGTCGACGCGGACGGCACGCCGCTGCCGCCCGGCGTCGAAGGGCGCATCGCGGTGCGCCGCCCCGATCCGGTGATGTTCCTCGAGTACTGGCGCAACGCCGACGCGACCCGCGACAAGTTCGCGGGCGACTACCTGCTCACCGGCGATACAGGCATGATCGACGCCGACGGTTTCGTCCGCTTCGTCGGCCGCGACGACGACGTGATCACGAGCGCCGGCTACCGGATCGGCCCGGGCCCGATCGAGGACTGCCTGCTCACGCATCCGGCGGTGCGGATGGCGGCCGTCGTCGGCGTGCCCGACGCGACGCGTACCGAGATCGTCAAGGCGTTCATCGTGCTGAATCCCGGTCACGCCGGCGACGATGCGCTCGTTCAGGCACTGCAGGCGCACGTACGCACGCGCCTCGCCGCCCACGAGTATCCGCGCGCGATCGCGTTCGTCGACAGCCTGCCGATGACCCCGACCGGCAAGATCGTGCGCCGCGCGCTGCGCGACGCGTAAGCGGGCCGCCACCCGCGCCGCCCGCCCGGCCGGATGGTTTATAGTGGCGCCACCACGCAGTCTTTCCAAGAAAACGATGTCCTCTGATCACCACGCCGCCGCGGGCGCGTCGCACAGCCCGCTCTACGCCAAACTCCTCGGCGAAACCGCCAAGATCGACTGGTGCGATCTCGAACGCTTCTTCGCGCAGGGCAAGCTGCTGTCCGTTGCGCGCGACCTCGATCTCGTCAGCGTCGCGGAAGCGGTTGCCGACGACGACGCCGAACAGGTCACGCGCTGGCTGTCCGCGGGCCTCGTCGCGCGCATGCCGGCCGAAACCGCCGCCGATTACGCGGCGCGCAACCCGGAGCTGTGGGCAGTCGTCGTCTCGCCGTGGGTGTGCGTGCAGGAACGCGCCTGACGCGTCCGCCATGTCCGAATCCGCGTTACCGCACGGGGCCGGCACGGGCTCGGCCACCGTCACGCACCGGCGCGTCCTCGCACTCGCGTTTCCGATCGTCCTGGCGAACCTGACCCAGCCGATCCTCGGCGCCGTCGACACGGCCGTCGCCGGCCACCTCGACGGCGCGCAGTATCTCGGCGGCGTCGCGCTCGGCGGGCTGTTCTTCAATTTCGTGTTCTGGGGATTCGGTTTCCTGCGAATGGGGACGACCGGTCTCGTCGCGCAGGCGCACGGTGCCGGCGACACCACCGGGATCCGCCTGAACGTGCTGCGCGCGTTGATCGTCGCGTTCGCGCTCGGCGCCGCGGTGCTGGCGCTGCAGGTGCCGCTGCTGTCGTTTGCGCTGTCGGCGCTCGGCGGCAGCGATGCCGTCCGCGCGACGGCGCTGTCCTACAGCCACGCGCGGATCTGGAGCGCACCGTTCGCGCTCGCGAACTACGTCGTGCTCGGCTACCTGCTCGGGGTGCAGCGCGTGCGGCTCGCGCTCGTCGCGCAGGTGTTCATCAATGCGGTCAACATCGGCGCCGTCCTGCTCTACGTGTATGGCTTCGGCTGGGGCATTGCCGGCATCGGCGCCGCGACGGCCACGGCAGACGCATGCGGCTTCGCGCTCGGTGCATGGATGCTGTGGCGGCTACGGCCGCGCGGCCTTGCGCCGATCGCGGTACGTGCACTCGCCGACCGCGTCGCACTCAAGCGGCTGATCGCGCTCAATCGCGACATCTTCCTGCGCACGCTGTGCCTGCTCGGCGCATTCGGCTGGTTCGCGCACCTCGGTGCGAAACAGGGCGATGCGACGCTCGCGGCAAACGCGCTGCTGCTGAATTTCCAGACGTTCATGGCGTACGGCCTCGACGGCTTCGCGCATGCGGCCGAGGCACTCGTCGGCGCGGCGGCCGGCGCACGCGACCGCGGTGCCTTCCGGCAGGCCGTGCGCGTCACCCTGCTCTGGTCGGCGCTCGGCGCGCTGCTGTTCGCGCTGGTGTACTGGGCCGCCGGCGGCTGGATCGTCGCGCGCCTGACCGATCAGGCCGAGATCCGCGAGGTTGCGCTGCGCTACCTGCCGTGGGCCGCGATTTCACCGATCGTGTCGGTCTGGGGCTTCCTGCTCGACGGCGTCTTCATCGGTGCGACGCAGACACAATCGCTGATGCGCGCAATGGTCGCGTCGCTCTCGATCTTCGTTGTCGCCGCACTCGCCGCCGTCGGCACCTTCGGCAATCACGGCCTCTGGTTCGCGCTGCTGCTGTTCATGGCCGCGCGCGGCGCGACGCTGGCGCGCTACCTGCCGGGGCTGTTGCGGCGCATCGGCACCGATACACCCGCGGCCCGCGCCTGATGGCGCGCCGAACCGGCCCTAAGCGGGTCCGAGCGGCCGTAAACATCCGTTACTGCGCCGGTTTGGGCGGCGGTGCATCGAGCATCGTCGGCGGCGTCATGTCGGTCGGCACGCCGTGATAGTCGGCCGGATCTTCCGGCGGATGGCCGCGACGGGCCTGATGAGGATCGCTGGTACAGGCAGCGAGAAAAGATGCGGCCAGCACGGCCAGCATGAAACGGGTCATCGGGTAAGGCTCCGGAAATCGGCGCGCCCATCGCACGCCGGGACCGCGCCGAGTCTAGCGGAAATCCTGCTTCGGAGTCGCGCCGCGCATGTCCTACTATGTACGCATGGCGCTGTGCCGTGGAAAGGAGGCTGCCATGTCGTCTGAGGAAATTGCCGGCCTGATCGGCCTGTTCATCGGCCTGATGGTGTTCGTCGCCCTGTCGTTCTTCGAGTCGCGCGAATACAAGCGCAGCCATGGCGGCGAAGGGATCATCCATCACTGGATGGCCGAACACCACCTGCTCGACTGGCGGCGCAAGCACTAAGCGCGCCGCTGCCGTCCGGCCCTCCCCCGGGCCGTTCCCGAACGTGCCGTCCCACGGCACGGCGGTGATCGCGTATCGCCGAAATTAACGGGGCCCGATTCACACACGTTGATCAAATGGACGAACGCCGTCGCGCGGCTCATGCCGCACGACGGCGTTCGCGTGCACGCGTCCGAACCCGCAGGCGGGCGCAACGCGGTTCAGAAGGCTCAGCCCAGGAAATGGCGGGCGTAGCGCGCGTTGATGTCGGACAGACGGAACAGCGTCAGGAAATCCGCGCAGTTGAAGTCGGGATCCCAGGCCGGCGCACCGCAGATCTTCGCGCCGAGACGCAGGTAACCCTTGATCAGCGGCGGCGGCGCCACGACGGTGCCCGTCTGCAATTCGTCGACCGGCAGGGCCGTATGCGGGAACGCACGATACTCGGGCGCCGTCAGCGAACCTGCCGACAGCGACTGGTACAGGTTCGCCGCATAGTGACCGCCGTCGGCCATCGACACGCTCGCGCAGCCGAGCATCGTCTCGTAGCCGTTCTGCATCATGTACGTGCCGAGACCACCCCACAGCGCCATGATGACGGCGCCGCTGCGGTAGTCGCTGTGCACGCACGAGCGGCCGACCTCGACCATCTTGCCGCGCAGGTGCGTGAGGCGCGACAGGTCGAATTCGCCTTCGGCGTACAGGCGGCCGACACGCGCCGCCTGGTGCGGCGGCAGCACGCGATACGTGCCGACGACCTTCAGGGTGTCGAGATCGCGAACCAGCAGGTGGTCGCAGTACGCATCGAACGGATCGACGTCGAGACCGGAGGGGCCGCTGACCTGCGCGCCCATCTCTTCGGCGAACACGCTGTAACGCAGGCGCTGGGCTTCGCGCAATTCGTCTTCCGTACGCGCCCACGCGGCGCGCAGGCGATACTCCGATGTGACGGTTTCAGCAGCGCGCGGCAGGAGGCGCCGCGACGTGTCGAGGGGCAGCGAGGCAAAAGGGAGCGTAGGCGTCGGCAGTTCTCGCATTAGGCTTTCCTGATCGTAAGGAATAGGACGACATGCCCGCCAATGTAGTAATCGGCCGTGACCGTTATGTGGCACGACCGTGTCCTTTCAATGACGTGTCGCCGAATTGACTTTAGCAGAAAGCTTGCGAAACCGTATGACGAAACCCTTCAAAGCGCTTCAGGCGGGCCTCACACCAGGTCGGGCGTCAATACTGCCCGCAGCACGGCCTGCCGGCTGCCGTCGCGCGTGCGGCTCGCGAGCCACACGATTCCGCCCTTCTTGACGCTCCAGCTGTCGTCGCCGCCGGCGATCAGTTGCGCGGCGACGCTGCCGAGCGTCGGCTGGTGGCCGACGATCACGACCGTCGGCGCGATGCCGTCCGGCCAGCCGGCCGCCGCCAGCACGTCGTCGACGCTGCCGCCCGGCGCGAGCGCCTCGACCGTCCGGTACTGGTCGGTCAGCGCCTCGACGGTTTGTACGGTGCGGGCCGCCGGGCTCGCGAGGATCACGGTGTTCGTCTCGAGCCGGCCACGCAGCCACTTGGCCATCGCCTGCGCGTCCTTGCGGCCGCGGACGGTCAACTGCCGCGCGAGATCGCTCGTCGCGTAGTCTTCGGCTTCGGCGTGGCGCCACAGGATCAGGTTCATCATGATGTTCTCCTTGCTTCGGCGGGCGGCCCCGCGCCCATGCGTGCGGGCCGGCCGATTACCGTGCGAATTGTCGCAAATTGCGGCTCGTTCGCCGCCGCGGCATTTACCCGCATATAGGGATTGACCGGATCAGCCATTCAAAGATAGAATCTTTGGCTCGTCGGAGCGTAGCGCAGCCTGGTAGCGCATCTGATTTGGGATCAGAGGGTCGAAGGTTCGAATCCTTTCGCTCCGACCACCGGAATCAAGGGGGTTACAACACGAAGTGTTGTAACCCCTTTTCCATTTCTGGCCCGTGAAAGATCCCGGACAACCGCCGCATTTCGCGCCACGCAGTCACTCGATCCGCACGAGATCACGCGTCGCGACCGGCAGTCGATCGGCAGGCGTGCTTTCCGATGGCCGCCCTTTCGATCCGGAATATCTATAAACCAGATACTTCCCCTCCGTCTCGCCGCCTTCGTTGGGGATGATCACCCACATCTCCCGACGCCCCGAATACAGCCACCGCGGAAGCGCCTTCTCCGCGAAATAGATCCGCTCTTCGACATGCGTGACCGGATTCAGCCGGATTGCGACGCCCTTCAGGTAAGGCGATCCGTAGTTCAGTACGAAGACGAGGGTCTTGCCGACGCACCTAGACAACGCAATCCTGCCCACGAAATCGGTCTCCGGCATGTCAAGGAACGCGCGCCCGGTCTTGTGCCCCCGCCGCACGAACAGCGCATCGCCGTCCAACCCATGCGAGCGGGCGTCGAGCGCAATGCGGCTCCCGTCCGCCAGCGGGCAGGAAAGCACCTGACGCAGGACACCGGCCTCATCGATTCCCGGCGTCGCGCCGAACGTCGCTGTCGCCACCGATAAAAGACCGACGGCGAGCGCTTTCATTCGACCGTTACCGGTCAGTTGCGTCGCGAATCGACTCATTGAGATGCAGCATCGCGGGTTATCCACTTCGGTACGCTCGTACGAATCACCTTTTCCCAGGGACAAACCGGCGCCTCAACGGGGCCAACTCGAACCCGTAGCGGTACCATTATCGGCGCCCCAATGCCAAACCGGAGTTTCGTCGACCATGCCGACATCCCTGTCGTCCCTGCAACTGCCCGAAGGCCTCGGCACCATCGGGAATCTGGCTGTCGAGTTCGTCGAGGATGAACGGAAAACATTCGAGATGTGGATGCTCGAAACGGACCTACCTTTCGACGAAGCCGTGTCGCGGTTGTCAGCCTTCGTCAAGCGCCATTTCGGCGGCGACGAGCGGGCCTCGTCCGCCGACCGCTTCGGCTTCCGCAGCTGGGCGGCCTCCTGGTCCCGCGAGAGACAGGAGATCTCGGCCCAGCTCACCGGCACCAACGACGGCAGCTCGGGTTACCTCCGCAATGCGTACGATGCGTGAATGAACACACTTGCCCCCCCTACACCATCCGGACCTCGCATGACAGCCTCCTCGACTGATCGCCCGGCAAAACCGGCGATGAATATCGCGACCGTCATCGCCATGATCATCGGCGCCGCCGTACTCGCTTTCTGCGTCGTGCAGGCCTACCGGACGACGGTCTTCCTTTCGCACGCCTCTCGAGCGCCCGGTGTAGTCGTCAAGTCGAGCGGACACCCGACCATACGCTTCGAAACGGCCCAGGGCCAGCGCATCGAGTTCGTACAGAACGGCGGCATGGACGGTCCGCCCGGAACTGTCGTGCAGGTCGCGTACGACCCCGCCGCGCCCGCGGAAACGGCCCGGGCCGCCACGTTCCTCGCGATATGGGGCGATGTGCTGTGGGGATTGCCGGCAGGCCTCGGCTTTCTTGTCCTGCCACTGTTCGGCGCACGGTTCGTGCTCACCGGGCGGTACGGGAACGCGATAAGCCGTTAAGCGGCGACGCACGGATTCATACGATGCCCGGGCATTCGCGGCAAGTCCGGACGCTTTCGTCATCGATCACGCTTGCGAAGGTCACGAATCGAACGAGGTGGCCGGCCTCGCCGCCGCAACCCGGATACGACACTTCCGGGAACACGCGATAATGCGCGTGGACAACCTGCATCCGCGCATGACAAACAACATTCTCAAGACCGCCCTGTGCGCATCGCTGCTCGCGCTTGCGACCGCCGGCACCGCATCGGCCAAGGCACTCGACGACGCACTCGACTGCCACTCGACCGGGCACAAGTTCGTCGCGCCGCTGCTCGCAGCCGGCGATATCCAGTCGGAGCCGATGCACGTCGAATCGAACTCGGTCAATGCATTCCGCACGAGCCACTCGCTGACCGCATACGGCTTCGGCGTCTACGTCGTGCTCGGCTACCAGGCGAACGACCCGATCTTCCGCACCGGCGACGGCACGCCGATCGGCGACTGGGCCTATGGCGTCGTGGTGCGCGGCACGAAAAGCGCGGTGGAAGAAGCCGTGCGCAAGGCCGGCAGCGACGCGACCGTCAGGCAGGCGTTTCCGTTCCTGACCGCGATCGTCTGCTCGTCGGACTGAGCGACCGTCAGGACGATCATGCGGCAATCCTGAGGGCGGCAAGCCAGCCTGCCGCCCGTCCCGGCCCCGCTATCGGCCTTTTACGCGCCCGTATACACCACGCGATACGGGATTCCGACCTTCTCCCATTCCGCCGCCTCCTGGCTGAGGCTGTAGTCGGTCAGCGGGTTCTGCTCGACCCACGCGCTCGGCAGGCGCACTTCATACCCGCCCTTCTTCATCTGCGAAACGGAAATGTCGGGCAGCCCCGCGTCGGTTCGGCGTCGGCACAGCAGCGCCGCGAGGCGCAGGCAGAACAGCAGCGGCCACTCGACTTCGCGGGCCTGCGACAGCTTGCCGAGCTTGCCCGCATGACCGAGCACCAGCGCGGCGAGCCGCGCCTGGTCGGTGCGCGAAAAACCCGGCATGTCCGCGTTGCTCGCGATATAGGCCGAATGCTTGTGATACGCGCTGTGCGAGATCGACAGGCCGATCTCGTGCAACGCGGCCGCCCAGCCGAGGAACATCCGCCCTTCCTCGCGCGCTTCGTCGTCGGCTTCCTCGAGTTCGTCGTAGAAACGACCCGCCAGCGCGCCGATCCGCTCGGCCTGCGCACGATCGACACCGTAGCGGCGCGTAAAGCCCTCGACGGTCACCGCGCGCATGTCCTCGTGCTGCGTCCGGCCGAGCAGGTCGTACAGCACTCCGAGGCGCAGCGCGCCGTCGGTCGTATCGACGTAGTCGACCCCGAGTTCCTCGAACACCGCGAGCATGATCGCGAGGCCGCCCGCGAGCACCGGCACGCGGTCGGGTTTCAGCGCGATCAGCTTCAGCCGGTTGACGTTCTCCGATTTGATCAGCGCACGCTTCAGGCGCTCGAGGCCGCCGCGCGAAATGCCGTGCGTGATGCCCGGATCGTTGAAGCCGTTCGCCTCGACGAGTTCCGCGAGCGCACGCGCGGTGCCGGACGAACCGATCGCCTGGTCCCAGCCGGCCTTCTTGTACTCGCTCGAAATGATCTGGATCTCGCGCTTGGCCGCGAGTTCGGCCTGCCGCATCGTGTATTCGTCGACGTTGCCGGCAGGGAAGAAGGCCCGGCTGTGACTTACGCAGCCGATGTAAAGGCTCTCCATCACGATCGGCGTGTAGTGCGAGCCGATGATGAATTCGGTGGAGCCGCCGCCGATGTCGACGACGAGCCGCTTGCCGGCGCTCGCCGGCACCGAGTGCGCGGCGCCCGCGTAGATCAGGCGCGCTTCTTCGCGGCCTGCAATCACTTCGATCGGAAAACCGAGCGCCGCTTCCGCCTCGCCGAGAAACTCGCCCGCATTCTTCGCGACGCGCAGCGTGTTGGTGGCCACCGCGCGCACATGATCGGGATGGAAATCGCGCAGGCGCTCGCCGAACCGCTTGAGCGCCTCCCAGCCACGCTCCTGCGACGCGCGATCGAGCATCTTGTCGCTCGACAGGCCCGCGGCCAGCCGGACGGGCTCGCGCAGCGCATCGACGGGATAGATCTGGCTGCCCGCCGGCGTTTCCTCGACGCGTCCGACGATCAGCCGGAAGCTGTTCGAGCCGAGATCCACGGCAGCCAGCAAGTGGGGGGTTGTAACCATCAGAGGGGCTCCGTGCGCGTTCGCCCGCGGCAGCCGGTGCGACAGCCTTGGGCGATCAATCAAAGGCGACATTTTAAGCGTGGAACGCTTGCCGTTGCCACGCTTCACGGGCATGCATACTGCTCGTTTGCATATCGTCGAAACATTTATGGGACGAAACGATTACAGCGTAGAATTTCCCGATATAAATACATCATTGTCATCAGCACGTCATCGTACCGTGAGAGTTTCCGAGCGTCCTTTCGAATCATCGCCCGAATCCCCCCCTACTCTGCCGATGTCCGTCCGTTATCCGCTTCTCAATCGTGAACTCGGCATCCTCGGTTTCAACGAGCGCGTGCTGGCCCAGGCAGCCGATCCGCAAGTCCCGTTGCTCGAGCGCCTCCGCTTCATCTGCATCACCAGCAGCAACCTCGACGAATTCTTCGAAGTCCGGATGGCCGGCCTTCAGGAGCAGATCCGCGACAACCCCGGCGCCCTGACGCCCGACGGCATGTCGTTACAACATGCTTACGATCTCGTGGTCGAACGCGCGCAGCGGCTCGTTCATCGACAGTACACGATGCTGCACGAAACCGTGCTGCCCGCGCTCGAGCAGGAAGGCATCTACTTCCATGCGAGCGACACGTGGAACGACGAGCAGCTCGAATGGGCGCGGCACTACTTCCTCGACGAGCTGCTGCCCGTGCTGACGCCGATCGGCCTCGATCCCGCCCACCCGTTCCCGCGGGTGCTGAACAAGAGCCTGAACTTCGTCGTCGAGCTCGAAGGCCGCGACGCATTCGGCCGTCAGGCCGTGATGGGCATCGTGCAGGCGCCGCGCGCGCTGCCGCGCGTCGTACGCATGCCGCACGCGCTGTCGGGTTTCGAGCACGGCTTCGTGCTGCTGAGCTCGTTCATGCAGCGCTTCGTCGGCGAACTCTTCCCGCAACTCGTCGTGAAGAGCTGCAACCAGTTCCGTATCACGCGCAACAGCGAACTGTTCGTCGACGAAGACGAGATCACGAACCTGCGCGTCGCGCTGCAGGGCGAACTGCCCGCGCGCCACCTCGGCAACGCGGTGCGCCTCGAGGTGTCGGCGGACACGCCGCCGCACATCGTGCGACGCCTGCTCGACGAAAGCGAGCTCGGCGACAAGGACTGCTATCGCGTGGCCGGATCGGTGAACCTCGTGCGGCTGATGCAGATTCCCGATCTCGTCGACCGACCCGACCTGAAGTTCACGCCGTTCACCGCGTCGACTCCCGCCGCGATCACGAACGCGCCGACGATGTTCGACGCGATCGACAACGGCGACATCCTGCTGCACCACCCGTACGAGAGCTTCCAGCCGGTGCTCGAACTGCTGCAGCAGGCCGCGAAGGACCCGAGCGTCGTCGCGATCAAGCAGACGATCTACCGCACCGGCACCGATTCGCCGCTGATGGACGCGCTGATGGAAGCCGCGCGCAACGGCAAGGAAGTGACCGTCGTCGTCGAACTGCTCGCGCGCTTCGACGAGGAAACCAACATCAACTGGGCGTCGCAGCTCGAGGCCGTCGGCGCGCATGTCGTGTACGGCGTGGTCGGCCACAAGTGCCACGCGAAGATGATGCTGATCGTGCGGCGCGTCGTGCAGGGCGGCAAGGCGTCGCTGCGCCGCTACGTGCACCTCGGCACCGGCAACTACCATCCGCGCACGGCACGCCTCTACACCGACTTCGGGCTGATGACGGCCGACCAGAAGATCTGCGAGGACGTCCATCACGTGTTCCAGCAACTGACCGGCATCGGCGGCGAACTCACGCTGCACGAGCTGTGGCAGTCGCCGTTCACGCTGCATCCGCGCATCATCGACTCGATCCGCGCGGAGATCGACAATGCGCGTGCCGGCAAGCGCGCGCGCGTCGTCGCGAAGATGAACGCGTTGCTGGAACCGACGGTGATCGCCGCGCTGTACGAAGCGTCGCAGGCCGGCGTCAAGGTCGACCTGATCGTGCGTGGTGTCTGCGCGCTGAAGCCCGGCGTGCCGGGGCTGTCGGAAAACATCACCGTGCGCTCGATCGTCGGCCGCTTCCTCGAGCACCACCGGATCTACTATTTCCACGCGAACGGTGCCGAGGATGTCTATCTGTCGAGCGCCGACTGGATGGACCGCAACCTGTTCCGCCGCGTCGAAGTCGCGTTCCCGATCCGCGATCGCAAGCTCAAGCGGCGCGTGCTGGCCGAAGGGCTGTCGGTGTGCCTCGGCGACAACCAGTCGGCATGGCAGATGCACAGCGACGGCCACTACCGCCGGCGCCGCGCCGGCAAGACGATCCGCAACGCGCAACTCGGGCTGCTCGCGAAGTTCTGCTCGTGAACCGGCAACGCGGCGCGAGTTGCGCGCCGCGCACCAGCGTCGCCAACGAAAAAGCGCAGCCCGCGGGCTGCGCTTTTTCGTTGCGGATCCGGCATGCCGCCGCTCGCAAAACGAGCGACGGATGCCGTTACGCGATCATGCCTCGTACGTGGCCGGCCGGATCGCGATGACGCGCGAACCCGGGAACCGCGCGGTGAACGTGCTGCCGCGCCCTTCCTCGCTCTGCACGTACAGGTGTGCGTCATGCCGCTGCAGCACGTGCTTGACGATCGCGAGCCCGAGCCCCGTGCCGCCCGTGTCGCGCGAACGGCTACGGTCGACGCGATAGAAGCGCTCGGTGAGCCGCGGCAGGTCGGCGGCCGGAATCCCGAAGCCGCTGTCCGTGACGGAAAACACGCCTTGCGCGCCTTCGCGCCGCCACGTCACGACGATCTTCCCGCCGTCCGGCGTATAGCGGATCGCGTTCGTGACGAGATTCGCGAATGCGCTGAACAGTTCCGTCTGCGCGCCGGTGACGCCGAGCGTCTCGTCGATCGAGAACGCGATGTCGTGATGCCCGCTCGACAGCGTCTGCGCGTCCTCCTTCAGGTGGTCGAACACGGCGCGCATGTCGATCGCGCGATCGACCGGCGGCTTGCTTTCGCCCTCCAGCTTCGCGAGCACCAGCAAGTCGGTCACGATGTGCCGCATCCGCGACGCCTGCTGCTCCATCATCTCGAGATAGCGCGCGCGGTCTTCCTCGTTCAGCGGCAGCTCGCGCATCGTCTCGAGAAAGCCCGACAGCACGGTGAGCGGCGTCTTCAGTTCGTGCGACACGTTCGCGACGAAGTCGCGCCGCATCGCGTCGGTCCGCTCGAGCTCGGTGATGTCCTGCGTGAGCAGCAGCTTGCGGTTCTCGCCGTACGGAAACACCTGCACTTCCAGCACGTTCTGCCGCGAGTCGCCCATGCCCCGCATCACGAGCGTCTCGTCGTAATGCTGCGCGTTCAGGTAGCGGACGAAATCGGGATGGCGTACCAGGTTGGTGATGTGCTGGCGCAGGTCGCGCTTCGCATCCAGGCCGAAATGAACCTCGGCGATCGCGTTGCACCACTCGATCTGGTCGTGATCGTCGAGCATCGCGACGCCGTTTGGCGACGCCTGGATCGCCTGGATGAAGCGCGAATGCTGCTGCTCGACCTGCCGCACCTGCGCATGCCACTGCTTCGCGAGCTTGTGCAGACGATAGTAGATCTCGCCCCAGATGCCCGGCGCGCTCGGCACTTCACCGTAGACCGGCGCATCGAGCAGCCGCCACAGACGCTGCGTATGAAAGGTACTGAAAAAGCCCTGCGCGACCAGCATCACGACGACGAACACGAGGCCCGCGGTCGGGCCGGCGAACACGCCGACCAATACGCCGATCAGCACGAGCAGCACGAGCGACACCAGAAAGCGCGCCCAGATGATGTTCATGATTCAGCGCCCGAAAGAATGAACGGCATGCCGTGGCACACGGCAGGCCCGAATACGTTACGCGTGCTTGGCGAGCCGGTAGCCGCTGCCGCGCACGGTCTCGATCATCGCATCGCAACCGGCCGGTTTCAAGGCCGCGCGCAATCGTTTGATGTGCACGTCGACGGTCCGCTCCTCGACGAACACGTGGTCGCCCCACACCTGATCGAGCAGTTGCGTGCGACTGTGCACGCGCTCCGGATGCGTCATGAAGAAATGCAGCAGGCGGAACTCGGTCGGGCCGAGATCGAGCTTGATCTCGCTGCCTTCCGCATGCGCGGCGACCCGATGCGTGGCCGGGTCGAGGCGCAGCCCGTTGATCGACACGACGTCCTCGGTCAGTTGCGGCGCACGGCGGCGCAGCACGGCCTTGATCCGCGCCATCAGTTCCTTCGGCGAGAACGGCTTCGTCACGTAGTCGTCCGCGCCGATTTCGAGGCCGAGCACCTTGTCCTGCTCGTCGCCGCGGGCGGTGAGCATGATGATCGGGATGTGCTTGGTCCGTTCGTTGTTGCGCAGGTCGCGCGCGAACGCGATACCGGATTTGCCCGGCAGCATCCAGTCGAGCAGCACGAGATCGGGCAGCACGTCGCTGATCAGGTTCTGCGCCTGTTCGGCGTTGTACGCACGAATCGGGCAGTGACCGGCGTGCTGGAGATTCACCGAGATCAGTTCGGAAATCGCGGGCTCATCTTCAACGACGAGAATGTTGCTGGGCATCGGCACCTCTTTTTTCCCCTGTACGGAGTCGATTAACTGTTGGCTTCGCGATCGAGCGTGTCGCGCGGCTGGTGCCGCACGTCCGTGCCCTTCACGATGTAGATGATGAATTCGGCGATGTTCTTCGCGTGGTCGCCGATCCGCTCGATCGCCTTCGCGATGAACAGGTATTCGAGGCCGACCGAGATCGTGCGCGGATCTTCCTGCATGTACGACACGAGCTTGCGCACGAACGCACGGAATTCCAGGTCGATCTCCTTGTCGTCCTTGACGATCTGCGCGGCGGCCACCGTATCGAGACGCGCGAACGCGTCGAGCGCACGGCGCAGGATCGTCACGGCCATCTCACCCGACACCTTGATCTCGGCGATGTTGACCGCACGCGCGGCCGGCTCGTCGACCAGGCGGCGCACGCGTTTGGCGATCTTCTCGGCCTCGTCGCCTGCGCGCTCGAGGTTCGTAATCGTTTTCGAAATCGACATCAAAAGACGCAGGTCACGCGCGGCAGGCTGCCTCCGCGCGATGATGTTGCCGCACTCCTGGTCGATGTCGACTTCCATCGCGTTCAGCGTTTCCTCGGCCGCGATCACCTTCTCGGCCGTATCGCGATCGAACTCGTTCAGCGCGTGCATCGCGCCGACGATCTGCGACTCGACGAGCCCGCCCATTTCCAGCACTTTCGACGACACGGCATTGAGGTCCGCGTCGAACTGGCTCGACAGATGTTTATCCGACATGGCTGTTGTTCTCCGTCATCAACCGAAACGGCCGGTGATGTAGTCTTCCGTTTCCTTGCGCACCGGCTTGATGAAGATCTTTTCGGTCTCGCCGAATTCGATCAGCTCGCCCAGGTACATGTAGGCCGTGAAATCCGAGCAGCGCGCCGCCTGCTGCATGTTGTGCGTGACGATCACGACCGTGTAGTCGCTCTTCAGCTCCGCGATCAGCTCTTCGATGCGGCCGGTCGAGATCGGGTCGAGCGCCGAGCACGGTTCGTCGAGCAGCAGCACTTCCGGACGGATCGCGATGCCGCGCGCGATGCACAGACGCTGCTGCTGGCCGCCCGAGAGGCCGTAGCCGCTCTGGCTCAGCTTGTCCTTCACTTCGTTCCACAGCGCGGCCTTCGTGAGCGCCCACTCGACGCGGTCGTCCATTTCCGAGCGCGTGAGCTTTTCGAACATCTTCACGCCGAACGCGATGTTGTCGTAGATCGACATCGGGAACGGGGTCGGCTTCTGGAACACCATGCCGATACGTGCGCGCAGCAGCGAGATGTCGCGCTTCGTCGTCAGCAGGTTCTCGCCGTCCATCAGGATTTCGCCTTCGGCGCGCTGCTCCGGATAGAGCGCGAACATCTTGTTGAACGTGCGCAGCAGCGTCGACTTGCCGCAGCCCGACGGGCCGATGAACGCCGTCACCTTCCCTTCGGGAATGCTCAGGTTGATGTTCTTCAGCGCATGAAACTTGTTGTAGAAGAAGTTGAGGTTGTTGACCTCGATCTTCGCGTTCAGCGGCTCGAGCGGACGGCCGTGCGCCGCTTCGTGCGTGCCGGCCGGCGCAGCGGTGCGCTCGACAGGATTCAGGTGGCTTTCTGCCATATTCATCGGATTGCTCCGCCGTTACTTTTTCGAGAAGATCGTGCGCGCCAGGATGTTGAGTCCGAGCACACCGAGCGTAATCAGGAACACACCCGCCCATGCGAGCGCCTGCCATTCCGCGAACGGGCTCATCGCGAACTTGTAGATCGTGACGGGCAGGTTCGCCATCGGCTGGCTCATGTCCCACGAGAAGAACTGGTTCGACAGCGCGGTGAACAGCAGCGGCGCCGTTTCGCCTGCGATCCGCGCGACCGCGAGCAGCACGCCCGTCACGATCCCGCCGACCGATGCGCGCAGCGTGATCTTCAGCACCATGCGCCACTTCGGCGTGCCGAGCGCGAAGGCCGCTTCGCGCAGCGCGTTCGGCACGAGCTTCAGCATGTTCTCCGTCGTACGGATCACGATCGGAATCTGCAGCAGCGCAAGCGCGATCACGCCGGCCCAGCCCGAGAAGCGCCCCGACTTCGCGACGACGATCGCATACACGAACAGGCCGATGACGATCGACGGCGCCGACAGCAGGATGTCGTTGATGAAGCGGATCGTGCTCGCCAGCAGGTTCTTCTGGCCGTATTCGGCGAGATAGACGCCCGCGAGAATGCCGATCGGCGTGCCGACCAGCGTGCCGAAACCGCACAGCAGCAGGCTGCCGACGATCGCGTTGGCGAGACCGCCGCCTTCCGTGTTCGGTGCCGGCGTCGATTCCGTGAACAGTTGCAGCGACAGGCCGCTGACGCCGAGATGCACCGTCGTGTAGAGAATCCACACGAGCCACAGCAGCCCGAAGGCCATCGCGCCGAGCGACGCGGCCAGCGCGATCGCGTTGACGGCCTTGCGCTTGCGCTGCAGGCGGTTGCGCATCGCGTCGAGCACGGCGCCGTCCGGCCCCGGGAAATTCATGATGGGCTCGCTCATTTCTTGCCCTCTCCCTTCTCGAGACGAAGCAGCAGCAGTTTGGAGATGGACAGCACGATGAACGTGATCAGGAACAGGATCAGGCCCAGCTCCATCAGCGCGGACGTATGCAGGCCCGGTTGCGCTTCCGCGAATTCGTTGGCCAGCGCCGACGTGATGCTGTTGCCCGGTGCGAACAGCGACACGCTGTCGAGCAGGTTCGTGTTGCCGATCACGAAGGTCACGGCCATCGTCTCGCCGAGTGCACGGCCGAGGCCGAGCATCACGCCGCCGATCACGCCGGTCTTCGTATAGGGCAGCACGACCTTCCACATCACTTCCCAGGTCGTGCAGCCGATCCCGTATGCCGACTCCTTCAGCAGCACCGGCGTGACTTCGAACACGTCACGCATCACCGATGCGATGTACGGGATGATCATGATCGCGAGGATCACGCCGGCGGCAAGGATGCCGATACCGATCGGCGGGCCGGCGGTCAGCGGGCCGATAATCCAGACGTCCTTGAACAGGCGGCCGATCGGCTTCTGGAAGTATTCCGCGAAGATCGGCGCGAACACGAGCAGGCCCCACATGCCGTACACGATCGACGGAATCGCGGCGAGCAGCTCGATGGCGATGCCGAGCGGGCGGCGCAGCCACACGGGCGACAGCTCGGTGAGGAACAGCGCGATGCCGAAGCTGACCGGCACGGCGATAACGAGCGCGATGATCGACGTCACGATCGTGCCGTAGATCGGCACGAGCGCGCCGTAGAGGTCCGAGTTGGGATCCCACTCGGATTGCCACAGGAAGCCGAGGCCGAACTTCTGGATGGTCGGCATCGACGCGATGATCAGGGAAACGATGATCCCGCCGAGCAGCAGCAGGGTCACGATGGCGGCGAGCCGTGCAAGACCGCCGAATACGACATCCCCGAGGCGGCTCGGCGCGCGTTGCTGCGCAACGTCGGCGGACCGTGAGGACGTATAGGAAATATCAGACATGGGTGCCTGCTTTTGATTGCCGGGCGCCGTAACGCCCGGCTTTACCGCACACACTGCCCGACCGGCACGGCCGGGCAGCGAACCGCTGCAATGCTTACTCTGCGGCGACCGGCTTGCCCGAAGCGTCCGTCACCTTGACCTTCCACTGCTTGCGGATTTCCGCTTCGACTGCCGGCGGCAGCGAGATGTAGTCGAGGCTGTCGGCAGCCTTCTCGCCGTTCTTGAACGCCCAGCTGAAGAACTTCAGCGTTTCCGCGCCCTGCTCCGGCTTTTCCTGCTTCGCGTGCAGCAGGACGAACGTCGCGCCGACGACCGGCCAGGCTTCCTTGCCCGGCTGGTTCGTCAGGATCTGGTAGAACGACTTCGACCAGTTCGCGCCTGCAGCAGCGGCCTTGAACGTTTCGGTCTTCGGCTCGACCACCGTGCCCGTCGAGTTCTTCAGGGCCGTGTAGATCATGTTGTTCTTCTTCGCGTACGCCCACTCGACGTAGCCGATCGCGCCCGGCAGGCGCTGCACGAAGGCCGCGACGCCGTCGTTGCCCTTGCCGCCCGTGCCCGTCGGCCAGTTGACCGTCGTGCCTTCGCCGATCTTCGATTTCCACTCGTCGTTGACCTTCGACAGGTAGTTCGTCCAGATGAAGCTCGTACCCGAGCCGTCAGCGCGGCGGACCACGGCGATGTCCGTGTCCGGCAGCTTGACCTTCGGGTTCAGCGCGGCGATCGCCGGGTCGTTCCACTTCTTGATCTTGCCGAGGTAGATGTCGCCGAGCACCGGGCCCGACAGCGTCAGTTCGCCGGCCTTCACGCCCGGCACGTTGACGACCGGCACCACGCCGCCGACCACCGTCGGAAACTGGAACAGGCCTTCCTTCGCGAGCTCGTCATCCTTCAGCGGAGCGTCCGAGCCGGCAAAATCGACCGTCTTCGCGATAATCTGCTTCAGGCCGCCCGACGAACCGATACCTTGGTAGTTGACCTTCGCGCCGCCGGTCTGCTGGTAGTCAGCAGCCCATTTCGTATAGATCGGCATCGCGAACGTGCTACCTGCGCCCGTGATGTCGGCAGCGTGGGCGGCGACGGCGAAAAGCGCGCCAGCCAGGCCGGCAATCGCGGTTTGCATCAATTTCATGAGACCTCCAGTGTGTGAGCGGATGACTACGGCACCGCGAAGGTTAGGGGCTCCTCATGACGGTAATGTGACAATCGATGAAACTGGCGTGACAGTAACATGACTGGTTGAAAGGGAGTAACAGGGTCGGCGCGCGTGGCACACAGACGGCGCCGGAGGGGCGATGGCGGCAGGAATTGCCGGCCCGGAAGGGACAGGATGACGCCCCGTTTCTCACTGTGCGGCGGGATCGCAGCGCCGCGTCGGTGGTACGAAAAGCCTCCGCCGGCGGCTGGCCCGATCTCGGGGTCGGACGATTTTTC
Organism: Burkholderia sp. 22088; assembly: GCF_052045915.1. Classification (NCBI taxonomy): domain Bacteria; kingdom Pseudomonadati; phylum Pseudomonadota; class Betaproteobacteria; order Burkholderiales; family Burkholderiaceae; genus Burkholderia; species Burkholderia sp. 22088. The sequence goes on from NZ_JBQEPY010000004.1 coordinate 23,540, forward strand.
GTCCGGGGAATGCGGCAGTCGATACGCGTTACTTATAGGTATCGCAAACCTTTGCGTCTGACGAAATCGCGGCGCCCCGAAGGCGCCGCATGCCGGTTCAACGGAACGCCGGCGCGCGGGCGTCTGACCGCCCTCGCACCGGGCCCGCGCGTCAGGCCGTCGCCGCGCGCACCGCGTCGGCGATCGTCTCCGCATGGCGGACCGCGTCGGCCGCTTGCTGCGCTTCGACCATCACGCGCAACACGGGCTCGGTACCCGATGCGCGGATCAGCACGCGGCCGCTGCCGGCGAGCGCGGCTTCGGCTGCGTCGATCGCTGCACGAATCGACGTGCTGCCCTTCCAGTCGGCACCTGGCTTCATCCGCACGTTGATCAGCTTCTGCGGAAACAGCGTGACGCCGTCGAGCATCTGCGCGAGGGTCTGGCCGCTGCGCTTCAGCGCAGCCAGCACGAGCAGCGCCGACACGATGCCGTCGCCGGTCGAGTGGCGATCGAGCGACAGGATGTGGCCCGAGCCTTCCGCGCCAAGTTGCCAGCCGTGCTCGCGCAACTGCTCGAGCACGTAGCGATCCCCGACCGCCGCCCGCACGAACTTCACGCCCGCGCGCTGCAGCGCGACTTCGACGGCGAGATTCGTCATCAGCGTGCCGACCGCGCCCTCCACCTTGCCGTCGGTCGCGATCCGGTCCTTCACGAGCACGTAGAGCAGCTCGTCGCCGTTGTACAGGCGACCGGTCGCGTCGACGACCTGCAGGCGGTCCGCATCGCCGTCGAGTGCAATGCCGAGATCGGCGTGGTTCGCGCGCACCGCGCGCACCAGCGCGTCCGGCGCGGTCGCGCCGACGCCGTCGTTGATGTTGAAGCCGTTCGGCGCGACGCCGATCGGGATCACGTCCGCGCCGAGTTCGTGGAACACGTGCGGCGCGATCTGGTACGCGGCACCGTGCGCGCAGTCGATCACGAGCTTCAGCCCGCGCAGGTCGAACGCGGCCGGGAACGTGCTCTTGCAGAATTCGATGTAGCGGCCGGCCGCATCGTCGAGGCGGCGAGCCTTGCCGAGACCGTCGGACGATGCGCATTCGAGCGGCTTGTCGAGCCATGCTTCGATCGCGGCTTCGGTGTCGTCCGGCAGCTTGTTGCCGTCAGCGGAGAAAAACTTGATCCCGTTGTCGCGATACGGATTGTGCGACGCGCTGATCACGACGCCCGCCGACAGGCGCAGCGCGCGCGTCAGGTAGGCGACCCCTGGCGTCGGCATCGGGCCGGCCAGCATCACGTCGACACCCGCCGCCGAGAACCCTGCCTCGAGCGCGGCTTCGAGCATGTAGCCCGACACGCGCGTGTCCTTGCCGATCAGCACGGTCGGCCGCGAGCCGGCCGCGCCATCGGCCGAGCTGGCCAGTACCTTGCCGGCCGCGTAGCCGAGACGCAACACGAAATCCGGCGTGATGGGCGCCTCGCCCACCGTGCCGCGAATGCCGTCCGTGCCGAAATATCGACGTCCCATAGCGAATCTTCCTCCTTCGTCTTCTGACTTATCGTTGCCGCGCGGCTTCGCGCACGGCATTCCAGACTTTCAACGCATCGACCGTCGCCGCGACATCGTGCACGCGCACGATCGCCGCCCCACGCTCGACCGCGCACAATGCGGCCGCCACGCTCGCCGCGACGCGCTCCATCGGCGGTTTGCCGCCGATCACCGCGCCGAGCATCGACTTGCGCGACATGCCTGCGAGTATCGGATACGCGCGCCCGTCGGGCCGCGCGGGCGCCGTTTCCGGCAGTGCGGCCAGGAGTGCATAGTTGTCGTCGACGACCGCCTTGCCGAACCCGAAACCGGGATCGACGCAGATCCGCTCCGGCGCAATCCCCGCGTCGCGCAGTGCCTGCGCGCGCGCGGCGAGAAAATCGCGCACGTCGGTCACGACGTCACCGTAATCGGGTTCGCCGACCTGCATCGTTTGCGGCTCACCGAGCATGTGCATTGCACACAGCCCGCAGTTTCCCTCGCGCACCGCGTCGATCGCGCCCGGCTGGCGGAACCCCCAGATGTCGTTGATCAGGTCGGCGCCTGCGGCCAGCGCCGCGCGCATCACGGCCGGCTTGTAGGTATCGATCGACAGCGGCACGTTCAACGGACGCAGCGCTTCAACGAGCGGGATCACGCGCGCGAGTTCCTCGTCGAGCGGCACCGGCGGCGCGCCGGGGCGCGTCGATTCGCCGCCGATATCGAGAAGATCGGCGCCTTCGGCAATCATCCGCTCGGCCTGGCGCAGCGCATCGTCGCGCGCGAGGAAGCGGCCGCCGTCGGAGAACGAATCGGGCGTGGCGTTGAGAATGCCCATCACGAGCGGGCGCTCGAACGTCAGTTCGAAGCGGCCGCACCGGAGTGGCGCGGGAATTGGGGGGGAAACAGCGGAATCGGACACGGGCAACTGGCGTGAATGAATGCAAAACGGGCCGGTGTGAAGACACACCAGCCCGTGAACGGTGCTAAAGAGCGGAGATTATGCCGCCGGCGAAGCAGGCGCCGGCGCGTTGCCGGCCTTCACCTCGGCGCTGCTGCCGCCACCCGACGAATCGCCGCCGACAGCCGGCGAGCTCTTCGGGGAGCGCGGCGGACGGCCTTCCATGATGTCGTTGATCTGATCGGCATCGATCGTCTCCCACTCCATCAGCGCGGCGGTCATCGCTTCGACCTTGTCGCGGTTCTCTTCGAGCAGGCGGCGCGCAAGGCCGTACTGTTCGTCGAGCACGCGGCGGATTTCCGAATCGACCTTCTGCTGCGTCGCTTCCGAGATCGTGCGCGTGAAGCCACGGCCGAACGGCGATGCATCGTTTTCGTCGTCGACGTAGACCATCGGCCCGAGCGCATCGGTCATGCCGAAACGGGCGACCATCGCGCGCGCCGTCTGGGTTGCCTTGTTGAAGTCGTCCGACGCACCGGTGCTGACGAGGTTCATGAACAACTCTTCCGCCACCCGGCCACCGAACAGGATCGCGAGGCGGTCCATCAGGTAGTCCTTCGAGTACGTTTCGTTGTCATGCTCCGGCAACTGCCACGTGACACCCAGCGCGCGACCGCGCGGAATGATCGTGACCTTGTGCACGGGGTCGGCCTTCGGCAGCAGCTTCGCGATCACCGCGTGGCCCGACTCGTGATAAGCGGTCGCACGCTTCGCTTCCTCGCGGATCACCGCCGACTTGCGCTCCGGACCCATGAAGATCTTGTCCTTCGCGTCTTCGAAATCCTGCATCTCGACGATGCGCTTGCCGCGGCGTGCGGCGAACAGCGCAGCCTCGTTCACGAGGTTCGCGAGATCGGCGCCCGAGAAGCCCGGCGTGCCGCGCGCGATGACTGCCGCATCGACGTCGTTCGCGATCGGTACCTTGCGCAGGTGCACGCGCATGATCTGTTCGCGGCCGCGGATGTCCGGCAGACCGACGTAGACCTGGCGGTCGAAACGGCCCGGACGCAGCAGCGCCTTGTCGAGCACGTCGGAACGGTTGGTTGCGGCGATCACGATCACGCCCGAGTTCGCCTCGAAGCCGTCCATCTCGACGAGCATCTGGTTCAGCGTCTGTTCGCGCTCGTCGTTGCCGCCGCCCATGCCGGCGCCGCGATGACGGCCGACCGCGTCGATTTCGTCGATGAACACGATGCACGGTGCATGCTTCTTCGCCTGTTCGAACATGTCGCGCACACGGGCCGCGCCGACGCCGACGAACATTTCGACGAAGTCCGAACCCGAGATGCTGAAGAACGGCACTTTCGCTTCACCCGCAATCGCGCGGGCCAGCAGCGTCTTGCCGGTACCCGGAGGGCCGACGAGCAGCACGCCGCGCGGAATGCGGCCGCCCAGTTTCTGGAATTTCTGCGGATCGCGCAGGAAGTCGACGAGCTCGGACACTTCCTCCTTCGCTTCGTCGCAACCCGCGACGTCGGAGAAGTTCACCGCGTTGTTGTTCTCGTCGATCAGCCGCGCGCGGGATTTGCCGAACGAGAACGCGCCGCCTTTGCCGCCTCCCTGCATCTGCCGCATCATGTAGAACCAGAACACGATTATCAGGATCGTCGGCCCGAGGTAGTACAGCGCGGACATCAGCGCGTTCGGCTCGTCGTCGGCCTTGCCGCTGACCTGCACGCCGTACTTCATCAGATCGCCAACCATCCAGATGTCGCCGGGCGACACGATCTGGTATTTCTGGCCATCAGCCGGAGTGACGGTGAGGTTGCGCCCCTGAACGATGACGTTCTTGACCTTGCCGTTCTTGGCGTCGTCCATGAACTGCGAATAGGACACGCCTTCCTGGACGCGGGGCTTGTCGAACTGCTTGAACACCGTAAACAGCACCAGTGCGATCACCAGCCACACCGCTGCCTTCGAAAACATATTGTTGTTCAAAGCACCACTCCTTCACTCGTAGACGAGCGCCTACATTTTCCTTGCGGCGCCCCTCGGTCATTCTAATCCAGTCCGACCACCCTCGCCATAAGCATTGACAACCGCCGCGATAGCGCTTCGCTTGTCTGGCAAGGGCCGGAGCCCGTTTGCGGCACCCCGCCGCGCATCAGCGCGGACGTTTCAGATGCCGACCCAAAATGAACGTTTCGGACGATTTGTCGCGGGACGCCTTCGGCTTGCGCGGCGCGACGGTCTTAAACTGCTGTTTGAATTTCTCGACGATCTGGCTGTAGCCGCTGCCGTGAAAACACTTCACGAGCAACGCACCATCCGGCTTCAGATGGTTCTGCGCGAATTCGAGCGCCAGATCGCAGAGATGCTCGATACGCGCCGCGTCCGCCGAGGCCACGCCGGAGAGGTTGGGGGCCATGTCGGAAATAACAAGGTCCACCGCGCGGCCTTCGAGCAATTCCTCGAGCTGGTGAAGGACGTCATCCTCGCGGAAGTCGCCCTGGAGGAAGTGGACGTCGGCGATCGGCTCCATCGGCAGGATGTCGAGCGCGACGATCGTGCCGTCGATGCCGCCTTCGCGCTCCGCGTCGCGCTTCTTGCCCTGCGCGAGCTTGTTGCGGGCATACTGGCTCCAGCTGCCCGGCGTCGCGCCGAGATCGACAATCACCTGGCCCGGACGGATCAGCTTGTCCTGCTCGTCGATTTCCTTCAGCTTGTACGCGGCACGCGCGCGATAGCCCTCCCGCTGCGCCATTTTGACGTACGGGTCGTTGATGTGGTCGTGCAGCCAGTGCTGGTTGAAGCGGTTTTTTGCCATTCGAAAGAGAGATTGCTGCCAATTGCTTCGTGAAGCCGCGCTTTTAGCGGATAATACGCGTCTTCTTCGCGCGGCTGCGGCCCCTTTTCGGGCCCAAGCCGCGATTTTACGTGGTTTCGGCGCACGGCTGACGCGGTAACTACCCGCGATCGCTTTTCAGTCAGCGCGCCCTTATTTAGATTTCGACATTTCCATGCCCGCCCTTTCGCTTTCTCCCGCCGAGCGCTCCGCGCTGCGCTCCCAGGCCCATGCGCTCAAGCCCGTCGTGCTGATCGGCGCCGAAGGGCTCACCGACGCCGTGCTGAAGGAAATCAAGGTGCACCTCGACGCGCACCAACTGATCAAGATCCGCGTGTTCGGCGACGAACGCGACGCGCGCATCGCGATCTACGACGAGATCTGCGATCGCCTGAGCGCGGCGCCGATCCAGCACATCGGCAAGCTGCTGGTGATCTGGAAACCCGAAGCTGCCGTTGCGGCCCCGGCGCGCGGCCGTCGTGCCGGCACGCTGCCGAGCGCGGCCGAAGCCGTGGACGACAAGAAAGGCCGTGCACCGCGCACCGTCAAGGTCGTCAAGGTGTCGCCGAACGCGAGCCCCGTGCGCCGTCCGCGGCCGGTCAAGGTCACGGTGCGCGGCAACGAACGCGTGACGGCGGGCGGTACCGTGAAGCGTGCGAAAAAGCGCCAGGCCAGCACGAAGCGTCCGTTCCAGGACAAGTAAGCATCGGGGCGGCACGGCTGCGCCGTACCGCCACCCTGCCCGCGGGCCCGGCATCGACCGGGCCTGCGCGGCACACGCGTCAGGCGTCGCGCGCCGGCAGACGCCAGATCAGCATCAGCCCCAGTACGCTCTCGACGAGGTAGAACACGCTCGAGACGCCGTGCAGCATCCCGAAGCGGCTCGCATACGGCGAATTCGCGATATCGGTGCCCGCGTCCATCGCGGCGACCCGCAGCGCGTTCATGAACGGCTGCAGCGCAAAATACCCGACCAGCACACATACGACCATCGCGGCGACGACCCAGCGCACGCGGCGATATTCGCTGCTGCCGCGTCGAACCTGCTGATTCGACAGCGCGAGCAGCAGCACGCCGCATACGACACCGAGGATCGCCTCGATACGGAACAACTGGGCGGCGACCGAACCGGCCGTCATCCGCTCCAGCGTCTTGAACAGCACGGGCGCGACCGCATACCCGATCGTCAGCAGGCTGCCGACCCACACGGCCGACAGCAGACGGAACACGCGATGCGGCATCGTGTCGCCCCGCTTCAGATGTAGCTGACCGAGATGATTTCGTATTCGCGCACGCCGCTCGGCGCCTGCACGGCCGCGACGTCGCCTTCGGACTTGCCGATCAGTGCACGCGCGATCGGCGAGCTGACCGAGATCAGGCCGTGGTCGATATCGGCTTCGTCGTCACCGACGATCTGGTACTTGACGGTGTCACCCGACTCGAGATCCTCGAGTTCGACGGTCGAGGCGAAAACCACGCGGCCTTCGGCGTCGAGCACGGTCGGATCGATGACCTGCGCGGCCGACAGCTTCGATTCGATTTCCGCGATACGACCCTCGATGAAGCCCTGCTTTTCCTTCGCGGCATCGTATTCGGCGTTTTCGGACAGGTCGCCCTGTGCGCGGGCCTCCGCGATCGCGTTGATCACGGCCGGCCGCTCGACGGACTTGAGGCGCTGCAATTCATCGCGCAGTTGCTCTGCGCCACGCTTTGTCAACGGAATGGTGCTCATAAACGGCTCAATCGCTAAAAACGGCTATAAAAAAAATCACCGCGATTAAGCGCGTTTCCGATGCACTGGAAACACCGCCTAATCGCGGCACGTGTTGCTTCTACAGGTAACTGACTGCTTAGTTTAGGCGAGCGTGAAGACCTTGTAAATCATAGACTTCCAGATCCTTCAGGTAGCGCAAGCCTTCGACTGCCGCGCGCGCGCCCGACATCGTCGTGTAGTACGTGACCTTGTGCGCCTGCGCGCTCATGCGGATCGAACGCGAATCGGCGATCGCCTGGCGCGTTTCGTCGACCGTCGTGAACACGAGTGCGATCTCGCCGTTCTTGATCATGTCGACGATGTGCGGACGGCCGTCCTTCACCTTGTTCACGACCTTCACCGGCACGCCGGCCGCTTCGATCGCGGCAGCCGTGCCCTTCGTCGCGACGATCGGGTAGCCGAGGTCGTGCAGCATGCGCGCGACTTCGACTGCCTTCGGTTTATCCGCATCCATCACGGTCAGCAGCACCGTGCCCGACTCCGGCAGGCGCGAACCGGCCGCGAGCTGCGACTTGAACAGCGCTTCGCCGAACGTCTGGCCGACGCCCATCACTTCGCCGGTGGAACGCATTTCAGGCCCGAGGACCGGATCGACAGTCGGGAACTTGACGAACGGGAACACCGCTTCCTTCACGCTGAAGTACGGCGGCTCGACTTCCTTCGTCACGCCCTGCTGCGCGAGCTTCTGGCCGACCATCGCGCGCGCCGCGATCTTCGCGAGCGGCAGGCTGGTCGCCTTCGACACGTACGGCACCGTGCGCGATGCGCGCGGGTTCACTTCCAGCACGTAGATGATGTCCTGCTTCGAACCGTCAGCCTGCGGCACCTGCTGGATCGCGAACTGAACGTTCATCAGACCGACCACGTTCAGCGCCTTCGCCATCGCGCCCGTCTGGCGCTTCAGCTCGGCCACGGTCTCCTTCGACAGCGAGTACGGCGGCAGCGAGCATGCCGAGTCGCCCGAGTGGACGCCTGCCTGCTCGATGTGCTCCATCACGCCGCCGATGAACACGGCTTCGCCGTCGCAGATGCAGTCGACGTCACACTCGATCGCGTCGTTCAGGAAGCGGTCGAGCAGCACCGGCGAATCGTTCGACACCTTCACGGCCTCGCGCATGTAGCGCTCGAGGTCGCGCGGCTCGTGGACGATTTCCATCGCGCGGCCGCCCAGCACGTACGACGGGCGCACGACCAGCGGATAGCCGATTTCGGCCGCCAGTGCGAGCGCTTCGTCTTCGGCGCGCGCGGTGCGGTTCGGCGGCTGGCGCAGGCCGAGGTCCTGCAGCAGCTTCTGGAAGCGTTCGCGGTCTTCGGCCGCGTCGATCATGTCCGGCGACGTGCCGACGATCGGCACGCCGTGCGCCTCGAGGTCGAGCGCGAGCTTCAGCGGCGTCTGGCCGCCGTACTGGACGATCACGCCGACCGGCTTTTCCTTGTCGACGATCTCGAGCACGTCTTCGAGCGTCAGCGGCTCGAAGTACAGGCGGTCGGACGTGTCGTAGTCGGTCGACACCGTTTCCGGGTTGCAGTTGACCATGATCGTTTCGTAGCCGTCCTCGCGCATCGCGAGCGCCGCGTGCACGCAGCAGTAGTCGAACTCGATGCCCTGGCCGATCCGGTTCGGGCCGCCGCCCAGCACCATGATCTTCTTGTTGGTGGTCGGCTGCGCCTCGCACTCTTCCTCATAGGTCGAGTACATGTACGCGGTTTTCGTCGCGAACTCGGCCGCGCACGTGTCGACGCGCTTGTAGACCGGGCGCACGTTGAGTTCGATGCGGCGCTTGCGGACGTCTTCCGGCGTCGCGCCGAGCAGCTTCGCGAGACGGCGGTCGGAGAAGCCGCTCTGCTTCAGGTAGCGCAGCTCGTCGAACGTCAGCGACGCGAGCGTGCGGCCCGCGAGCGCCTTTTCCTTCAGGATGATCTGCTCGATCTGCTCGAGGAACCACGGGTCGATCGCGGTTTCCGCGAAGATTTCCTCGGCCGTCATGCCGATGCGGAACGCATCGCCGACGTACCAGATGCGATCCGGGCCCGGCTCGTGGATCTCGATCGCGATCTCGTCGCGGTCGGTCGACTTCTCGTCGAGACCGTCGACACCGACTTCGAGGCCGCGCAGCGCCTTCTGGAACGATTCCTGGAACGTGCGGCCGATCGCCATCACCTCGCCGACCGACTTCATCTGCGTGGTCAGGCGCGAATCGGCTTCACGGAACTTCTCGAACGCGAAACGCGGGATCTTCGTGACGACGTAGTCGATGGTCGGCTCGAACGACGCCGGCGTCTGGCCGCCGGTGATTTCGTTCTTCAGCTCGTCGAGCGTGTAGCCGACGGCCAGCTTCGCCGCGACCTTCGCGATCGGGAAGCCCGTTGCCTTCGATGCGAGCGCCGACGAACGCGACACGCGCGGGTTCATTTCGATGACGACCATGCGGCCGTCCTTCGGGTTGATCGAGAACTGCACGTTCGAGCCGCCCGTGTCGACGCCGATCTCGCGCAGCACCGCGAGCGATGCGTTACGCAGGATCTGGTATTCCTTGTCGGTGAGCGTCTGCGCCGGCGCGACCGTGATCGAGTCGCCGGTGTGCACGCCCATCGGGTCGAGGTTCTCGATCGAGCAGACGATGATGCAGTTGTCGGCGCGGTCGCGCACGACTTCCATCTCGTATTCCTTCCAGCCGAGCAGCGACTCTTCGATCAGCAGCTCGCGCGTGGGCGACAGGTCGAGACCGCGCTTGCAGATCTCCTCGAACTCTTCGCGGTTGTACGCGATGCCGCCGCCCGAGCCGCCGAGCGTGAACGACGGACGGATCACGACCGGGTAGCCGCTGCCGCCGGTGCCGGCCATGATCTCGGCGTGCACCTGGGTCGCTTCTTCCATCGAGTGCGCGATGCCCGACTTCGCGGAACCGAGACCGATCTTGGTCATCGCTTCCTTGAACTTCTGGCGGTCTTCCGCCTTGTCGATCGCTTCCGGCGACGCGCCGATCAGCTCGACGCCGAACTTCTCGAGCACGCCGTGGTGGTGCAGGTCGAGCGCGCAGTTCAGCGCGGTCTGGCCGCCCATCGTCGGCAGGATCGCGTCCGGGCGCTCCTTCTCGATGATGCGCGCGACGACTTCCCACGTGATCGGCTCGATGTAGGTCACGTCGGCCGTGTTCGGGTCGGTCATGATCGTCGCCGGGTTGCTGTTGACGAGAACGACCTTGTAGCCCTCCTCACGCAACGCCTTGCAAGCCTGCGCGCCCGAATAGTCGAACTCGCACGCCTGGCCGATGATGATCGGGCCGGCGCCGATGATGAGGATGCTCTTGATGTCTGTGCGTTTTGGCATGGCTTGTGAATTCAATAAGTAATCGTTGTCGTGGGTCGGCCGGCTACGCTCAGCTCATCGTGGCGAGCGCGAGCTTCACCGAGAAACCGATGAACAGGCCGCCCACGCTGCTCGCCGCGCCTGCTGCAAGCTTGCGGCGGCGGCGGAAGTGCTCGGCGAGCCGCGCACCCGCGAAGATCAGCGTGCTCAGGTACAGGAAGCTCGCGCATTGCGCGATCGCCCCGAGCACGACGAACGACAGCGCGGGATGCGGGAATGCCGGGTCGACGAACTGGATGAAGAACGAGATGAAGAACAGGATCGCCTTCGGATTCAGCAGGCTCACGATCAGCGCCTTGCGGAACGGACGCTCGCCGTCGACCGCGGGCGGTACATCGGCCGGCGCATCGGCGCGCGCGCGCAGCTTCTGCCACGCGCTGCGCAGCATGCCGGTGCCGATGTAGAGCAGATACGCGGCGCCGCCGTACTTGACGACGGAGAACAGCAGCGGGTTCGCCTTCAGCAGCGACGCGACGCCGGCGGCGGACAGCACCATCAGCACCGTGTCGCCGACGAACACGCCGCACGCCGCGCGATAGCCGGCCTTCACGCCGCGCTGCGCCGCGAGCGACAGCACGTACATCGAGTTCGGCCCCGGCAGCAGGATGATGAAGATCACGCCGAACACGTAGGTCCAGATATCCGTGATGCCGAGTGCGTGGCCGAACATGATGCGAATCTCCCGTCCTTCGGTTGCGTCGGTTGCGTTAAGCGTTGCGCTGCTTCGCCGCGTCCATCAGCGCGGTGAAGCGGTCGAACAGATAGCCGATGTCGTGCGGGCCGGGCGACGCTTCCGGGTGGCCCTGGAAGCAGAATGCCGGCTTGTCGGTCAGCTCGAAGCCCTGCAGCGTGCCGTCGAACAGCGATACGTGCGTCACGCGCGCGTTGGCCGGCAGCGAATCCGCATCGACCGCGAAGCCGTGGTTCTGCGACGTGATCACCACGCGGCCGTCGCCGAGATCCTTCACCGGGTGGTTCGCGCCGTGGTGGCCCGTCTTCATCTTCAGCGTCTTCGCGCCGACCGCGAGGCCCATGATCTGGTGACCCAGGCAGATGCCGAAGGTCGGCACGCCGCGCTCGATGAATTGCTTCGTGGCCGCGATCGCGTAGTCGCACGGTTCCGGATCGCCGGGGCCGTTCGACAGGAAAATGCCGTCCGGATTCAGCGCGAGCGCATCTTCCGCGCTCGCCTCGGCCGGCAGCACCGTCACGTGGCAGCCGCGTTCCGCGAGCATGCGCAGGATGTTGTACTTGACGCCGAAATCGTAGGCGACGACACGGTACTTCGGCGCTTCCTGCATGCCGTAGCCGCCTTCGAGGCGCCATTCGGTCTGCTTCCACTCGAACGGCTTCGTGGTCGACACGACCTTCGCGAGATCCATGCCCGCGAGACCCGGGAACGAGCGCGCGAGTTCGATCGCTTTCGCTTCGTCGTCCGAACCCGTCAGGATGCAGCCGTTCTGCGCGCCCTTGTCGCGCAGGATGCGGGTCAGCTTGCGGGTGTCGATGCCGGCGATCGCGACGACACCTTCGTCGCGCAGGTAGTCGCCGAGCGTGCGGTCCATGCGGAAGTTCGATGCGAGCGTGGGCAGATCACGGATGATCAGGCCGGCGGCATGGACTTTCGTGGCTTCGACGTCTTCGGCGTTCACGCCGACGTTGCCGATATGCGGATAGGTGAGCGTGACGATCTGGCGCGAGTAGCTCGGATCGGTCAGGATTTCCTGATAGCCGGTGATCGCGGTATTGAACACGACTTCGCCGATCGTATGGCCTTCGGCCCCGATCGAATAACCACGAAAGACCGTGCCGTCGGCGAGTGCAAGCAAGGCGGGAGTAAAAGACGGCAACACGGGAGGCTCCTTGGGGAACACCCTGCTGCCGACCTGTTTACCCTGCCGCGCGAGCGCCGCGCTGCGTGGGCGCGCGTGGTCGCTAGCTGAACGCGGCCTGCGTTGTCGAGACGCGAACCCGGCGCGTGGCGCACGAGGCTTCGCGGCATCGCCCGGCAGGCGGCGTGCGGCGGATGAACGGGATGTATGAGGTAGGCGCTAGGGTGCGAGGTTGATCAGCACAAACTTTCAAATTATAGCCTGAAAATGGCCTTATCTTCAATCGATACGGCCGTCCGATCGTGCGTGCGCGACGCGCGGCGGCGCGAAGCAGCGCGCTGCGGCCCCGTTTTACGCGACCGCCCTGCCCCGAGCGTACCGCCGGATCAGTGCACTTGGCCAGCGCCGCGCGCGGGCCATACGTACCAGACCGCGCTCGCGAGCTGCAGCGCGAGCAACACACCCCATGCCGTGAAGTGCGCGGCGGCCGGATAGCGGCCGTCGACCGCGGGCCAGTGCGACAGCACCGCGCCGACACCGATCTGGAACGCAAAGATCAGCAGGAAGATCACGAGCGTGAGCGTCGTGTTCGCGCGGCCGATCAGATGCGCGGGAAAATGTCCGGCCATCACCGCGTAGGTCAGGATGCCGACGCCGCCAAACATCCCGTATGCGGCCCACAGAACGGCCGGCGGCAACGGCACGCGCGCCACGATCGCAACCTGCGTCGCGACGAACAACGCCATGCCGATGCCGCAGAACGCGTACACGGACACGCCGCGCCGCTCGAGCACGCGCGCCGCGGCGCCGAAGCCGACGCAGCCGGCCATCATCGCGAAGCCGAGCACCGACACGAGGCGCGCCGCATGCGGCGCATCGAACCCCGCGACGTCGCGCAGGTACGGCCCGACCCACAGCGACTGCATCGCGTAGAACACCCCCTGCGTGACGACGGAGAACGACGATATCTTCCAGAACGCACGGCTGCTCAGGATATGCCACGTGCCCTTGAACTGGCTGACGAGCCCACCCTGGTGACGCACCTGCTTCGCCTCCGGCGCGCCCAGGCCGATCGACGCCGCGACGGCCACCGTCAGCACCGCGAGGCCGAAACAGATCGCGCGCCAGCTCGTCCAGCCGAGCAGCCAGGTCAGCGGCGAGCCGACCATCACGCCGCCGAGGCCGCCCACGGCCATCACGAGACCGTTCACGAGCGGCAGCCGGCCGACCGGGAAATGCTGCGCGAGCGCCTTGAACGCCGCGCCGAGACACACCGACACGCCGACGCCGATCAGCAGCCGGCCGACCATCATCGTGCCGAGGCTGTGCGCGGCACCGAACACGGCTGCGCCGGCGGCCGCGAACAGCAGCATGCCGGCCGTCACGCGGCGCGGGCCGAAGTGATCGAGCATCACGCCGGCCGGGATCTGCGCGCCCGCGAAGCCGAGGAAATAGAGACTGGTGAGCAGGCCGAGATCGGCGGCCGACAACCCGAGCTCGTGCGTGACGAACGGCGCGAAGCCCAGATTGACGCCGCGAAACACATACGACACGAAATACCCGACCGAAAACAGCGCGAGCACCCTCACCTGCACCGACGACATCGCCTCTCCTTGTTATATGAAGGCATTCAAGGCGGCACCCCCGCGCCGCGCACAAACAAAAACGCCGTCACCTCGGTGACGGCGTTTCGTCGCATTTCGTCGGATGATAACGCAATCGCACGAACCGGGCCGGCCGCGCGATGCGCTCGCGACTGCGTTATTTCTTCTTGCCCTTGTGCGTTGTGGCCTTGGCCGGCGCCGCTTTCGTCGCTTTCGTCGCTTTCGTCGATTTGGCCGCCGGCTTCGCCGCGCCGCGCTTCGCGCCGTGCGACTTGCCACCCACCGCCAGGCTCGCGCGCTCGATGTGCGCACCGGCGGCCGACGTCGCGATCCGTTCCGGACCGGGCTCCGCCGGCACCGAACGGCCGACCGGCACGTGCAGCACGAGCGCCTGGCCCGGCATCACGAGATCGCGGTGCGTGCGGTTCCACGCCTTGAGCTGGCCGACCGACACGCCGTAGCGGCCGGCGATCGCCGCCATCGACTGCTTGCGGCGCACGCGGATCAGCATCTTGCGCGTGTCGGGCACATCGGGTTCCATCGCGAGCGCGCCGTTTTCGGCGACGTCGGCACTGATGTCCTCGTCGTCGTCATCGCCGCGCGGCACGACGATCGTCGAGCCCGGCTTCAGGCGCATGCCGGCCGGAATCTTGTTGATCGACATCAGCGTATCGGCGTCCACGCCGATCTTCTCGGCGATCGCGGCCGGCCGTGCACGTTCGCTGACCGTATAGGTGGTCCACGACGAAAGCTGGCCGTTGTAGGCTTTCAGGTTCTTCTCGAACGCCGACGCGTTGTCGAACGGCAGCAGAATTTGCGGCTCGGTCGCGCCGAGGATCACCGGCTTCGAGAACGACGGGTTCAGCGAGCGGAATTCGTCGAGCGACAGGTTCGCGAGCTTCGCGGCGACCGCCACGTCGATGTCGCGCGACGTCGTGACCGTCACGAAATACGGGTGGTTCGGGATGTCCGGCAGCGTCAGGCCGTACTGCTGCGGGCTCGCGATGATGTTCTTCACCGCCTGCAGCTTCGGCACGTAGTTGCGCGTCTCGTTCGGCATCCGCAGGTTCTGGTAGTCGGTCGGCAGGCCGGCCGCCTGGTTGCGCGCGATCGCACGCTGCACGTTGCCCTCGCCCCAGTTGTACGCGGCCAGCGCGAGATACCAGTCACCGAACATGTCATGCAGGCGCGACAGGTAGTCGAGCGCGGCGCTCGTCGACGCAAGCACGTCGCGGCGCTCGTCCTGCCACATGTTGCGCTTCAGGTTGTAGGTACGACCCGTGCCGGGCATGAACTGCCACATGCCGGCCGCCTTCGCGACCGACAGCGCCTGCGGGTTGTACGCGGACTCGATGAACGGCAACAGCGCGAGCTCGGTCGGCATGTGACGCGCCTCGAGCTCCTCGACGATGTGATACAGGTACTTCTGCGAGCGCTCGGTCATGCGCTGCACGTAGTCGGGCCGCTGCGTGTACCAGGTCGTCTGCATGTCGACGAGGTCGCTCTGCAGGTCGGGCATCTGGAAACCGCGGCGGATGCGGCCCCAGAGGTCGGAGTCTGCACTGGTCAGGTCGCCGACGGATTGCTTGTCGACGTCGACAGTTTCTTTGGCGGTGGCTGATTTACGGAGGTAGTTGGACGTCGCCTGCGAATCGGCGGCGTTGTTGGCGACAGGGGCCTGGCTCGCACAAGCGGCGAGCAGCAGAACCACCATCGCACTCAATATAAGTCGCATGAAAATCTCGGCTTCCGACGGCTGGAAATTGCAGGCGATACTACGGAAGTGCGTGCTTCACGTCAATAAAAACACCGAAAACTCAGCGAAATCCTACATTTGGAGCAATTTTTACAGACTCCGCTTGAGCTTTGGAGTCCTCCGGAAATCGTCATCGGAACCGGTTTTTCCATTCGCGCATCAGCGTGAACGCCGTCAGACGATCCGGCACCGTTTCATGCAACTCGGCCTCGAGCGTGGCATGAATCGCCGCGCTGTCCGCCCGCATGAACGGGTTAACGGCACGCTCGTGAGCAATCGTAGTGGGCAGCGTCGGCACACCCCGCGCGCGCAGCGCCTGCGCTTCGTCGCGCCACGCAGCGAGCGCCGCATTGCCGGGCTCGCATGCGAGCGCGAAGCGAATATTGGACAGCGTGTATTCGTGGGCACAATGCACGCGCGTGTCGCCCGGCAGCGCGGCGAGCGCGTCGAGCGACGCGAGCATCTGCGCGGGCGTGCCCTCGAACAGGCGGCCGCAGCCGCACGAGAACAGCGTGTCGCCGCAGAACACGTGCGGCGCCGCGTTGCGCGGCCCGGCCGCCTGGAAATAGGCGATGTGGCCGCGCGTGTGGCCGGGCACGTCGAGCACGTCGAATGCGACGGACGGTGCGTCGAGCGTCACGCGATCGCCGCCTGCCAGCGGCCGCGTGACCACGCCGATCGCCTCGGCCGCGGGGCCGTAAACCGCGAGCGGAGCATCGTCCGGTTGGCTATCGCGCAGTGCCGCGACACCGCCGACGTGGTCGGCATGATGGTGCGTGAGTAAAATAGCGGTCAACCGCCAGCCTCGTTTGGCAAGAACCCGGCGCACCGGCGCGGCTTCACCCGGATCGACGGCGATCGCATCGCGGCCGTCCGAGACGAGCCAGATATAGTTGTCATCGAATGCCGGAACCGGCACGTATTCCAGCTCGTTCATGGGCGCGCAATCATCGTTATGTCTGACCGTCAAATTATAGACTGGCCCGCCTGGACCGACTCGCCTCCCGGCCGCTACGTGCTGGGCTGGGAGCAGGCGCAGCTCGACCGGATCGTGTCCGACGTCTTCGGGTTCCACGCGCTGCAGCTCGGCCTGCCGCAGCTCGACGCGCTGCGCGAGAACCGCATGCCGTATCGCGGCCTCGTGCTCGATCCGGCGAGCGGCGCGAGCGCGCCCTATCAGTATCCGTGGGCCCGCGAAGCCCATTCGCCCGAGCATGCGCCCGCCGATCGCAGCACGACCTGGTGCGACCTGCTCGACCTGCCGTTCGAGTCGCAGAGCGTCGACCTGATCGTGATGCCGCACACGCTCGAATTCACGTCCGATCCGCACCGCCTGCTGCGCGAGGCCGAGCGCGTGCTGATGCCGGAAGGCCAGCTCGTGATCACCGGCTTCAATTCGCTCAGCCTGTGGGGCATGCGGCAATCGTTCGGGCGCATGGCGAACCGTCCGTTCGTGCCGGCCACGCGCGACCAGATCGCGTTCATCCGGCTCAAGGACTGGATCAAGCTGCTCGGCTTCGACCTCGAACGCGGCCGCTTCGGCTGCTACCGGCCGCCGCTCGTCACCGACAAGTGGCTGGCCCGCTACGGCTTCATGGAAGCCGCCGGCGACCGCTGGTGGCCGATCTTCGGCGCCGTCTACATGGTGACGGCCGTCAAGCGCGTGCGCGGCATGCGCCTCGTCGGCCAGATCCGGATGAAGAAACCCGTGCTCGCACCGGGCCTGACGCCGGCGGCCTCCCCGACCACCCATCAAGAACATTCATGACAATCGATACGATCGACATCTATACCGACGGCGCCTGCAAGGGCAACCCCGGCCCCGGCGGCTGGGGCGCATTGATGCGCTACGGCGACAAGGAAAAGGAGCTGTTCGGCGGCGAGCCGAACACGACCAACAACCGCATGGAGCTGATGGGCGTGATCGCCGCGCTCGAAGCGCTGAAGCGGCCGTGCCAGGTGATCGTGCACACCGACTCGCAATACGTGCAGAAAGGCATCAGCGAGTGGATCCACGGCTGGAAGAAAAAAGGCTGGGTCACCGCGGCGAAGACGCCCGTGAAGAACGCCGACCTGTGGAAGCGGCTCGACGCGCTCGTCGCGCAGCACGAGGTCGAGTGGCGCTGGGTCAAGGGCCACGCGGGCCATCCCGAAAACGAGCGCGCGGATGCGCTCGCGAATCGCGGCGTCGAATCGCTCACGGCCTGAACGCGGGCCGCCCCCCCTGTTTCCTACGTTTTCCCCGACATGCGCCAGATCATTCTCGATACCGAAACCACCGGCCTGAACGCCCGCACGGGCGACCGCCTCATCGAAATCGGCTGCGTCGAGCTGCTGAACCGGCGGCTCACCGGCAACAACCTGCACTTCTACGTGAACCCCGAGCGCGACAGCGATCCGGGCGCGCTGGCGGTGCACGGCCTCACGACCGAATTCCTCAGCGACAAGCCGAAATTCGCGGAAGTCGCCGACCAGATCCGCGACTTCGTGAAGGACGCCGAGCTGATCATCCACAATGCGCCGTTCGACCTTGGCTTTCTCGACGCGGAATTCGCGCGGCTCGGCCTGCCGCCGTTCACCGAACATTGCGGCGGCGTGATCGACACGCTCGTGCAGGCCAAGCAGATGTTCCCCGGCAAGCGCAACTCGCTCGACGCGCTGTGCGACCGCTTCGGCATCAGCAACGCGCACCGTACGCTGCACGGCGCACTGCTCGACTCGGAACTGCTCGCCGAGGTCTATCTCGCGATGACGCGCGGCCAGGACAGCCTCGTGATCGACATGCTCGACGACGCGGGTGCCGACGGCGGCGCGGCAAACGGCCAGCGCGTGTCGCTCGCCGCGCTCGACCTGGCCGTGGTGGCCGCGAGCGACGACGAGCTCGCCGCGCACCAGGCGCAGCTCGACGAGCTCGACAAGTCGGTCAAGGGCACCTGCGTGTGGCGCCAGTCCGCCGACGCGGGCGCCGCCGAAACGGCCTGAAACACACGGCACACGGCATGCGCCGCGGCCGCGCTCACGCGCGCGGCTGCAGCGCGATGACCGCCATTCCGCCGAGCGCGAGCGCCGCGCCGGCCACGTCCCAGCGGGTCAGCGCGACGCCGTCGACCACCCGCAGCCAGACCAGCGCCACCGCGATGTACACGCCGCCGTACGCGGCATAGGTGCGCCCCGCCGCACTCGGGTGCAGCGTCAGCAGCCACGCGAACAACGCGAGCGACAGCGCGGCCGGCAGCAGCAGCCACACCGGCCGCCCCTCCTTCAGCACGAGCCACGGCAGGTAACAGCCGACGATTTCGGCCAGCGCGGTGGCGGCGAACAGCGCCGCGATCCTCATCAGTTCGGTCATCCGGTTCCTCGTGAATTCGCCCCCGTCACCGCGAGGCGGCACGGCCCCGCCGCGCGCCGCCGATCATACCCGAGCCGCCCCCGCCGAACGCTCCGCCAGACGGGCGTTTCCCGGCAATTTGCACGATCATCCGTCATCGTGCTATCATGTCGCCTGTTTCAACATTCAATCTCTGTCTATTCGATTTCGAGAGAAGTCCGTCCGCGCGTGCGGGCCGGCCCTTCGACCGAAATTGCACCCACAGGAAAGCCCGCCCGACAGGCCCGCTTTTCTCGTTCGTTGCCCCTCCGGGGCGCTTGCCGGAACGCCGGACATCGTCCGCACCGGCATCTGCCGCTTGCATCACGCGGCCCATTCTTCATGAGCGCACTGTCGCGACGGCCCATCGGGCCCGCGTCGAAGCAGCCCCTTACGGCCCTTTACCGCCGCTTGTGCAGTAAATGCTTAATGGCCTGCCCCGACGCGCCGCGCACGACACCGCGCTCGCCGGCAAACCGTGTCGGACGGCCCGCCCGTTCGGCGCAGTCAAAGGAGTGCATGACCTTGACCGCAACACACGTCAGCCCGACCGCTGCCTCTTCCTCCGCTTCGTCGTCCGGCGAAGCCCCGCTCGTCGCGGACGACATCACCGTCGTCGACCAGAGCCTGCTCAAGCGCGCCGTCAGCGCGATGGCCATCGGCAATGCGATGGAATGGTTCGACTTCGGCGTCTACAGCTACATCGCCGTCACGCTCGGCAAGGTGTTCTTCCCGTCCAGCAGCCCGTCCGCGCAGCTGCTCGCCACCTTCGGCACATTCGCGGCCGCCTTCCTCGTGCGCCCGCTCGGCGGCATGGTGTTCGGCCCGCTCGGCGACCGCATCGGCCGCCAGCGCGTGCTCGCCGCCACGATGATCATGATGGCCGTCGGCACCTTCGCGATCGGCCTCATTCCCAGCTACGCGTCGATCGGCATCATGGCGCCCGTGCTGCTGCTCGTCGCCCGCCTCGTGCAGGGCTTCTCGACCGGCGGCGAATACGGCGGCGCGGCCACCTTCATCGCCGAGTTCTCGACCGACAAGCGCCGCGGCTTCATGGGCAGCTTCCTCGAATTCGGCACGCTGATCGGCTATGTGATGGGTGCCGGTGTCGTCGCGCTGCTCACCGCGTCGCTGTCGCAGGAGGCGCTGCTGTCGTGGGGCTGGCGTGTGCCGTTCCTGATCGCCGGCCCGCTCGGCCTGATCGGCCTGTACATCCGGATGAAGCTCGAGGAAACGCCGGCGTTCAAGCGCCAGGCCGAGGAGCGCGAAGCGCAGGACAAGGCCGTGCCGAAGGCGCGCTTCCGCGAAACGCTGATGCGCAACTGGCGTGCGCTGCTGCTGTGCGTCGGCCTCGTGCTGATCTTCAACGTGACCGACTACATGGTGCTGTCGTACCTGCCGAGCTTCATGTCGTCGACGCTGCATTTCGACGAATCGCACAGCCTCGTGCTCGTGCTGATCGTGATGGTGCTGATGATGCCGCTGACGCTCGCCGCCGGCCGCCTGTCCGACCGGATCGGCCGCAAGCCCGTGATGCTCGCCGGCTGCGTCGGCCTGCTCGCGCTGTCGATCCCGTCGATGATGCTGATCCATGCCGGCACCACGGCATCGGTGTTCAGCGGCCTGCTGATCCTCGGCGTGCTGCTGTCGTGCTTTACCGGCGTGATGCCATCGGCGCTGCCGGCACTGTTCCCGACGGAGATCCGCTACGGCGCGCTCGCCATCGGTTTCAACGTGTCGGTGTCGCTGTTCGGCGGCACGACGCCGCTGGTCACCGCGTGGCTCGTCGACGTCACGCACAACCTGATGATGCCCGCGTACTACATGATGGGCGCCGCCGTGATCGGCATCGTGTCGGTCGTCGCGCTCGCCGAAACCGCACGCCAGCCGCTCAAGGGCTCGCCGCCGGCCGTCGCGACGCGCCGCGAAGCCCACCAGCTCGTGCGCCAGATGCGCGAGGACGACGATTCGGGCATGTACCCTGCCGTGTCGACCGCACGCGCCTGAGCGTCGCCCATGAAAAACCCCGGCCGAAGCCGGGGTCCGATCGAATCCGATCCGCCCGACCGGCTTGCGCCGGCCGGGCTTTTTTTCATCCCCTCGCCGCGTACGCGCTCATGCGTGCGCTTCGCAGTTGCGGCAGAACAGCAGTGCGCGCGATCGCGACACGGCCGCCTGTGCACCACGCGTCGCGACGATCAGCCCGACCTGACCGAGATTGAAATCGCGCTCGACCATCAACTGCGTCAGCGCGGCAAGCGGCAACACGACGGACGGGTGGTACAGGCTCGATTCGATCAGGGTTCGCATCATCAGCTCCATCAGGCAAGGCGTCATTCGATGGAGTGGATTCTAGGGATCGGCGCCCGCCGGATAAACCGCGCGAATGCGAAGTCACTTGTCAGCCGCGGAGAACAATCCGCCGACGCTTGCCTGGCAAGGCCCGGCGGGCAGCCGGCAGCAGCCGGATAGCCCGCCGGCGGGCCTACGCAAGCGGCGTTTCGACGAAGGCCGGCAGCGCTTCCGCCCGCGCGGAATGCGCGGCGAGCGCCGGATAACGGGCCGGATCGATCCGCGCGAGTACCGGGTAGTCGGCCGCCATGAATTGCGTGAAGCGCCATGCGACCGCCACCGTCACGTCGGACTGCAGCAGGCGCGCGCCGCCGAACCAGCCGTTCGCGGCGGCGACGAGCGGCTCCAGTGCACCGTATGCGCCCTCGATCTGGCTCAGCACGCGCTCGAGCCACGGCGCGTGCTGCTTGTCGGCCGGACGCAGCGCCTGCTCGTAGACGACCTGCACGCTCTTCTCGGCAGCTGCCAGCGCGAAACCGACCGGCACGAGCGTGTTCAGGCGCGCGGCCGCATCCTCGGGCAGCAGCCGCCGCGCGGGCGCGACCCGATGATCGAGATAATCGACGATCAGCGACGAATCCATCAGCGTCGCACCGTCGTCGGTCACGAGCGTCGGTGCCTTGACGACCGGATTGATCGCCCTGAACTGCTCGACATGACGGAACACCGAGAGCGACTCGTGTTCGAACGGGAGGTCGAGCAGCTTCGCCGAAATGGCGACACGGCGCACGAACGGGGAATCCAGCATGCCGATCAGCTTCATCGCAAACGCTCCGCTTGAGGGAATGGGATCGACGACTGTAGCAGCGCCGCAGCGCTTCGCCTAGCGCGCCCGTGCGCTTGATGCGCCTCGGCCGGCCGCACGCGGGGCTCACGTTGTCCGGCCGCAGTGACCATAATGCAAGTTCACGCCCCTTCCGCCCCAAGGTTCGCCATGTGGTACGCCCTCGTCGAGCAGCAGCGGGAATGGATGCGCGCCTGGCGCGCGGCGACGCGGCATGCGTTCGACGCGTGGCCCGCGGCCACGCTGCCGCACGCCGCATCGTCGTGCTACGACGACCTGTTCGAGCCGCTGCTCGGGCCGCCGGGCGAGCCCCCGCACTTCGACATCGGGTGGCCGGCCGTCGCCGAGCGCATCGTCGCGCGCACGCCGTTCTGCGACCTGCGGCGCTTCACGCGCGTCGACGCGCGGCGCACGGTACTGCTCTGCGCGCCGCTCGCCGGGCATGCGGCCGTGATGATGCGGGAAACCGTCGAGACGCTGCTCGCGGACGGCGACGTCTGCGTGACCGACTGGCGCAATGCGCGCGACGTGCCCCTCGCGGCGGGCCGCTTCGGGCTCGACGAATATGTCGCGACGCTCGACGGCTTCGTCGACGGGCTCGCGCACGACGACCGGCCGCTGCATGTCGTCGCCGTGTGCCAGGCAACCGTGCCGGTGCTCGGCGCGCTCGCGCTGCGCGCGGCTCGCGGTCTCGCCCCGCCCGCGAGCGTCACGCTGATCGGCGGCCCGCTCGACGCGCGCCGGAATCCGAGTGCGCTCGGCACCGCCGCCGCGACCCATTCGCTGGGCTGGTGCCGCCGCCACCTGATCGACGTCGTGCCGCCGGGTTTCGCGGGGCATGGCCGCCACGTGTTTCCCACCTATCTGCAGCAGGGCGAGATCGCACTCGTGTACCCGCAGCGCTTCCTGTCGCTGATCGAAGCGTACGCGCTGGCCGCGTCGCGCTTCGACATGACCGGGCTCGCCGGCGCACGGCGTGCGCTGCTCGAATACACGGCGCTGCTCGACATGCCCGCCGAGTATTTCCTCGACACGGTCGACATCGTGTTCCAGCGCATGAGCCTCGCGGTCGGTACCTGGGACGTGGGTGGGCGGCGCGTCGAGCCGGCCGCGCTGCGCGGCGTCGCGCTGCTGACCGTCGAAGGCGCATGCGACGCGGTCACGGGCGCCGGCCAGACGCATGCGGCGCTCGACATGTGCAGCGGCCTCGCCGACGACGAGCGCTACCGCATCGACATCGGCGACTGCGATCACTACGGGCTGTTTACCGGGGTGCGCTGGCGCGGGGAGGTCCATCCGATGCTGCAGCGCCTGTTCGCGTGGGCCGAAACCCGTCGCCCCCGCCCGCGCCGCATCAGGCGCACGTGATGCCGCGTCAGGGCCGGGCCGCGTCGAGCAACGCGCGTACCTCGTCGTCGCTGGTCTGCTCGAAGCGCGCGTAGAACTGGCTGATCCCGAAGAACGGCAGCGGCTGCCACACCGTGACGAACGCATCGGCCAGATCGTCGAACGCGTGCCGCGCACCCGCCGGCGCGACCGGCGCAGCCGCGACGATGCGCGCCGGGTGACGCTCGCGCAACGTCTGCAGCGCGACGCGCATCGACGCGCCGGTCGCGACGCCGTCGTCGACGACGATCGCAATGCGCCCCTCGACCGGCAGCGGCGGCGCGGCACCGCGATACAGCGCCTCGCGGCGATGCAGTTCGACGGTCTCGCGCGCGATCACATCGGCGAGCTGCGCGTCGGACACGCCCATCGAGCGGAGCACCGAACGCTGCAGATGAATCGCACCGCCCGTCGCGATCGCGCCCATCGCGAGCTCGGGATCGGATGGCACGCCGAGCTTGCGTACGACCAGCACGTCGAGCGGCGCGTGCAGCGCGCAGGCGACCGGATACGCGACGGGCACACCGCCGCGCGGCAAGGCGAGCACGACGACATTGCCGCGGCCCGCATAATCGCGCAACGCGCCGGCCAGCTGGCAGCCGGCATCGGTACGATCGGCAAAACACTCGAACACGTTCGGCTCCCTGCCGTTGCGCCGGAGGCGCGAAACCCGCGTCGGCGCCTGTCAACGAGCATGGTTCATCGGCGGCGCCGATGCAAGCAGGGTCACACCGGCGCGCGGGTACCGAAGGAAAGGGTCAGAGGCCGCCGGCCTGCCGGTACAGCCGCCAGAACGACTGCGCATAGGATTGCGCGAGCTCGGGCGCGCGCTGGAACACGTTCACCGTTTCCGCATGCGCAGCCGCCCCTTCGGACAGCGTCGTCAGCGCGACGCTGTCGTCCACGATCACGAAGCGCGGCGCGGGATCGCCGTGCCGCGACTCGATCGCCACGTCGATACCCGACGCTTTCAGATAGCCCGCGCCGCTGTACCGGCCCGCGTGCGGCGAACGCACGAGCACGACACGCACCTCGATCCCGCGCGAGCGGGCCGCGCGCAGCGCGCTCGCGACCGCCGGCGGCACGTGCGTATAGCCGGCCAGCAACACGCGACGCTGCGCCTGCTCGATCAGGTCGACGGTCGCGTCGGCCGCCGCATTGTCATACGAAAAGTATGTGCCGACCGATGCGGCGTCGGACGGAATCTGGCTGGCGTGGGCGCTCGCCGCGCAGCAGAGCGCGGCGAGAAGGAAGGCGGCTGGTCTCATGGCGGGCGCCATTTTAGCGACGCCAATTCGTGTGGCAAGCGCCGGTTGCAAGGCTGCTGCGCCGGCGCAACACACAGTGCGAAAGGCGACTCCGGCGAGGGGCTTCCGGGCCGTCGATCAGCCCGCCGCGACGCGCGCGAGCCAGCTCGCGACGCCGTCGACGGAACGGAAATCCGCGAGGCTGCGCGCCGGCAGCGCGGGATATGCGCTACCGGCCATCTCGGCCAGCGCGCGGCCGGGGCCGAGCTCGAGGAACGCGGTCGCACCGGCCTCCACGCACGCGGCAAGACAGGCCGCCCACTCGACCGGCTCCGCGATCTGCCGGGCCAGCTTGTCGAGTCCCGCGTCGACGTCGAGCACCGACGCGCCGTCGATACCCGAAAAGAGCCGCGTGCCGGGCAGCGGCCGCCGCACGTGAGCGGCGGCGAGCGACGCGCGAAACACCGGCACGGCCGCGGCGATCCGGCGCGTGTGCGACGCGATCCGCACGCAGACGGGCGCGACGCGCAGCGCACCGTCGCGCGACGCGTCGTCGGCCACCGCATCGACATCGGGCTGGCGCCCCGCGACCACGAACGCGTCGCCCGGGTTCGCGATCGCGATCGCCGCGTCGCGGCCGTCGCACAATCGCGCAAGCCGAGCGCGCGTCAGGCCGCGCACGAACACCATCCGCTCGTCGCCGCCGCTTGCGGCATCCATGGCACGCGCACGCGCATCGGCCAGGTCGAGCGCGGCGTCCGGCTCGATCATCCCCGCGACGCTCCACGACGCGACTTCGCCGACGCTGTAGCCGGCGACGCAGCGCCGGCGCGGCCACACCGCGTCGAGCAGCGCGGCCGCCGCGAGCGCCTGGAGCGTGCAGAGGATCTGCGCGGCACGGTTTTCACGCAGCGCGTCCGGCCCGGCGTGCCGCACCCACGCGCGCGGATCGTCGCCGAGCAGCCGGCCGGCGTGGGCGAACAGCGCGTCGGCCTGCGGCGCGGTGCCGGTCAGGTCGAACATGTCGGCGCGCTGCGCGCCCTGTCCCGAACAGAGGATGGCCAGCGTCATCGCGCGCCTCCGTCGGCTTCGAGCGCATCGACGAAGACGCTCATCGCGAGCAGGTCGGCCGCGCCGCCCGGGCTCAGCCGGCGCGCGACGAACGCACGATGCACGGCGGCCGCGCGTAGCCGCCAGTCGCGCGCGCGCACGCCGCCGCGTGCGACGAACGCGCGTGCGGCCGCTTGCGCGAATTCGAGGCCGTCCTGTCCGCCCCGGTGCAGCAGGTTCGTATCGTCGAGTGCGGCGATCAGCGCGAAGCACGCGTCGACGCGCGCCGCTTCCGGGTCGCCGGGCAGGTCACGCCGCGCGCGGCGCAGCGCGGGCAGCCCGACCGCATAGACGGTCGTGAAACCGTCGGCCGCCTCGCGGCGCGCGCCGCCGACGCCGTAGCGGCGGCTCGCGCGTTCGCCGTGGCTGTCGGGCAGGCGCGGGCCGCCGAGGATATCGGCGCCCCAGCGGCGGGAGACGAACGCGCCGAGCGTCGTCCCGCCCGGCACGGCGCCCGGCGTCGCACGCCGGCCCGCCGCCGCGCACAGCAGCCCGAGCCCGAAGATCGCGCCGCGATGCGTGTTGACGCCGCCCGTCGCGGCGAGCATCGCGTGCTCGGCACGCAGGCCGATCTTGCGCAGCACGGCCATGTCCGCATCGCGCGCGCCTGCGTCGGCCAGTTCCGCGAAGTAAGGCCGCAGCACGGCGGCGCTGCGTGCGAACGTCGCGGCATCCATGTCGGTGTGACTGCCGGTGTCGACGTGACTGACGAGCCCCGGCTTCGGATAGGTCTCGATCTCGAGCATGAGGCTGCGCTCGGCCAGTTCGGCGATGCACCCGGCTTCGGACGGCGCCGGTATGCGGCAGGCGGCCCATGCACTCATCGCGCACCCCCGGTGAAGGCGTCGACCGGCATCAGTTCGACGGCGATCGCCGTCTTGACCGCGACTTCAGGCTGCCGCGCATGCAGTTCGCGCCAGTTGACGCCCGCGCCGTCGTCGCGCAGCAGTTCGCCGTCGATGCGCATGGGCGCGCGCCCGTCGATCGACGCGAGGCCGTCGAGCAGCGGCGCGACCGATGCAGCTTCCGGTAGCGGGAACACGATGTCGAGGTCGGACGACTCGCCCAGGTACGGCTCGCCCGTCAGCGCCTGCCATGCGAGGCTGCCGAACACGCGGCCCTGCACGCCGCACCGCGCGCCGAGCGCATCGAGCTCGTGCAACGGCGTGCGCCACGCGTCGGGCGCGGCCGCAAGCACGTCGGACAATGTGGGCAGCGGGCCGACCGTCGCGAGCGCATCGGCCGCTGCGTTCAGCGCGATGCGCCGCTTGCCCGCGGACGGCGGCAGCGGCAGGCCGAGCGGCACGCGGCCGGCATCGGCCTCGTCGGGCGACGCGCGGCGCACGATCAGCGGCCGGCCGCGCGCGGCCCACGCCTGCACAAGCGGATCGGCGGCGAGCGCGGGATCGCGCGCGAATGCCGCGCCCCACCCCGCCGCCGTCAACGTGACGAGCGTGTGGCGGCGCAGCGGCATCTCAGCGCGCGACACGCGCGAGCGCCTCGACGCGACGCGCGACATCGGCAGCCACCGGCCGGCCGCGCGCAGCGCGCCGGTCGACGCGCTCGGCCGGCTTGCCGAGCCATTCACCGACCTGCGCGTCGAGCGCGCGGGCCGGATCGAGCACGGCGTCGACGGCGCCCATCTTCACGAGATTGTCGAGCCCCGGCGCGAACACCGGCGTCGAGCGCGCCATCTCCTTCAGCACGTCGATCGGCAGCTTGGTCACGCGCGACATCGACGGCAGGTCCATCACTTCCGGTTCGGCGCCCGGCACCGCAAGCAGCGTACGCGTCGCGAGCGCGGTCGCGATGAACGCGCCGGCGGCCGTGTGGCCGTACAGCACGCCGATCGTCCGGTGCCCGGCGAGATCCGCGTGCATCAGGCACTTCGCGAGATGCGACAGCCCCTCGTTCAGGCCGAGCAGTTCGTCGCGCTTGCTCATCCGCTGGCTGTCGCTGTCGACGAGCACGAGGATCGGCGTGTCGCCGCCGCGCGCGATCGTGTCGAGCACGCGCGCCGCGAGCGTCAGCGCCTCGTCGATGCCGAACGGCAAACGGTCAGCGACGCCGATCACGTCGACGCGTGTACCGGCCAGTTCCGCGTGCCCCGTCAGCAGGCCGCCGGTGCGGGCGATCGAATGGCCTTGGGGAAACAAGGCGTTCAGCACTTCATCGAGCGTCATGCGTGCTCTCCTGCAATTGATCCGCGAGCGACGCGAACGTGTCGTCCGGCATGCCCGGAATCGCTTCCGACTTGTCGGCCCCGAGCGTGCGCCAGACGTCGAGCGCATCGTGGCATGCGCCGAACCGTTCGACACGCGCCTCGAGACGCGCCTGCTCGGCACGCAGCATCGCCGCATCGAATGTCGGCGCCCGCCCGATCAGCTCGAGCGCCGCCGCGCGGAATGCGTCCGGCGTGTCGGCCACGTAGCGATCCGCGCCGCCGATCAGCCGCCGGTGCTTGCCGCCCATCGTGCGCCAGATCAGCGCGCGGTCCTTCGAATCGAACTCCTCGACGCCGCGATTGGTTTCGATGACCTCGGGGCCCGACACGCTGATACGGCCCTGCTCCGACACCGCAAGCGCCGAGCAGCATGCGGCGAGCAACCCGCCGCCGCCGTAGCAGCCCGCGCGCCCGCCAATCAGCCCGATCACCGGCACGCCGGCCGCACGCGCTTCGACGAGCGCGCGCATGATCTCGGCAATCGCGAGTTCGCCCGCGTTCGCCTCCTGCAGCCGCACGCCGCCCGTATCGAACAGGATCAGCACCGGCTTGCCGACTTCGCGCGCGGCGCGCAGCAGCCCGGTGAGCTTCGCGCCGTGCACTTCGCCGAACGCCCCGCCCATGAAGCGGCCTTCCTGCGCGGCGACGAACACCGGCTGCCCGTCGAGCCGGCCGTGGCCGACCACCATCCCGTCGTCGAACTGCTGCGGCAGGTCGAACAGCGGCAAGTGCGGGCTCGTCACGCGTTCGGCCGGCCCGAGGAATTCGTCGAAGCTGCCCGCGTCGAGCAGCCCGTCGACGCGCTGCCGCGCCGACGCTTCGTACCAGCTCGCTCCATTCGCGACGAACGCGGGCGCATCGTGGATCGCGTCGTTCATCATGCGTCCCCTTCGATCGCGCGCACGGCCTGCGCGAGCCGCAGCGACACCATGTCGGGCCGCGCGCCGCCGTCGTTGATCGACAGCTTCAGGCCGCCCGGCGTGCGCCGCTCGACGAAATCCGTGACGACGGCCTGCCACACCGCACCGAAACCGACCGCCGCGGTGCGGATGTCGATCTCGCATTCGTTGCCCGGCAGCACGCGCTCGACGAGCACCTCGAGATTGCCGGATGCCACCACGCCGACGAGCGCCGCGGCCAGCTCGCCCTTCGCGCGCTCGCGCGCGGTGAAGCGATAGTTCAACTGTTCCATGCCCTCTTCCTCACCAGTTGCGGAACCGGGCCGGCGGCGCATAGAGCCCGCCCGACCAGTGCACGAGATCCTTGATCGAGCGCGCGGCGAGCCAGCGGCGATCGGCGTCGAGCGGATCGATGCCGAGATCCTCCGGACGGCGGATCACGCCGCGCTCGCGCAGCCGCTCGACCATCTTCCGGTCGCGGCCGCGGCCGATCTCCGTATAACCGGCGACGCCGCGGATCGCATGCTCGCGTTCGTCCTTGTCGCGGCACATCAGCAGGTTCGCGATCCCTTCCTCGGTAACGATGTGCGTGACGTCGTCGCCGTAGACCATGATCGGCGCGAGGTCGAGCTGCAGCTTGTCGGCGAGCTTCAGCGCGTCGAGTTTCTCGACGAACATCGGCACGTTCTTGTCGCCGAACGTCTCGCCGATCTGCACGACGAGCTTGCGGCCGCGCCTGAGTGCCGCCGGCGTATCGGGGTCGGCTTCCGCGCCGGCCTTCAGCCACGGCTCGCTCGGGTGACGCCGGCCGCGCGCGTCGCTGCCCATGTTCGGCGCGCCGCCGAAACCGGCGATGCGCTCGGCGGTGACCGTCGACGAATGGCCCGACAGGTCGATCTGCAGCGTCGAGCCGATGAACATGTCGCACGCGTAGAGGCCGGCCGTCTGGCAGAACGCGCGGTTCGAGCGCAGCGACCCGTCGGAGCCCGTGAACCATATGTCGGAACGCGCGCGGATGTAGTCGTCCATCCCGACTTCCGAGCCGAAGCAGTGGATCTGCTCGACCCAGCCCGATTCGATCGCGGGGATCAGCGTCGGGTGCGGATTGAGCGCCCAGTGCGAGCAGACCTTGCCCTTCAGCCCGAGCTTCTCGCCGTAGGTCGGCAGCAGCAGTTCGATCGCGGCCGTGTTGAAGCCGATCCCGTGGTTCAGGCGCTTGATGCCGTACGGTTCGTAGATGCCCTTGATCGCGAGCATCGCGGTGAGGATCTGCGTTTCGGTGATCGCGGCCGGGTCGCGCGTGAACAGCGGCTCGACGTAGAACGGCCGGCCCGCTTCGACGACGAAGTGCACGCGGTCGCCGGGAATGTCGACGCGCGGCACCTTGTCGACGATGCGGTCGACCTGCGCGATCACGATGCCGTCCTTGAACGCGGTGGCCTCGACGACGGTCGGCGTGTCTTCGGTGTTCGGGCCCGTGTACAGGTTGCCGTCGGCGTCGGCGCTGACCGCGGCGATCAGCGCGACCTGCGGCGTGAGGTCGATGAAGTAGCGCGCGAACAGCTCGAGATAGGTGTGCACCGCGCCGAGCGCGATCTTGCCGCCGAACAGCAGCTTCGCGATGCGCTGCGACTGCGGGCCCGAATACGCGAAGTCGAGGCGCTTCGCGATGCCGCGCTCGAACACGTCGAGATGCTCGGGCAGCACGACGCCCGACTGCACCATGTGCAGGTCGTGAATCTTCGCGCTGTCGACGTCGGCGAGCGCCGTCGCGAGCAGGTCGGCCTGCTTCTGGTTGTCGCCTTCGAGACACACGCGGTCGCCGGGCCGCAGCACCGCTTCGAGCAACGCGACGGCGTCGCGCGCATCGACCCGCTTGCCCTGCGCGAAACGCGCACCGGCCGCGAGGCGTGCATCGCGCGCCTGCCGCGCGTGATTCCATCCCGTCATGAACAGTTCTCCCGCTTCGATGGTTCAGCGGCATTCTAAGCCTGGCGCCGCCGCCGATTGATGATGTTGACGAATGCGACTCAGAGGACGCCGCGATGGATGCGGCCCGCACGCTTGGGCCGCATCGCAGCGCGCTACGCGCCGACCAGCGCGCGCGTCGTGAAGAACAGCACCGACGGCCCGAGCAGGCAGCCGACGCCCGTATGGAACGTCGCGACCAATGCGCCGTACGGGACGAGCCGGCGGTCGGTCGCGGCGAGCCCCGCGCTCACGCCGCTGACGGTGCCGGCCAGGCCGCCGAAGATCATCGCGGAGCGCGGCGTCTTCAGGCCCATGAAGTTGGCCGCGACCGGCGTGCCGACCATCACGATGATCGCCTTCACGAGCCCCGTCGCGATGCTGAGCGCGATCACGTCGGAACTCGCGCCGATCGCCGCGCCCGTCACGGGGCCGACGATGTAGGTGACGGCGCCCGCGCCGATGGTCGTCATGCTGACCGCGTCGGTGTAGCCGAACGCGCGCGCGATGCACGCACCGACGATGAACGGCAGCACGGTGCCGAGCAGCAGCGACACGACGCCGACGAGCCCGGCCTTGCGTGCCTCGGTCGGCTGCACTTCGAACGCGGTCGCGACGATCGCGAAATCGCGCAGCATCGCGCCGCCCATCAGGCCGATGCCGGCGAACAGCTTGACGTCGGCCAGCCCTTTCTCGCCGCCGGTGAATGCGCCGCCGACGTAGGCGAGCACGAGGCCGATCACGATCGCGATCGCCGAGCCGTGCACGCGGCCGAACGTGAGCTTGCGCGACGCGATCGACGACAGCCACATGATCAGGCCGACCAGCGCGAACGACGCGACGAGCCCGTTGTGGGCGACGACTTTTTCGAGCATCTGCAGCATGGCGGCCTCCTTCACTGTTCTTCGAATTGCGGCACGGCCGCGAAGGCCGTGTCGTCGCGCCCGGTGCGCACGAGTACCGCGATGCAGCATGCGCAGATCGCGACCGCGCCGACGGCGGCCAGCAACGCGACGGGGCCGCCCTTGAGCGCGGCGACGACGTTCTGGTTCGCGGCCATCGCGACGACGACGGGGATGTACATCGCGCCCCAGAACCCGACGCCGGCCTCGGTTTCCTTCGGCAGCCAGCCGCGCCGGTGCAGCCACAGGCGCAGGCAGATCAGCAGCAGCATCGCGATGCCGACGCCGCCGACATTGGTCTTCACGCCGATCGCGCTGCCGAGCAGGTCGCCGAGGAACAGGCCGGCCAGGTGGCAGAACGCCAGCAGCGCGGTTCCGTAGATGATCATGAGTCGTCTCCAGTCTCTTCGTGACGGGCGCCGGACGCATGCAGGAACCGGCCCCGCACGCCGATCCCGTGCGCGGACTCGTCTCCTGCGGCGGTGCGCCGCGGCCCGGCGGCCCGTCATGCGGGCGCGTTCTCGGGCGGTCGATGGGATGATGCGGTTTCGGGCCGGATGCCGGATGCCGTAGACTGACCGATGCAGCCGCCGGCACGACGCGGGCTACGCATCCGGTGTGCGCCGTGACGGGCACGCACCGAGGCGTGATCCGATACTAGCGCCGCAATATCCGGCCATTTATGAAGTTGTCGAAACCGATTCAGTGGATTTAGCAATGCGCCCGTTACCGCCCGAGCTGCTGCGCAGCTTCGTCGCCGTCGCCCAGTCCGGCAGCTTCACCGCCGCGTCCGAGCGCGTGAGCCTGTCGCAATCGACCGTCAGCCAGCATATCCGCCGCCTCGAGGAGCTGCTCGACCGGCCGCTGTTCGAACGCGACACGCGCAACGTGCACCTGTCGCAGCACGGCGACGCGCTGTTCCGCTACGCGGTGCGCATCCTCGAACTGATGGACGAAGCCGTCACGTCGGTGTGCGGGCCGCCGCTGTCGGGCAAGGTGCGGCTCGCGATGTCGGAGGATTTCGCGTCGGCGCACCTGACGGCCGCGCTCGCAAGCTTCGTGCAGCGCAATCCGGAAGTCGAACTCGCGATCTCGACCGGGCTGTCGGGCGACCTGTTCGACGCGCTCGACGAAGGGCGGCACGATCTCGTGTTCGCGAAGCGCATCGCGGGCAGCCGGCGCGGCCGCGTGATCCGCAGCGAGCCGCTGTACTGGTGCACGGGCCCCGATTCGCGGATCACCGGCCACGAGGCCGTGCTGCCGCTCGCGATGCATCCGGAGCCGAGCGTGTCGCGCCGCCGCGTGCTCGAATCGCTCGAAGCCGTCGGGCGGCCATACCGGATCGCGGTAGTCAGCAGCAGCGTCGCGGTGTTGCGCGCCGCCGCGAGCGCGGGACTCGGCGTCAGCGCGTTCGCGGGCTACGTGATCCCGGCCGGGCTCGCGCGGCTCGACGCGGGGCTGCCCGAGCTCGGCGAACTCGAGTACGTGATCGACCGGCCGGCGGCCGCGTCGCGATCGACGCTCGCGCTCGAAGCCACACTGATCACGGCGGCGTCGGAGTTGTAAGCTCACCGGGCGCGACGCACGCCTGCGCGGCCGGCTGCGCCCGCAACTGACAGTTCTGCCCGGAACGCGTCATCGTCCGCGCAGCACCCGCTCACGACAATGGGCCCCATCGGAACGCACGGCAGCCGCCGCGCGCATCCGGTGTCCCGTCCCCTTGATCGGAGCACGCCATGAATGTCTTGCGATTCGCCGTCGCGACCGCCGCCGCCGCCCTGCTGTCCCCCGCCTTTGCCCAGACCGATGCCGCCGCGCCCGAACAGGGCCTGACACGCGCGGAAGTCATCGCCCAGCTCAAGCAGGCCTATCTCGACGGTGAACTGCCGACGAACGACGGCAACTACCCGCCGAGCGCCGCGACGCGCGCGCGCAACCGCGAACTCGTGCAGGCCGCGAGCCCGTCGTGGCTTGCCCAGACGCCGCGGGCACCGCAAACGGCCGCGCAGCAGTAGCGGAGCGCGGCCCGACCGATCGCGGCCCGACCGAAACGCTCCGCCCAGGCGCGATCACGGCAGGAAGCTGCGGCGCCGCGCGTCGATCAGCTCGACGAGCAGGCGGTCGCGTTCGGCCGCCAGTTCCTGCATCGAGCGCTCGCCCTGGATCGCGCGCAATTCGTCGTTCAGCTTGCGATCGACGTCCGGGTTGAACGAGGGCGTGCCGAGGTCGTCCCACCAGCTCGTGATCGGCCCCGACAGGTGTTCGAGGAAGTGTGCGATTCCGCCCGCGCCGCCACCGAGGTGATAGGTCAGGCACTGCCCCATCAGCCCCCAGCGCAGGCCGGGCCCCCATGCGACGGCCTTGTCCGCATCGGCAACGCTCACGACGCCTTCGCCGACGAGGTGATACACCTCGCGGAACAGCGCCGCCGCGAGCCGGTTCGCGACGTGGCCGGTCATCTCCTTGTTGAGGACGATCGTCTGCTTGCCGAGCGCATCGTAGAACGCCTTCACGCGCGCGATCACGTCCTGGCCGGTGGCCTCGCCGCCGACCAGCTCGACGAGCGGAATCAGGTGCGGCGGATTGAACGGATGCGCAATCAGGCAACGTTCCGGATGCTTTTCGCACGCGGTCTGGATGTCCGACATTTTCAGGCCCGACGAACTCGACGCGATCGGCACGTGCGCGGGCAGCACGTCGTCCATCTGCCGGTACAGCGCACGCTTCAGGTCGAGCCGCTCCGGGCCGTTCTCCTGCACGAAGTCGACGCCGTCGAGCGCACGCACGAGATCGGCATCGAACGACAGCCGCGCGGAAAGCTCGACGGCCCGCTCGCCGAGAAACGCGGCCAGTGCGTCGCGCAGCCGTGCGTCGGCTTGCGGCGCCGGATCGGTCGCGACGACGTCGAAGCCCTGCGTCAGATAGAAAGCGGCCCAGCTGGCGCCGATCACGCCGGCGCCGACGATCGCGATGCGTCGAATGTCCATGGTTGTCCCGTGTCGTTGGTCTGCAGATAGATCGCGGCGATTGTCGCATCGAACCGCACGGGCCTGCATTGATGCAGATTGTGGATCCCCTCTTGAAATGCGCTGCGGCGGCCACTAATTACGCGTCGTCGGGCAGCGCACCACACCACGCACTGCCCCCGTTTCGACCCAGTGGAGCCCCCGCGTCGCGCCCGCCGCAGGCGTCGCGCCGTCGCGTCTCCCGCGTTCCCTGTTCAGGAGGACTCACATGAGCGGTATCCATTTCGGCAGCGACCTGTTCGACGAATTCGCCCGCGTGCAGCGGCAGGTGGCGAGCCTGCTCGGCGATCGTCCGTCCGGCATTCGCGCGGTGCGGCCCGGCGCCTTTCCCGCACTCAACGTCGGCGCCACCGACGGCGCGATCGAGATCGTCGCGTTCGCGCCCGGCATGGCCGCGGCCGACTTCGACGTGTCGATCGACAAGGACCTGCTGACCATCAGCGGCGAGCGCAAGCCGGCGCCAGGCGGTGAAGGCGACGACCTGCGCACCTATGCGCAGGAGCGCTTTCACGGTGCGTTCCGCCGCGTCGTCGAGCTGCCGCGTGACGCGGATCCCGACCAGGTCAGCGCCCGCTATGAAAACGGCTGCCTGCTGATTCGCGTCGGCCGGCGCGAGGCATCGAAGCCGCGCGCGATCACCGTTCAATAATTCTCAGGATACCGACATGACTGCGAACCCGACCCTGACCGAACGCCAAACGAGCACCGTCCACCCCGCTGCCGCCGAAGCGGTGCGCCGGCCCGCGATCACGCCGGCCGTCGACATCGTCGAGAATCACCTCGGCGTCACGCTGCGGGCCGACCTGCCTGGCGTGCCGCGCGAGAACCTCGACGTGAAGGTGCACGACAACACGCTGACGATCGAGGCCGACACGCACCTCGATACGCCGGCCGACCTCCGCGTGCGGCATGCCGAAATCCGCGCGACGCGCTATGCGCGCAGCTTCGTGCTGAGCCCCGACCTCGACACGTCGAGGATCGACGCGAACCTGCGCGACGGCGTGCTGACGCTGACGATTCCGCGCCGCGAGGAAACGCGTCCGCGCCGCATCGACGTGACGGCCGGCAACGCGTAAGCACCGGTGCGTGCCGTCGTCCCGCACGCGTGAAAAAGCCCCGCCGGGTACGCGCCCGGCGGGGCTTTTCAACGACATGACGACATCGGCGGAGTCAGTCGAAGTCGAACAGGTCGAACACCGATTTCCGGCGACGCTGGCCGTCATGTTTGTAACGATCGCCGTGCGAGCGGCCATCGTGTCTGTCCCGATCGTCGTGCGCGCGGCCGTCGCGCCCCCACCCGCCGTCATGGCCGCGCGGCGCTTGCGCATCGTGCCGCACGGGCGTCTCGTCGCGACGCACCGGCGCGTCGCCGGCCTCGCGCGCGATCAGCTTGTCGAGTTCGCCGCGATCGAGCCATACGCCGCGGCAGGTCGGACAGTAGTCGATTTCGATCGACTGGCGCTCGGCCATCAGCAGGTCGGGCGTCTTGCAGACAGGGCATTTCATCGCGCTTCTCCTTTCCGTGCGAATTTCGTCTGGATGCCGTATGAGACGCGCGAACCGGGTGCCGCCTGAGCGGCAGCCGGCGTCGCGCGCGGCCGCTCAGCGGCCTTCCGTCCGTGCCGCGCGCTTCGCCTTCGCGCGCCGCGCCAGCATGTTCATGCCCTCGACGAACGCCGAGAACGCCATCGCCGCGTAGATGTAACCCTTCGGCACATGCGAGCCGAAACCTTCGGCGATCAGCGTCATGCCGATCACCACCAGGAACGACAGCGCGAGCATCACGATGGTCGGGTTGCGGTCGATGAAGCGTGCGAGCGGCTGCGCGGCGAACAGCATCACGGAGACGGCGACGATCACCGCGACGAACATGATCGGCACGTGTTCGGTCATGCCGATCGCGGTCACGATGCTGTCGATCGAGAACACGATGTCGAGCATCACGATCTGGCCGATCGCGGCCCACATCGTCAGGCCTGCCGCGCCGCCGGCACCGCCCGCGCCGTCACCGTCGTGCGACACGTGGTGATGGATCTCGGTGGTCGCCTTCCACACGAGGAACAGGCCGCCCGACAGCAGGATCATGTCGCGCCACGAGAACGCATGGTCGAACAGCGTGAACACCGGTTCGGTGAGGCTCGCGATCCACGCGACGCTGCCGAGCAGCGCGAGGCGCATCACCAGCGCGAGCGCGATGCCGAGGCGCTGCGTGCGGGCGCGCTGCGCTTCGGGCAGCTTGTTGCTGAGGATCGAGATGAAGATCAGGTTGTCGATGCCGAGCACGACTTCCATCACGACGAGCGTCAGAAGCGCCGCCCAGACGGCGGGGTCGGCGGCAAGCGTCAGCAGGTAGTCCATGAAATGGGCCGATTCGAAAGTGGAAAGCCCGATGATATGCCGCTCAGAACTTCGTAAAAATCAGAGAGAATCTGATTTTTGGTTCGGATTTTCCGAAATTACGTTCCGATGCTCAATTTCCGACATCTGTACTACTTCTGGGTCGTCGTGAAGGAAGGCGGCTTTGCGCGCGCGGCCGCGCGGCTCGACATGGCCGTGCAGACCATCAGCGCGCAGGTGCGCGAGCTCGAGAAGGCGCTCGGACACCAGTTGCTGCGCCCGGCCGGGCGCAGCGTCGCGATGACCGACGCCGGCCAGGCCGCGTTTGCGCGCGCGGAGGCGATCTTCGAGATGGGACGGCTGATCCCCGACGAAGTGCGCGCGGCGGCCAGCCAGCCGACCGTGCGGCTCGCGGTCGGCCTCGCGGACGGCATCTCCAAGCTTGCCGCGCACGCGATCCTGGCACCCGTTCTGGATACCCCCACGCTGCGGCTGCTGTGCCACGAGGGCGAGCACGACGCGCTGCTCGCGGAGCTCGCGCTGCATCATCTCGATCTCGTGCTGGCCGGCCAGGGCGCGCCGTCCGGTTCGAACCTGCGCGTGACGAGCGAGCGGCTCGTCGCGTCGCCGGTCGACTGGTACGGCCCCGCGGCACTCGTCACGCCGGCCACTCGGGAGCACTTTCCGCAGTGCCTCGCCGAGCTGCCCGTGCTGCTGCCGACCGCGCACTCGGCGCTGCGCGCGCGCCTCGACCGGTGGCTGGAAGGTGAGCGGATCGTGCCCCGCGTGGCCGGGGAATTCGAGGACAGCGCGCTGATGGCCGTGTTCGCGGCGCGCGGCCTCGGCGTGTTTCCGCTGAGCGAACTCGGCGCGAACGATGCGTCGCTGCTGCGCGGGTTGCGGCGGCTCGGGCGCGCGGGCGACGTGACCGAGGAGATCCACGCGATCCGCTCGCGGCGCGGCGAACACCATCCGCTGACGTCGCAATTGCTGGACGCGGCGCGCGGCGCACCGGCCGACTGAAGCGAGTGCGACATCAAACGAAACTATAATGGCGCCCCGGCCTTACGAGATTGCCGCGCGCTTCATCCAGGCACCGCCGTTGCGCGGCCTCTCGCCAAGCCTTCTGAAAGACGCCATGCACAACCGATTTCGCCTGTTTTCCGTTTCGTGCGCGCTCGCGGCCGCGACCGTGCTGGCGGCGTGCTCGTCGCCGCCCAAGCCGATCTACCAGCAGGAACAGTTCGACGCGACGAGCAGCCCGTATGCGCATACGTTCCATTCGAAATCCGACGCGGCCTGCGAGGCCGCGCGGCGCGCGCTGCTGAGCCAGGGTTATGTGGTGTCGTCGTCGCGCAACGATGCGGTCGACGGCAGCAAGAATTTCCAGCCGAACAACGACATGCACGTCGTGATCGAGTTTCACGTCGTGTGCGCGGACGCGAACGCGGACGGCTCGTCGAGCATCGCGTACGTCAACGCGGTGCAGGATCGTTACACGCTGAAGAAGTCGAATACGTCGGCCAGCGTCGGGCTCAGCGTGTTCGGCTCGCTGTCGCTGCCGATCGGGTCGAGCGACGACGCGCTCGTCAAGACCGCCAGCGAGACGATTCCCGCCGGCGTGTTCTATGAGCGCTTCTTCAATCTCGTCGAGCATTTCCTGAAGATCGACCCGGCCCGCCGCGACCGCGCGACCGTCAAGGCCGCCGAGAAGGAACCCGTCACGCCGCTGCCCGAACCCGCGCCGACGCCGCAGGGCGAGCCGATGAAGATGACGACCCCGGCCGTGCCGACGCCGCCCGCGGCGCCGGTGCCGCTTTCGCTGCCGGCCGTCACGCCCGAATCGGGCGCGCACGCGGTGCCGGCCGCGGCGTCGGCCGTGGTCGCGCCGGCGGCGATGCGTGCTGCCGCGCCGGTGGCCGCATCGGGTTCGGGTTCGGGTTCGGGTTCGGGTTCGGGTTCGGGTTCGGGTTCGGGTTCGGGTTCGGGTTCGGGTTCGGGTTCGGGTTCGGGTTCGGGTTCGGGTTCGGGTTCGGGTTCGGGTGCAGCACCGGCTCCTGCTACCGCGTCGACGCCCGCACCGGCGATGGCACCTGCAACGGCGTCCGGGGCGGCATCCACACCGGCCTCAACGCCCGTGCAGGCTTCCGCGCCTGTTCCCGCTTCCAGTCCGGCATCGACACCCGCCGCCGCCGCATCGGCGCCCGCCGCTTCCCCACCCGCCGCTACGACACCGACACCGGCACCGGCCGCACCTGCGCACGTGCCCACCGCATCTGCCCCCGTATCGGCATCGGCGCCCTCGAGCTCGGCACCCGCGCCTGCCGCGGCCAATCCTGTCGCCTCGTCCGCCCCGTCCGGCGCGAGCGCACCGGCCGCCAACTGACCGGTCACCCGTATCGCCGCGCCCGGCCGTAACCGGCGCAGCGCGACGATACGCACCCTTCCCGTCGTTCCTCGCATGAATTTCCACGCTGCCGGCTGCCTGTCCGTTGCGTAGCCGGCATTGCGCCGACACTTCGCAGCGGGAATACGCGGCCATGCACGCATTCGCCGCGTTCGCCGCGCTCGACGGCCGCCCCGCCTACCGCAACGTTGCGCGCAGCGTCTGCAACTGCTCGACGGTCGCCGTCACGCCGCCGCAGACGATCACGGCGATATCCGTCGCCGACGCGAGCACCGGCCGCTCGAGCGCCGCCAGCGCGGCACCGCAGGCGGGCTCGACGACGATCCGGTGTTCGTCGACGAAGCGCAGCGACGCGGCCACCGCGTCGGCGTCGGACACGACGACCGGATGAATCTCGTGCCGCGTCGCCCATTCGACCGCCGCGTCGCACGGCCGCTTCGCGCCAAGCGACGTCGCGATGCTCGTGATCGCCGGCAATTCGACCGGGCGCCCCTGCGCGAGCGAGCGCGCATAGCAGTCGGCGCCTTCCGTTTCGGCCGCGACCACCGGCACGTCGTGCCAGCCGTTGCGCGCCAGCCCTTCGAGCACACCGCACAGCAGCCCGCCGCCACCGACCGCGAGCACGACCGCGTCGGGCTTCGGGCCGGCCGCCGCCATCTCGTCGATCATCGTCGCGTGGCCCTGCCACAGCGCGCGGTCGTCGAACGGGTGCACGAACGCATCGTGCTCGCCGAGCGCCGACTGCGCGAACGCGTTCGCCTCGGCCCAACTCGGGCCGTGCACGATCAGCTCCGCGCCCTCGACACGGATCAGCTCGCGGGCGCGGGCCGTCGCGCTTTCCGGCACGACGACGCGTACCGGCACGCCGAGTTCGCGGCCGCAATAGGCGACCGCGATGCCCGCGTTGCCGCCCGACGACGACACGAACCGCCGCGCGCCGGCCGCGTGCCGCGCTTCGCAGACGGCACCGATGCCGCGCAGCTTGAACGAGCCCGACGGCTGCAGCGCATCGAGCTTCAGCCGGATGGTCCTGCCGAGCCGGCGGGACGCGATTTGCGAGCGGATATAGGGAGTCGGGATATGAAGCGGCATGGGGACGGAACCAATGGGAACGGAGCGAACGGAAGAAACGCACGGAAGAAGCGCACGCGACCCGCGAGGGCGAGCGGCGATGACGGCCATCGTACGGCAGGCTCTCCATGCTTTCCAATACCATCGCATGGCACTTGCTATGCTTCGCAGGTATATCAACGAACCGGAACGGATACCGCATGCGCCAGATCGAATTGCGTCACCTGCGCTACTTCGTCGCCGTCGCACAAGCCGGCAGCGTGATGGCGGGCGCCCGTGCGGCCGGCATCGTCCAGCCCGCGCTGTCGCGACAGATCCGCGAACTCGAGGACGCGATCGGCACGCCGCTGCTGGTCCGCCGCGCAACGGGCGTCACGCTCACGGCGGCCGGCACGAGCTTCCTGCAGGATGCGACCGGCCTGCTCGCGACATTGCAGGACAGCCGTGAGCGCGCGCTGCGCAGCGCGGCCGGCCAGCTGGGCGAACTCCGGCTCGGCGCGTTGCCGAACTGCCTGCCGTTGCCTGTCGTCGCGAACGTCCTCAGGGCGTTTCGCGATGCCTGCCCGGACGTCAAGCTGTCGATCGCGCCGATGCTGTCGGCCGAACAGGCGAACGCGCTGGTGCGCGGCCAGCTCGACGGCGGCATCATGGCGTGGCGTCGCGACGAGGCGCCGCACCTGTCCGGCGTCCGATTGCTGAGCGACCGCTTCGTGCTGGCGATGCCCGCGCCGCCGGGCGGACACTTCACCGCGCCGCGCACGCTGGCCGACGTCGCGAACGAGCCGTTCGTGTGGTTCGACGCGCAGCGCTCCGCCGCGCATCACCGGTTCCTGATGGCGCAGTGCCGGCAGGCCGGCTTCACGCCGCGCATCGCGCAGGTCGGCAGCGACATCCCGACGCTGATCGGCCTCGTCGCGGCCGGAATGGGCTGTGCGTTCGTGCCGGAAAGCGCGTCGCCGACCTGCCCGCACACGGTCCGGCTCGTCGCGCTCGACGAACTCGCGAGCCGCTTCGACATCGAGTTCGTGTTCGACGGCGACGCCGTGCCGCCGTCGCCCGTCGTCGCGCGGTTTCTGGCGGCCGTGCGCGATGCGGCCGGCGAAGCGAGCTGACCGGACGCAGTTCGACCGAATACGCGCCCGGCCTACGATCGGGCGGCCGAATTCGCCCTGTCGATCCACGACCGGATACTTCTCCGTCAAAACGCCGGTTCGACTGGCCTGACGTACTAATCACCAGCCTCGCTTGCGCTAAACATCTTTCAAAACGCCGACGGAAGGCGCCGCAGCGCCGGTGTTTTTAAATTGACACCCAAAACAGCCGTTTAACGCCGGTTCGAATTGTCATGCGTCGAAATATACTTCGCGCGCATCCAACCCTCGTGCCAAAGAGAGGATGCGTTTCTGCCCCGGTCACGGTCCCCCTGTGGCCGGGGCTTTTTTTACCTGCGCGCCTTGTCTGCAAAGGGTATCCGGCGGTGACGCGACGCTCGCGCCGGACGATGGCCGCCACCTCGCCGGCCCGCCGGATCCGCGCCGCCGGACGGGCGGCGGACGGCTTCCGGGCCACCTGCCGAAAAAGGGCGAAACGGGCATCCGTCCGCGTCGAACCGCCCACGGATCGCGGTCTCCCGGTCGAGCGTCGTCCGCCAATCTTTACAACATGCTTTCGAAATACCATCCGCTCGTTCACCCGCGCCCCCTGCCGGTTTCGCTGCACGCTGCATTGTTGAAATGAAATCAAGATAATTTCGTCCGGATACGGCTTTTTCCGCAAAAGTGAAGCAGGCACACTTCGCACTGTCCTCAATGGCCTCGTGCCGTTGTTTCTCGATTACAGGAGCACATCGCGTGAACCCCACGACTTCCTCTCCTTCCCGCCCGGGCGGCGGCGCCGCGCTACCGCTGCTGGCACTCGCCGCCGGTGCATTCGGCATCGGTACGACCGAGTTCTCGCCGATGGGCCTGCTGCCGGTGATCGCCGAAGGCGTGCACGTGTCGATTCCGCAAGCCGGCATGCTGATCAGTGCTTACGCGATCGGCGTGATGGTCGGCGCGCCGCTGATGACGCTGCTGCTCGCGCGCTGGTCGCGCCGCTCGGCGCTGATCGCGCTGATGTCGATCTTCACGATCGGCAACCTGCTGTCGGCGCTCGCG
This sequence comes from Burkholderia sp. 22088, assembly GCF_052045915.1. Taxonomy (NCBI): domain Bacteria; kingdom Pseudomonadati; phylum Pseudomonadota; class Betaproteobacteria; order Burkholderiales; family Burkholderiaceae; genus Burkholderia; species Burkholderia sp. 22088. The sequence continues at coordinate 66,365 of NZ_JBQEPY010000004.1, forward strand.
CCCGGCTACACGACGCTGCTGCTCGCCCGCCTCGTGACGAGCCTCAACCACGGCGCCTTCTTCGGGCTCGGCTCGGTGGTCGCGGCCAGCCTCGTGCCGCGCGAAAAGCAGGCCAGCGCGGTCGCGACGATGTTCATGGGTCTCACGATCGCGAACGTCGGCGGCGTGCCGGCCGCGACCTGGCTCGGCCAGATCATCGGCTGGCGCATGTCGTTCGCCGCGACCGCGGGCCTCGGCCTGGTTGCGATCGCGGGGCTGTTCGCCGCGCTGCCGAAGGGCGAAGCCGGCAAGATGCCCGACCTGCGCGCCGAACTCTCGGTGCTGACGCGCCCCGTCGTGCTCGGCGCACTCGCGACGACCGTGCTCGGCGCCGGCGCGATGTTCACGCTCTACACGTATGTCGCACCGACGCTCGAGCACCTGACCGGCGCCACGCCCGGCTTCGTGACCGCGATGCTGGTGCTGATCGGTGTCGGCTTCTCGATCGGCAACATCGCGGGCGGGCGACTGGCCGACCGCTCGCTCGACGGCACGCTGATCGGTTTCCTGCTGCTGCTGATCGCAACGATGGTCGCATTCCCGGTGCTCGCCAGCACGCATGCCGGCGCCGCCGTCACGCTGCTCGTGTGGGGCATCGCGACGTTCGCGGTCGTGCCGCCGCTGCAGATGCGCGTGATGCGGGCGGCCCACGAGGCGCCGGGCCTTGCGTCGGCCGTCAACATCGGCGCGTTCAACCTCGGCAACGCACTCGGAGCGGCCGCCGGCGGCGCGGCGATCTCGGCGGGCTTCGGGTATGCGGCCGTGCCGCTCGTCGGCGGGCTGATCGCCGCGGCCGGCCTCGCGCTCGTCTTCCTGCAGATCGCGCAACAGCGCCGCGCACCGGCCGCCGCGAATTCGTAATCGCGACACGCCGTCCGCCGGCGACGAATGCCGGATCTCCCCTCGCCGACACACGTTCGCGGCCGCTCGATGCGGCCGCGTTCGTTTTCAACCGTCAATTTCACTTCATTCGTTCTTCCAGTCCGGATATCCGGAATATCCGTATATCCCGCCTCAACAAGAATCAAATCCTCTTGCGAATTGCGGGAATCAATTCAATTCCCTTGAGCGATTCATTTTTTCGCCCTCTGAATTCCGCCGAATTCATTAATCAACCATTCCGTACAGGCCGTTTCATTCCGCTGATTCAGGCAAAAATCACGGCCGAATCCAGCATGATTCATGAAGTGCTTGCTACATCCCAGGAAAATATTTCACTCAATTCGCATATTGAAATCACAAATCGCAATGCTTCCCGACTTTATTTACTCAACACCCAATCCAGATGTAACAAAATGAAACAGGGCCGATTTTAATATTGAAAGAATTGCGGGTTCGTATCAGCATTTGCGAGACCGTGGCCTGCGAAGCGCGGCATAAATCCAACGAAAATTCGATCGATGAGGGATCTGCGTGAAAGTCGCCATCGTATCCACCACATTGTCGCTCGCGCTGTCAGTCGGCCTTTCGACACCCGCCGCAGACGCCGCCGTCTATTCAAACGGCACGTCGACCGCCACCTTCAACGTCACGCTCACGCTGCAACCGAACTGCGCGATCACGGCGAACCCGCTGGCCTTCGGCACGAACGGCGTGCTGTCCGCCGCGATCAACCAGCAGACGACCTTGAGCGTCACCTGCACCAACACGACGCCGTACAACGTCGGTCTCGACGCGGGCCTGGTCACGGGGTCGACCGTCGCGAGCCGGCTGATGGCCGGAACGGCAACCGGCAACACGTCGACGACGGTCGGCTTCCAGCTCTACCAGGACGCCGGACGGACGACGATCTGGGGCAACACGCAAGGCACGGACACCGTGGCCGGCACCGGCACGGGGTCCGCACAGTCCTTCACCGTCTACGGCCAGGTGCCCACGCAAGCCACGCCGAAGCCGGACACTTATCAGACGACCATCACCGCAACCGCCTACTTCTGACCGGCGCTGCTTCCCATGTCCGCATTACGTCGAACGCTCGCCGCGCTGCTGTGCGCGGCCGGCGCCGCGCACGCCGCGTCGCTGCAGATTTCCCCCGTCACGATCGAATTCGGCGCCGACGACACGGCCACCGGCATCACGCTCCGCAATCCGGGCGAGCGCCCGGTGTACGGGCAGGTGCGCGTGTTTCGCTGGGATCAGGCCAATGGCCAGGATGCGTTGACGCCCACCCAGGATCTGCTCGCCAGCCCGCCGCTGATCGAAGTCGGCAAGCAGTCCGAGCAGCTGATCCGCGTCGTGCGCGCTTCGCGTACGCCAGCCGGTACCGAGCAGACCTACCGGCTGCTGATCGACGAGTTGCCGCAGCCCGGCGAGGCACCGGCCAACGGCGTGTCGATCCGGCTGCGCTATTCGATTCCGGTATTCGTCGAGCCGGCCGCCAACGGCGCGCCGCAGCTCGACTGGGCGCTCCTGCGCAGCAACGGCGGCTGGGTGCTGCGCGTGCACAACGGCGGCACGCGGCGCGCGCAACTCGCGTCGGTCGAACTCGTGACCGGCGACGGGCGCGCGTACCCGCTCACGCGCGGGCTGCTCGGCTACGCGCTGGCGGGCCGAACCGGCCAGTGGAGCGTGCCGCTGCCGGCCGGCGTCGCGCTCGGCGGCAAGGTCACGGTACGGGCGGCCGTCAATTCGCAGCCGGCCAGTGCGGTCGTCGCGGTGGAGCCGCCGGGCTAGATCGCCGGTGCGCCGCCCGGCCTCTCCCCCTTCGCCACGCGCCGGCACGCCCCCGGCCAATGGACGCGGAACGCCGCGCCGCTCGCCGCGCGCCGTGCTCGCGGCCATCGTGGCCGGCAGCCTGCTCGCGCTCGGCCCGGTGCGCGCTGACGAACTCCCGGTGCTCGTGATGACCGACGGCACGCACGACGTGATCCTCGAAGTCAGCGTCAACGGCGAAAACACGACGCTGCTCGCGCACTTCCGCGAACGCGACGGCCACCTGTCGGCGAGCGGCGCCGACCTGCGCACGATCGGCGTCGCGACCGACCGGCTCGGCCTCGCCGACGCGGCGACGGTCGACCTCGACGCGATTCCCGGCCTGCGCTACCGCTACGACGCGGCACGCCAGAGCGTCGACCTGCAGATGCCCGACTCGCTGCGCCGGCCGTACGCGGTCGACAGCCGTGCGTTGCCGCCCACGCAGGCGGCCAGCGCGTCGCGCGGCATCGCGATCAACTACGAGGCGTACGCGCAGACGATCGGCGACCGGCAGTACTCGCTCTACACCGACGTGCGCTACTTCGATCCGGGCGGCGTGTTCGACACCACGGGCGCCGCGACCTTCTACAACGGCCAGCGGCGCTACACGCGCTTCGATATGTCATGGAGCCGCTCGGACCCGGCGCGGCCGAGCACGACGCAGATCGGCGACACGATCTCGGGGTCGCTCGCGTGGACGCGCTCGGTGCGCATCGGCGGCTTCCAGTGGCGCAGCAACTTCGCGCTGCGCCCCGATCTCGTCACGTTCCCGATCCCGTCGCTCGCGGGCTCCGCCGCCGTCCCGTCGGCCGTCGACCTGTACATCAACAACGTGCGCCAGTACACCGGCAACGTGCCGAGCGGCCCGTTCCTCATCCATGACGTGCCGGGCATCAGGGGGGCCGGCCAGGCGACCGTCATCACGCGCGACGCGCTCGGCCGCACCGTCGCGACCTCCGTGCCGCTCTACGTCGATACGCGCATGCTGTCCGCCGGGCTGTCGAGCTATTCGTTCGAAGCAGGCTTCCTGCGCCGCAACTACGGGCTGCGGTCGTTCGACTACGACGCGCGGCCGGCCGTCAGCGGCTCGATGCGGCGCGGCGTCACCGACGCGCTGACCGTCGAGGGGCATGCGGAAGCGACCGGCAGCGTGCTCAACGCCGGCGTCGGCGCGCTGCTGCGGCTCGGCTACGCGGGCGTCGTGAGCGGCGCGGTCGCGGGCAGCGCCGGCCGCTTTCCGGGCACGCAGGTGAGCGTGGGCTACCAGCTGATCGAGCCGCGCTTCTCGATCAACGCGCAGACGATCCGCGCGTTCGGCCGCTACGGCGACCTGGCCTCGCGCGACGGCGCGACGGCGCCGGCGGCGACCGACCAGGCGACGCTCGCGCTGCCGTTCATGCACCGCCAGACCCTGTCGCTCAGCTATATCGGCTTCCGGATGCCGCAAGGCCCGAGCACGCGGATCGGCACGGTGTCGTACACGCTGGGCTTCGGCGATCTCGCGTCGCTGAGCGTGAGCGCGTACCGCGACTTCGCGCAGCAGGGTGCGAACGGCGCGTTCGTGTCGCTGAACATCGGGCTCGGCCGCAACACGTCGATCAACACGACCGTCGGCCGCCAGCGCGGCCAGTCGAACTACACCGTCGACGCGAGCCGCCCGCCCGACTACGGCGGCGGCTGGGGCTGGGGCGTGCAGACGGGCGGCACGGGCGCGGTGCCCTACCGGCAGGCGCAAGTGCGGTATCTCGGCCACGCGGGCGAAGTCATCGCGGCCGCGCAGCACATCGACCGACAGACCGGCGCGTCGCTCGACGTGAGCGGCGCGCTCGTGTTCATGGACAGCAGCCTGCAGGTGTCGCGCCGCATCGACGACGGCTTCGCGCTCGTGTCGACCGACGGCGTCGCGGGCATTCCGGTGCTGCACGAGAACCGCGTGATCGGCACGACCGACCGCGCGGGGCACCTGCTCGTCCCCGACCTGAACGCGTACCAGAACAACCAGATCGCGATCGACTCGATGAAGCTGCCCGCCGATGCGCGGATCGCCCGCACGTCGATGACGGTCGTGCCGCAGGCGCAGTCGGGTGTCGTCGCGCATTTCGGCGTGTCGCGCTATCGCGCGGCGTCGGTGATCCTGCGCGACGCCGAGGGCCGCCCGCTGCCGGCCGGTGCGCGCGTGCATCACGCCGAAAGCGGCGCGGATACGATCGTCGGCTACGACGGGCTCACGTTCATCGACGGGCTGAAGGAGGACAACCACCTCGTGATCGACTCCGGCACGCAGCGCTGCATCACGGAATTCGCGTTCACCGCGCCCGGCAACGGCACGCTGCCGACCATCGGGCCCCTCACCTGCCGGGCGGCGCCATGAGGCTCGCGCTGCTGCTCGTCATCGCGTTCGCCGCGTGGTGCGGCGTGCCGCATCACGCGCGGGCCGAGTCCTGCACGGCCACGGCGTCGACGGTCAGTTTCGGATCGGTCAGCCCGATCTCCAACGCACCGGTCACCGCGACCGGCACCGTCAGCGTCACCTGCACATGGTCGACCGTCTCGCTGGTGCCGAACGTGCTCGTGTGCCTGAACCTCGGCGGCACGAGCCCGCGCAGCCTCGTCAACGGCACCGACGCGATGCAGTACGACCTCTATCTCGACGGCGGACATTCGGTCGCATGGGGCTCGGTGTATTCCGGCACGACGCCGGCATCCGTCACGCTCGCCAAACCCGCGCTCGGCACGAGCGCGTCCGCGACGGTCACCGTGTACGGACAGATCACCGGAAACCAGCCGACCGTGCCGACGACCGGCAACAGCACCACGACCTATTCGCAGCAGTTCGGCGGCAACACGACGTCGATCAACACCGGGTTCTACCTGCTCGTCGCGCCGACCTGCGCATCGCTGACGACGTCGAGCGGCACCTTCCCGTTCGGCGCGACGGCGGACGTCATCAACAACTGCAACATCAACGCGACCAACGTGAACTTCGGCACCGCGAGCATCCTGTCGGGCACGCTCGCGGCAACGGGGACGATCACCGCGCAATGCACCAACGGCGACGCGTGGAAAATCGCGCTGAGCAGCGGCGGCAGCGGCGACGTGACGGCGCGCCAGATGAAGCGCAGCGGTGGTGGCGGGACGATCGATTACGGGCTGTATACGGACGCCGCGCACTCGATCGGATGGGGCGACGGCACGGGCGGCAGCGCGACGGTCACGGGTGTCGGCACGGGCACGTCGCAGGTCGTGACCGTGTACGGCGCGGTGCCGGCGCAGGCCACGCCCGCGCCCGGCAGCTACAGCGACACGATCACCGCGACGATCAGTTTCTAGCGTTCAACGGCGTGAACGGGCGGGCGCGCCGCTCAGAACGTGACGGTCCATGCGGGCGTCGCGCCCGCGCCGATGCTGCGCGGCGCCGACCGCGCGTCGGGCAGCGCCGCGTGGCTGAGCACGAACGGCGTTCCGTGCATGCAACTGACGCTCGGCATGCCGGCATCGGCAGCCGCCTGCGGCGCGCCGGCGTCGATCGTGCAGGTTTCCGGAATGACGAGACTGACTCGCAGCGGAATCGACGGCTCCGCCGCGCTCGCGAGCGACCCTGCGCCCAGTACGGCGAGCGCGATCGCACCGCGTGTGATCTGGCCGGCTGTCATCGTGCGGCCCTCCTTCGTGCATCCATCCAGGCAGATGCGCGAATTATCGGCACGCGCGCGGAAAACCTCAATCCGCACGCACGCGGTCGAACCCCGCCGCGCCGGTCAGCGCGCGGCGGCGAACCCGCCGAAGAACGCACGCGCGTTGGCGTCGAGGCTTTCGAGGTGATAGCCGCCTTCCTGCACGATCACCGTCGGCAACCCGAGTGCGCCGATGGCCCCGCCGAGCCGCCCGAAACCGCCGGTCGTGACGGCAACCTGCGATTGCGGATCGTCCTTGTAGATATCGAAGCCGAGTGCGAGTACGAGCGCATCGGGCTGGAACCGCGCGAGCGCGCGCAGCGCGTCGTCGAGCCGCTCGAAGAACGCCGACTCGGGCGCGCCGTGCGGCATCGGCAGGTTGAGGTTGAAACCGTCGCCGGCGCCTGTGCCCGTCTCTTCCTCGTAACCCGCGACGACCGGGTAGAAGTTGGTCGGGTCGCCGTGGATCGACACGTACAGCACGTCGTCGCGGCCGTAGAAGATCTCCTGCACGCCCTGCCCGTGATGCATGTCGGTGTCGAGGATCGCGACCCGGCGATGGCGGCCGAGCAGCGCCTGCGCAGCGATCGCCGCATTGTTCAGGTAGCAGAAGCCGCCGGCCGCGTCGCGGCGCGCGTGATGGCCGGGCGGCCGGCACAGCGCGTACGTGTCGCGTGCGCCGTCGTTGACGTCGGCCGCAGCCGCAAGCGCACTCTGCGCGGACCAGTACGCGGCGCGCCACGTGTTCGCGCCGACCGGGCAACTGCCGTCGGCGAGATAGCGCGCGGCCTTCGCGAGCACGCCGCGCAGCGGGTTCGGGTCCCGCACGAACACGTTCGACATCACTTCGTCGCCCCAGTCGTCGGGCATCCGTTTCCAGTCGCGGTGCGCTTCTTCCAGAAAGCGCAGGTAGTTCATGTCGTGCACGGCCGCGATCGGCGCGATGCCGCGATCGGCCGGCTCGCGCACGTCGAAGTCGAGCGACCGGACGGCCGCGACGAGCCGCGCCGCGCGCTCGGGCACTTCCTGCGGCTCACGCATCCGGCCGCGCGACAGGTAGCTGCGCGGATGGTGCAGCAGCTGCTCGGGATGGAAATAGGTGTTCATCGTTTGCCCTCGTCGGTTGTTCTGTCGGTCGATCGATCGGTTCGCGGTGTCACGCATCCTGCGTGGCGGCCACCACTGCAACGCTCGCCGCGACGCCGGCGCGCGCGAGCACCGCATGAAGGAGCACGTTCGTGCCGCGCGTCACGTCGGCGGGCAGCGCGTCCTCGGCTTCGTTGTGCGACAGGCCGTCGACGCACGGGATGAACACCATCGCCGTCGGAACGCGGCGCGCGAGCAGGATCGCGTCGTGCCCGGCTCCGCTGACGATCCGCTCGTTCGTATAGCCGAACGCCGCAGCCGCCTGCGCGACCAGCTCGACACAGTCGCGATCGAACGGCGTCGCCGGGCTGCGCCAGCAGGTGTCGATCGCGACCTGCACGCCGCGCGCCGCGGCGACACGTGCGCAGGCATCGCGCAGTTCGCGCTCCATCGCGTCGACTTGCGCATCGTCGTGATGACGGAGGTCGACCGTGAACGTCACGTCGCCGGCAATGGTGTTGCGCGACGCGTTGCGGATGCCGACCTGCCCGATCGTCGCGAGCCCGCGCGGTGCATGACCGGCGACGATCCGTTCGAGTTCGAGCGCCATCTGCGCGCTCGCGAAATACGCGTCCTTGCGATACGGCATCGGTGTCGTGCCCGCATGCGCGGCCACGCCCGTCACCGTCACGTCGAGCCAGCGGATCGCCTGCCCGCCCGTGACGATGCCGATCGTCGTACCGTTGGCCTCCAGCACCGGGCCCTGTTCGATATGCGCTTCGAAGTACGCATCGACCGCGCCGCCCGTCGCGCGCGCGCCGCGATAACCGCAGGCGTCCAGTGCCGCGCCGAGCGTGATGCCGTCGGCGTCCTGCTTCGCGAGCGCATCGTCGAGCGGCAACGCGCCCGTGAACACGGCCGAGCCGAGCATCGCCGGCGCGAAACGCGCGCCCTCCTCGTTGGTCCACGACACGATTTCCAGCGGCTTGCCGGTCGCGATGCCTGCGTCGTTCAGCGTGCGTACGAGCTCGAGCGCGGCGAGCACGCCATAAACGCCGTCGAACCGGCCGCCTTCGGGCTGCGTGTCGAGATGACTGCCGATCAGCACCGGCGCGGCCTGCGCATCGACGCCGTCGCGCCGCGCGAACAGGTTGCCGACCGCGTCGACGCTCACCGTCATCCCGGCGTCGCGGCACCACTGCGCGAACAGGTCGCGCCCGCGACGATCGTCGTCGGTGAGCGCCAGGCGCCGCACGCCGCCGCGAGGCGTCGCACCGACGCGCGCCATGTCCGCCAGGCTCTGCCACAAGCGGGCGCCGTCGATTTCCAGCAGGTCTTTCATGTGCACTCCGGATGAATTCGTTCGTTGAGGTTCATTGCGAGCCGAGCGCTTCGGCGGTGGCCGGCCGCGCTGCGCGGCGTGCGTCGATCGCGACGATGGAGAGCAGCGAGATGCCGGCCAGGCACGTGTAGAACACCGCGAGCGGCCACCACTGGCCCGCGAAGCGATGCGCGAGCCACGTGCCGACGAGCGGCGTCAGCCCGCCCGCGATCGCGCCGCAGATCTGGTAAGCCAGCGAGATCGCCGAATAGCGCACGTGCGCGGGAAACACGTCGCTCACGAAACCCGCGATCACCGAATAGAAGCCGGCCATGCAGACCACCGCCAGCGCGATGCCGGCAATCAGCGACGCGGACGTGCCGCCCTGCACGAGCATGAACATCGGATACGGCGACAGCATCGCGAGCAGCGCCGCGAGTTTCAGGAAGCGCGCACCGCCGATGCGCTCGGCGATCCACGCGGCGACCGGCTGCGCGAAGAACTGGATGATCGCGACCGCGAACAGGCTGTCGAGAATCAGCGATCGCGAGACGCCGACGTACTGCGTCGTGTACGCGATCATGAACGTGTTCGTGAAATAGACGCCCGCGATGCCGATCGTGTTCGCGCCGATGCAGAGGAACACGAGCCCCGACGCCGAGCGGAACACTTCCGCAACCGGCAGCTTCACCGTGCGGTTGGTTTCCTTCACGCGCGCGAATTCCGGCGACTCGTTCACGCCGAGCCGGATCAGGATGCCGACCACGAGCAGCACCGAACTCGCGAGAAACGGCAGGCGCCAGCCCCACGCGAGGAAGTCCGCCTTGTCCATCGACGTGACCGCGCGGAACGCGATCAGCGACAGGATCAGCCCGGCCGGGCTGCCGAGCTGCGCGAACGACGCGAAGAACGTGCGGCGCCCCTGCGGCGCATGCTCGCCCGCCATCAGCACCGCGCCGCCCCATTCGCCGCCGACCGCGATCCCCTGCACCACGCGCAGCGCGACGAGCAGCACCGGCGCGAGCAGGCCGACCGTCGAATAATCGGGCAGCAACCCGACGCAGACGGTCGCGACGCCCATCATCATCAGCGTCGTCATCAGCGCCTTCTTGCGGCCGATGCGATCGCCGAGGTGCCCGAAGATCACGCCGCCGAGCGGCCGCGCGAAGAAGCCGACCGCGAACGTCGCGAACGACGCCATCGTGCTGACGAAGCGGTCATGCGACGGGAAATAGAGTTCGCCGAACACGAGCGCGGCGGCGGTCGCGTAGATGTAGAAGTCGTACCACTCGATCATCGTGCCGATGAACGCGGCCGTCGCGGCGCGTCCCGGCTGGCGGGCGGAAGGAAGGGACTGGGTCATGCGGGCTCCTGACGCGCGCCGCTGCGGCGCGACGCGCAATATCGTGGACGGCCGTCTGTCGCGGCCTTGCGCCGCACGCTGCGGCGCCCCTCCTTTATCGGCGACCGCAAATCATTAGTCAAATTTCGAGTTATTATTCGCCGTATAAATTCAACTAATATTCACCCGACGCCTCGCCCGGAGACCCGATGCGCCCCGACCTCGCCCCGTTCCTGAACGACCGTCTCGACTGGAACCTGTTGCGCACCTACCTCGTCATCGTGCAGGAGCGCAGCGTGAGCCGCGCGGCCGCGCGCCTGCACGTGACGCAGCCGGCCGTGAGCCAGGCATTGCGGCGGCTCGAGGACACGCTCGAACGCAAGCTGATCGAGCGGCGCGGCACGCACTTCGCGACGACGCCGGCGGGCGAAGCCGTGTACCGGATCGCAAGCGACATCTACGGCGGCATCTCGCGCCTCGAAACCGAAATCGACGACAGCACGGCCGACCTGACCGGCTCGATCCGGCTGCTGACGGTGAGCCGCATCGAGTCGCCCGTCTACGACGAATTCCTCGCGGAATTCCATCGCGCGTATCCGCGCATCGACCTGCAGATCGAGGTGATGCGCTCGTCGGACATCCTGTCTTCGCTGCTGCAGAAAACCGCCACGGCCGGGCTCGGCCTGTGCCGCACGCCGCACGACAAGCTGGAGATGCGCTGCTTCCTGCGCCAGCGCTATGCGATCTACTGCGGCCGCCATCACCGGCTGTTCGGGCAGACGCAACTGCGCATGGACGATCTGCTCGCCGAGAATTTCGTGTCGTTCACGAGCGACCAGATCGGCGACAGCCTGTCGCCGCTCACCGTGTTTCGCGACCAGAAGGGCTTCACGGGACGCATCGTCGCATCGTCGCCGAGCCTCGAGGAAGTGCGGCGGCTGATCTTCGCGGGTTACGGGATCGGCTGCCTGCCCGAACACATCGTGCGCGACGACATCGCCCAGCAGCGGCTGTGGCGGCTGCCGCCCGACGAAGGGCTCGTCGACGTCGACGTGTTCCTGCTGTGGCATCGCGATCGCAAGATGAACGCGGCCGAGCACGCGTTTCTCGACGCGATGGAGCGCTGCATGCAGCGCCATTCGCTTGCGGAGCGGCTCGGGAAGTAACGGCGCGAGCGCGCCGGAGGAAAGCGCCGGGCGCACACGGCCCGGCGCGTCGGCAACGTCAGAAGCGATGCACGATGCCGAGCTGCACGCCGCGCGCATTCGCGCCCGGATACGCGAGCGGCAGGCCGGGGTTCGCCGCACCGGCGAGCGTGTAGCCGGCCTGGTTGCGGTTGCGCAGGTACGACAGCGCGCCGTAGAAGCTCGTGCGCTTCGACAGGTCGTACTCGTACATCAGCCCGAGCTGGTCCGCATTGTTGCCTTGCGACGACTGGTCGTGCAGATACGCGTAGCCGAGCGCCACGTAGTTCGCCGGATTGAACTGGTATTTGACCGACAGCCCGTACACGCGCGTATCGATGCCGAGATCGGCCCACTTCACCGCGGAAAAACCGCCGTATACGGTCGCCTTGCCGATCTCGTACGACGCACCGGCCATGATCGTACGATCGGTCGTGGTCGCCGTCGCGTTCTTCAGCCACTGGCCGGCGACGAACGCGCCGAATGGCCCGTGTTCGTAAGTCAGGTCGAACTGCTGGCTGGCGCCCGCCGAGCGCACGCCGCCCGCATCGCCGAACCCGAAGTACAGCCCGCCCTGGAAGCCGGCGATCTCCGGGCTCTGGTACGACAGCGTATTGCTGGTGCGGAACGCGAACACGGTCAGGTTGTCCATGCCGGACGCCTGCGTGACACCGCCGAACGCATCCTGCCCGCCCTGGTCGTTGAACAGCGGCGAATTCTGGCGGCCCGCGCGCACCTTGCCCCACTGCCCCGCGATGCCGACCCACGCCTGCCGGTTGAACAGGCTGCCCGAACTTGCCAGCGAGCCGTCGTTCGGGTTGAAGCCGTTCTCCAGCGCGAACTCGATCTTCTGCCCGCCGCCGATATCCTCGCCGCCCTTCAGCCCGAACCGGCTGCCCCACTGGCCGCCCGAACCGATCGCCGCCGTATAGCCGTTGCCCGTGTTCACGTACTGCGCGAACTCGTCGATCACGCCGTACAGCGTGACGCCGTCCTGCGCGAGCGCCGCGCCCGATCCGGCGGCGCACGCCGCCGCCACCGTCACGCGAAGACCGGCGTGCACCATCCGCGCCCGGGAGTCGCTGCCGCGGGCTGTCGTTTTCTTGGTCATACTATTCAATAGCCTGAGAATGAAACGACACCGCGCGCGGCAGCCGCGCCGCACCGGCATCGTCGAAAGGGAAACGTGTGGAAGAACCCGGCGCAGGCAGCGCCCGGCTCGCGCGGCATTCAGGCCGGCAGCCGGCCGGCCCGATGCGCGTGACGTGTCGTCAGTGGTGAACTTCGCCGCGTTCGAGCGGCAGGATCAGGCGTTCGGGAATGCTGCGGCGCGACGCGCGCGCGCCGATGTAATACAGCACGGCCGGCACGATCAGCCCGAGGATCCACGAGATGTCGGTGCCGCCGAGCGCGTCGACGAGCGGGCCCGTGTAGATGTGCGTCGACATGAACGGCAACTGCACGAGGATGCCGACCACGTAGATCGTGATCGCCATCACGTTCCAGCGGCCGTAGCGGCCGTCCGGATCGGACAGCGCCGGCACGTCGTAGCGCGAGCGCGTGAAGCAGTAGTAGTCGACCAGGTTGATCGCGCTCCACGGCGTGAAGAACGCGAGCAGGAACAGGATGAACGCGGTGAATTCCTTCAGGAACGAATGGCGGCCCGCGAGCGCGATGAGCGTGGAGACGCAGATCATCCCGAAGATGTAGACGAGGCGGCTCTTCGACGACACGGCGCCCTTGCCGCGGAAGCCGCTGACGATCGTCGCCATCGACATGAAGCTGCCGTATGCGTTGAGCGCCGTCACCGTCACCTTGCCGAACGCGATGCTGAAGTACAGCAGTGCGGCCACGGCGCCGGTCGAGCCGAGGCCGACGATATACGCCACCTCATGGTGCGCGAACTGGCTGCCGGCCAGTGCGGCCGCGAACACGCCGAACACCATCGCCGCCTGCGCGCCGATCACCGAGCCCAGGCCGACCGCGAGAAACGTCGCGACCGACGACGTCGAGCGCGGCAGGTAACGCGAGTAGTCGGCGACGTACGGACCGAACGCGATCTGCCACGACGCGGACAGCGACATCGAGAGCAGGAAGCTCGCGAGCGAGAAATGCCGGTTCGCGAGCAGCGCGCCGATGTCGTGGTTCGCGAACAGCTGCGTGAACATGTAGACGAACGCGGCGATGCCGATCACGCTCGCGACCCGGCCGACGGCATGGATCGCGCGATAGCCGAACACGGTCAGCACGACGATCACGGCCGCGAACAGCAGGATGCCGGCCGCGTCGTCGACGTGCAGCAACTGCGCGACAGCCTGCCCGGCCAGTACCGAACCGCTCGCGGAAAAACCGATGTACATCAGGCACACGAGCACGATCGGGATCATTGCGCCGTAGACGCCGAACTGCACGCGGCTCGAGATCATCTGCGGCAACCCGAGCTGCGGCCCCTGCGCGCCATGCAGCGCCATCACCGCGCCGCCGACGAACTGGCCGAGCAGCAGCGCGACCAGCGACCAGAACACGTCGCCGCCGAGCACGACCGCGAGCGCGCCCGTGACGATGGCCGTGATCTGCAGGTTGGCCGACAGCCACAGGGTGAACTGGCTCAGCAGGCCGCCGTGGCGCTCGGCGTCGGGAATGAAGTCGATCGAACGGACTTCGATCAGGCCGCCGGCTTTTCCACTGGGATTCGTTGACACGGGCAAATCTCCAAAATACTCAGGATCACAAATGGTTCGAACAAGACGGGAAGCTGCGAGCCGCCCTTTCGGCTCTGCGGGTGCGGGGCGCCGTGGATCGCCGGCATGCGCCACGCACGCACGGTTTGCGCGCTGGCGCGCAAGCGGCACGACGTGTGCCGACATTGCCAGCGGATGATCTTGTATATACAACTTGCGAGATATCGGGGATTACCCGGTATCAGCCGATTTTCGAAATCGTCCGAACAATCGGCACAGCTTCGGCCGGTTTTATCGAAAGCAGAACGTCGGAATAATGAAAGCTCAGGTGCGCGCGGGCGACGCCTGATCGGGTTCGGCCGTCATGTCGGCGGCCGGGAGCACGGTCAGCATGCGTCGAGCTGCCTCGATGTCGCGCACGTGCAGCCACTCGTCGTAATCGTCGCGGCGCAGGATCACGACGCCCCGCTTCTCTTCGCCGGGCCGATGCATCCGCGCGAACAGCGGGTGCGCGTCGGCGTTGACCGTGAGCATCGCCATGCCCACGCGTTCGCGGCCGTCGGCGCCTTCGTAGCGCCGCCAGATGCCGGCGACGCAGCACGGTTGCCAGCCGGCGACGCCGATCCGGTGCCACACGTTGCGACCGGTTTCGTAACAGGGCTCGACGATCCAGCGCACCGGAATCAGGCAGCGCTGGCCGTTGCGCCACGCGGTGCCGTAGAGCCGCGACGAGCCGACCGTTTCCGCCCGCGCGTTCACCGTATCGAGTTTCTTTCTTTTTCGACCGTTCTCGTCGACCCGCTCGGGCTGCATGAATTTCGGCCAGAAACCGAACACGGCCGCGACGACCTCGAGGCCGTCGCCGTCGGCGCGCGCGACCGGCGCCGCGTAGTCGGGATACACGTCTGGTGCCCAGGGATCGCGGCGGAACAGGTCGCCGATCCCGATCTTCAGTTCGCTGATGCCCGGGTCTTCATCGGGAGCGCGGTAGTGGGTGCACACGGCTCGGTGGACGGTGGAAGCGATGTCTCCATCGTAGGTCAGCGCAGGCGCCGCGGTCACGCGATCGCTTGGTATGACGAAACAGTTTTACGAAGCGATGGATCGACGCAGCGCCTGGCGCCTCCGACGTGTGCCGTCATGCGTGCCGCGCGATCCGCAGCGTCAGGATTTCGTCGCCGGCTTCGTCGAGCTTGCCCGTCGGCGTCCAGCCCAGATGCCGGTAGAAGCCGTACGAGCGCGACGCCGGATCGGTCGAGCACCCGAGAAACAGCGACGTGAAACCGTTCGCGGCGAACGCGTCGATCACCTGCTGCAGCAGCCGCTTGCCGATCCCCGCCCCCTCGTATTCGGGCAGGATCGCGAGCACGACGATCTCGCCCGATCCGGTGTCGCCGAAGCAGTAGCCGACCATGCGCCCGTTCGCGCAGCAGACCCGGCCCGAGACCAGGCCGTCCCGGATGCCGTCGCCCCAGCTTTCGACGGTGATGCCGAGGTCGCGCAACTGCGCGTCGGTGAATGCGTTCTCGCGCGTCTTGCCGCGCAGTTCGATGCACGCGGCCGCATCGTCGGGAACGGCCTCGCGCCAGGTGAGTTCAGTCATCGTTCGATTTTTCCGTGGTGCGCCGGCGCGACGCATACAGGCAGATCAGCTCCAGCGCGATCGTCGCGCCGGCCAGCGACGTGATTTCCGCATGATCATACGGCGGCGACACTTCGACCACGTCCATGCCGACCAGGTTGATGCCCTCCAGGTGACGCAGGATCTCGAACGCCTGATGGCTCGACAGCCCACCCGAGACCGGCGTCCCCGTGCCCGGCGCGAACGCGGGATCGAGGCAGTCGATGTCGAACGTCAGGTACACGGGATGATCGCCGACCCGGTCGCGAATGCGCGCGGCGATCGCGGCGGGCGTCGACGCATGCACGTGACGCGCATCCTGGATGTCGAAGCCCATCGGCGCGTCGTTGGTCGTCCGGATGCCGACCTGGGCCGACCGTCCGGGCACGACCCATCCTTCCCGCGCCGCGTGATAGAACATCGTCCCGTGATCGATGCGCTTGACGTCGCGATCGGGCCACGTGTCGGTGTGTGCATCGAAATGCACGAGCGACAGCGGCCCGTGCACTTTCGCGTGCGCCTTCAGCAGCGGATACGTGATGAAGTGATCGCCGCCGAGCGTCAGCATCGCGCAGCCGCGCGCGAGGATTCCGTCGGCATGCCGCTCGATCGCGCCCGGCACCGATTCGGGCTGCCCGAGATCGAACGCGCAATCGCCGTAGTCGACCGCGGCCAGCACGTCGAACGGATCGAACGACCACGGCCACGGGCGCTCCCACGCGATGCCCGTCGACGCGATCCGCAACCCGCGCGGGCCGAAGCGCGTGCCGGGCCGGTGCGATGCGGCGGAATCGAACGGCACGCCCGTGATCGCGAGGTCGACGCCGTCGAGATCGCGGCTGAAACGCCGGCGCATGAAGCTCGTCGCGCCCGCGAAGGTCGGCTCGGCCTGCGTGCCGTAGAGGCTGTCGCGCGTGAATGCGAAATCGTTCTGGCTCATCGTCGGCTTCCTGTCTGAAGGGGGACGGCCGCGCGGCTGGCGACCTCGTGCCCGATTCTGCCGCCCCGGCATCCGACGAAAAATATGAACTAACATAAGCCGACTTCACGAAACGCGATGTATCGCCATGCTGACCCGATTGAGAGACATGGATGTGCAGTTGCTGCGGCTCTTTCTGACGATCGTCGAAAGCGGCGGCTTCAGCGCCGCGCAAGGCACGCTCGGCATGGCGCCCTCGACCATCAGCACGCAGATGGCCAAGCTCGAGACGCGTCTCGGGTTCCGGCTGTGCGATCGCGGCAAGAGCGGCTTCCGGCTGACGCCGAAGGGCGAACGCGTGCTGCAGTCGACGCGGCGGCTCCTGCACGCGATGGACGTGTTCACGCGCGATACGCAGCACGTGTCGGGCACGTTGCTCGGCGAGCTGCGTATCGGGCTGTCCGAGAGACTGGCGCCGGACGTCGTCGAATCGATCGCGGCCGGCGTCGGCCGCTTTCGAGAACGGGCGCCGGACGTGCTGATCGAGATGGTCGCGGTACCGCCCGACGAGCTGGAACGCCGGCTGCTGAAAAGCGAACTCCAGCTCGCGATCGGCTATTTTTCCGGCCACCAGGCCGGCCTGCACTACACGCCGCTGTTCGTCGAACACCAGTCGCTGCACTGCGGCGCCCGGCATCCGCTGTTTGCGAAAAAGACCGTGTCGGTCAACGACATCGCGGGCGCGAGCAACGTCGCGCGGCTCTACAAGACGAACACGTCGGGTGCGGCGCTGCGCAACGCGCAGCCGACCGCGTTCTCCGAAAACGTCGACGCGGACGTGATCTTCATCCTGTCCGGCGCGCACGTCGGCTTCCTGCCCGACCATGTCGCGGCGCCGTGGGTCGCCGCCGGGAAGATGCGCCGGCTGCTCGCGAGCAAGCTGAGCCATACGGTCGAATTCCAGCTCGCGACACCGCGCAACTGCGACGGCAGCGAAGCGCTGGAAGCGTTCACGGCGGCGCTCGCCGAACAGTTCGGCGAGCTCGACGGCTTCGCGGGCTCGTGACCGGCGCGCGCCGCCCGTTGCGCGTCAGGCGAGCCGGTCGGACGCGATGACCTGCACGCCCGGCCGCGCGTCGATCGCCGCGTCGAGCAGCGCGCGGGCAATCCGCGACGCGGGATTCACGCGCCACTTCGCCGGCAACACGGGGCGGGCCGCGTTCAACGCGAACACCAGCAGCCGCTCGCCGAGCCTGAATTCGTCGCGGCTGCCGCCGATCAGCCCGGGCCGCACATACGTGAGCGACGCGAACCCGACGCCGGCGAGCGCCTGCTCGACCTCGCCCTTCACGCGGTTGTAGAAGATGCTCGATGCCGGGTCCGCACCGAGTGCGGAATTCAGGACGTAAGCCGGGGTGCCGTGGCGGTGCGCGAGCCGCGCGACCGCGAGCGGATAGTCGTGGTCGACGCGCCGGAACGCCGCCTTCGAGCCGGCGGCCCGCATCGTGGTGCCGAGCGTGCAGATCACGGCATCGGCATGCCACCAGTCGGCCGCGTCGGGCAGATGATCGAAATCGACCTCGAGCGCGCGCATCTTCGGGTGCGGCGACAACGGGCGGCGCGCGAGGACGATCACCTGATCGACCCGCGCATCGGCGAGCGCGACTTCGAGGACGTGACGCCCGACGAGTCCGGTCGCGCCGACGAGCAGCAATTTCATGTCCGGTTCTTCCGTGTGGAGCCTGCGTTGGCGGAGCGGGAACGCCCCGGTTTCCGGCTTCCCACATGATCGTCGGCCGACTCGGCACCGACAAGCGCCCAACATCTCGAAAAGTTACAGGCCGTGCTCATTTCCTGTCTCTGACTTGACGCGGCACGACTCCCGCTAGGCTTCGTCGACGCTTCGGTTCCGCGTACATTCGAAATTTTTATCGCATCAAAGCGCTCGAAATTGATATTTATTCGACATTGATACGACAAATGACGCGGCCAATGAAAAAGAGAACATTCATTTTTCGCCGTCTTTCGAACAAGATGCCGGCGTACGCTACGACCCGGCCGTCTCGTGTCGCGACACGCTCCAGCGTTCGTATGCCTGCGAGAACGACGACATGTCGCTGAATCCCGGTTCCTGCGCGATTTCCTTGATCGACAGCCGCCCAGGTGACGAAGCTGGAGAACACGGGCCGCTATCCGATCGAGCAGCCCGGGCTGCCGCAGATGGTCGATGCGATCGATGCGTTCTGTCGCGACGTGACGGCGCCTCACGTCGACCTGCGCGCGCCGTCATGACGAAGGCGCAAGCGCTAGCGCGGAAGCCGGCGCCTCAAACGAAAAGCCGCCGGTGCGCACGCTGCGCACCGGCGGCCCCCTGTCACACCGGCCCGTCAGACATGCAACGCATGCCCGAGCGCACGCAGCGCGGCCTCCTGCAGTGCTTCACCCAGCGTCGGATGCGCATGGATCGTGCCGCCGATGTCCTCCAGCCGCGCACCCATCTCCAGCGACTGCGAGAACGCCGCGGCCAGCTCCGACACGCCGCGCCCGACCGCTTGCCAGCCGACGATCAGGTGGTTGTCGCGCCGCGCGACCACGCGCACGAAGCCGTCGGTCGCCTGCAGCGTCATCGCGCGCCCGTTCGCCGCGAACGGGAACGACGCGCTCACGCAATCGACACCGGCCGCCCGCGCATCGTCCGGCGACCAGCCGGCCGTGACGATCTCCGGATCGGTGAAGCACACGGCCGGGATCGATGCGGGCATGAACTTGCGGCGCTTCCCGGCGATCAGCTCGGCCACCATCTCGCCCTGCGCCATCGCGCGATGCGCGAGCATCGGCTCGCCGGCCACGTCGCCGATCGCCCAGACGTTGCGCATCGACGTCCGGCATTCGTCGTCGATCCACAGCGCGCGGCCGTTGCGATCGAGCGGCAACGACTCGAGCCCGAAGCCGTCGACGCGCGGCCGGCGGCCAACCGCAACCAGCACGCGATCGGCCGGCAGCGCCTGCTCCGCGCCGTCGGCGGCCTGCACGCGCACCGCGCCGTGCTCCGCCAGGCCGAGCACCTTGTGGCCGAGCAGCAGCCGCACGCCGAGCCGCGCGAGCGAATCGGCAACCGGCCGCGCGAGTTCGGCATCGTACGCGGGCAACACGCGCTCCGCCGCTTCGACGACACTCACGTCGACGCCGAGCTTGCGATAGACGATCCCGAGTTCGAGCCCGATGTACCCGGCCCCGACCACGACCAGCCGCTTCGGCAGGGTCGTGGGCGACAGCGCCTCGGTGGACGACACGACATGCCCGCCGAACGGCATCGACGGCAGCGCGACCGGTTCGGAACCGGTCGCGAGCAGCAGGTGCTCGCAGCTGATCCGCGTCGTGTGGCCGCCGGCGACGACGTCGACGGTCTTGCCGTCGACCACCTGTGCGTCGCCGTGCAACACGCGCACGCCGTTCTTCTTGAGCAGCGCGCCGACGCCGCGCGTGAGCCGGTCGACGATACCGTCCTTCCATGCGACGCTTTTCGCGATGTCGATCTCGGGCGTGCGCACGCGAATCCCGAGCGCGCCCTCGCCTGCATGGCCGCGCGCCTGTTCGAATGCGTCGGCCACGTGGATCAGCGCCTTCGACGGAATGCAGCCGATGTTCAGGCACGTGCCGCCGAGGCGGTCGCGCTCGACGAGCACGGTCGGGATGCCGAGCTGGCCGGCGCGAATCGCGGCGACGTAGCCGCCCGGGCCGCCGCCGATCACCAGTAGCGTGGTGTGTTCGTTCTTCATTGCGCTCACTCCACGAACAGCAGTGCCGGGCGTTCGAGCACCGCGCGCACCGCCTGGATGAATTCCGCCGCGTCCGCGCCGTCGACGACACGATGGTCGAACGACGACGACAGGTTCATCATCTTGCGTGCGACGACCGCGCCGTCGCGGATCATCGGCCGCTCGACGATCCGGTTCACGCCGACGATGCCGACCTCGGGATGATTGATGACCGGCGTCGACACGATGCCGCCGAGCGCGCCGAGGCTCGAAATCGTGATCGTCGAGCCGCTCAGTTCGTCGCGTTGCGCGCGGTTCGTGCGCACCGCGTCGGCGAGCCGCGCGATCTCGGCGGAAATCGACCACACGTCCTTCGCTTCCGCGTGACGCAGCACCGGCACCGTGAGGCCGCTGTCCGTCTGCGTCGCGACGCCCATGTGCACCGCGCCATAGCGCGTGACGACCCCCGCTTCGTCGTCGAAACGCGCGTTGATCTGCGGAAAGTCGCGCAACGCGATCACCATCGCGCGGATCAGCAGCGGCAGCGGCGTGAGCTTGCCGCGCGTGTCGCCGTAGCGGCGGTTCAAATCCGTACGCAACGATTCGAGCTCGGTGACGTCGATCTCCTCGACGTAGCTGAAGTGCGGAATGCGGCGCTTCGCTTCCTGCATCTTGCGCGCGATCGCGCGCCGCAAGCCGATGACCGGCACCTCGGTTTCATCGTTGCGTTCGTCGTAGCCGTGCGCCCGCGATCCGCGAGCGCCGCGCGCCGCACCGCCGCCGCTGCCCGCATACGCATCGAGATCCGCGTGCAGGATCCGTCCGGCTTCCCCCGTGCCGCGCACATAACGCAGCTCGATGCCCATGTCCCATGCGCGCTGGCGCACGGCCGGCGACGCGAGCGGCCGTTCACCCGGCGCGAGTGCCGCGCGCGGCGGCTCCACGTGCTCCTTGCGTTCGGCCTGCTTCGCGTGACGCGGCTCCGCAGGCGCGTGCTTCGTCGCCGGCCTGGCGGGCGACTCTGCCGGCGCGTCGGCCACCGCCGTCGACGGCGCGGCCGCGACCGGTGCGGTTTCTACCTTTGATTCCCGCACCGGTGCGCCGGCCTTCAGGTTGCCGGCACCTTCGACCTCGAGGCGGATCAGCTCGCTGCCGACCGCCATCATCTCGCCGATCCGGCCGCCGAGTTCGATCACCTTGCCCGTCACCGGCGACGGAATCTCGACCGCCGCCTTGTCGGTCATCACATCGGCGAGCGGCTGGTCTTCCTTGATCGTCTGCCCGACTTCCACGTGCCAGGCCACCAGTTCGACCTCGGCAATCCCTTCGCCGATATCCGGCATCTTGATGACATGAATCCCCATCTCACGCCTCCATCACGCGTCGCAACGCTTCACCGACCCGGGCCGGGCCCGGAAAGTACGCCCACTCCTGCGCATGCGGATACGGCGTGTCCCAGCCCGTCGTGCGCTCGACCGGCGCCTCGAGGTGGTAGAAGCAATGTTCCTGGACCAGCGACACCAGTTCCGCCCCGTAACCGCAGGTGCGCGTCGCCTCGTGCACCACGACGCAGCGCCCGGTCTTGCGCACCGACGCGACGACCGTGTCGAGGTCGAGCGGCCACAGCGTGCGCAGGTCGATCACCTCCGCATCGATGCCCGTCTCCTCGGCCGCGGCGAGCGACACGTGCACCGTCGTGCCGTAGGTCAGCACCGTCACGTCGTTGCCGGGACGCACCACGGCGGCCGTATCGAGCGGCACCGTGTAGTAGCCCTCGGGCACCGCGCTCGACGGATGCTTGAGCCACGACGTGACGGGCCGGTCGTGATGGCCGTCGAACGGCCCGTTGTACAGCCGCTTCGGCTCGAGGAAGATCACCGGATCGTCGTTCTCGATCGACGCGATCAGCAGCCCTTTCGCGTCGTACGGATTCGACGGCATCACCGTGCGCAGCCCGCACACCTGCGTGAACATCGCCTCCGGGCTCTGGCTGTGCGTCTGGCCGCCGTAGATGCCGCCGCCGCAGGGCATGCGGATCGTCATCGGTGCGGTGAACTGGCCGGCGGAGCGATAGCGCAGCCGCGCGCCTTCCGACACGATCTGGTCGGATGCCGGGTAGAAATAATCGGCAAACTGGATCTCGCACACCGGGCGCAGCCCGTATGCGCCCATCCCCACCGCCGCGCCGACGATCCCGCTTTCGGAGATCGGCGCATCGAACACGCGCGACTTCCCGTATTTGTTCTGCAATCCTTCGGTACAGCGGAACACGCCGCCGAAATAGCCGACGTCCTGCCCGAACACGACCACGTCGCTGTCGCGCCCGAGCATCACGTCCATCGCCGAGCGCAGCGCCTGGATCATCGTCATCGGCTGCGTTGCCGTGCCTGTCTCGTGTTGCGCCATGATCATGCTCCCAGTTCCTGGCGCTGGCGGCGCAGGTGCGCGGGCAGCTCCTTGTAGACGTCGTCGAACATCGAGGCCGGCGACGGAATCCGGTCGTCGGCCAGCGTGCCGAATTTCTCCGCTTCCTTCTGCGCGGCGATCACCTCGGCCTCGAGCTCGGCCGTCAATGCCTCGTGCGCGCTGTCCGACCAGATGCCCTTGACGATCAGGTGACGCTTGAAGCGTTCGACGGGATCGCCGAGCGGGAAGTGGGACCAGTCGTCGCTCGGCCGGTACTTGGTCGGATCGTCCGACGTCGAATGCGCGCCCGCACGATAGGTCACCCACTCGATCAGCGTCGGGCCGAGATTGCGGCGCGCACGTTCGGCCGCCCAGCTCGACGCCGCGTAGATCGCGAGGAAGTCGTTGCCGTCGACGCGCAGCGACGCGATCCCGCAGCCGACGCCGCGCCCCGCGAACGTCGTGCCCTCGCCGCCCGCGATCGCCTGGAACGTCGAGATCGCCCACTGGTTGTTGACGACGTTCAGCACGACCGGCGCGCGGTACACATGCGCGAACGTGAGCGCGGTGTGGAAGTCGGATTCGGCCGTCGCGCCGTCGCCGATCCACGCGGACGCGATCTTCGTGTCGCCCTTGATCGCCGACGCCATCGCCCAGCCGACCGCCTGGATGAACTGCGTCGCGAGGTTGCCGGAAATGGAGAAGAAGCCCGCGTCGCGGTCCGAGTACATCACGGGGAGCTGGCGGCCCTTGAGCGGGTCGCCCTCGTTCGACATCAGCTGGCAGATCATGCGCTCGAGCGGCACGTCGCGCGCGATCAGGATGCTCTGCTGGCGGTAGGTCGGGAAGCACATGTCGCCGTCGCGCAGCGCCATCGCATGCGCGGTGCCGATCGCCTCTTCGCCGAGGCTCAGCATGTAAAAGGAGATCTTCTTCTGGCGCTGCGCGATCATCATGCGCGCGTCGAAAATGCGGGTCTTGAGCATCGCGCGCAGGCCGGCGATCAGCCGCGCGTCGTCGAGATCCGGTGCCCACGGGCCGACCGCCTTGCCGCTGTCGTCGAGCACGCGCACGAGGCTGCGGGCGAGATCGGCGGTGTCCGCCGCGGCAACGTCGATCGGCGGGCGGCGAACCGCACCGGCCGGCGATAGATGCAGATAGGAAAAGTCCGTCTTGCAGCCCGGGCGCCCGGTGGGCTCCGGCACATGCAGACGCAATGGCTCTGACAGGCTCATCGTGTCGTCTCCACGCTCGATTGTGTCTCACGCTGTTTGGGAACGCGCGACCGGTTGCCGGCCTGCGCGTGGGCTGACGGGCGGATAAGCACGTCAACCTTCAAAATTTATGCCCTGCGGCGACGGACGTCGATGCCCAAGCCGCTCGATCGCGGTGAGCAGATTTGCCATGACGGGCGTCGGCGGGCCATCGGCGCGGCAGGCGGGGTAAACCCATGATGCGTTTGCGGCGCTGCGGTACCCGGCGCGCAGCGCCGGGGCATCGGCGCCGGCCGGATCGGCGCACCCGGGCTGCATGACGACACGAAGCAAAAGACCCCGCGAAATCCTGGAGATCCGCGGGGTCTTTTGTCATCCGTTCGGGCGCGTCAGCGCGCCCTTGGCGATCGTTGCGGCGTGCGACGGATCATGCGTCGGGGCGTAACAGGTCGAACCGGCTGTCGGGCTTGACGTGCACGTAGGCCGACGGGCCGCCCGCGCGCAGAATGATGCCGGCGCCGAACGTGTCGAAGAGGCCGTCCTTCAGCAGATCCTGCCGGATATGAACGGCGACGACCTCGCCGAGCACCAGCGACGCCGGCGTTTCCACGCCCTGGTGATCGCGCAGGCGAATCACGTCGGTCACCTTGCATTCGAAGTTGACCCCGCTTTCCGCCACGCGCGGCACGTCGACCAGACGCGACGGCACCGCGGTCAGGCCGCCCAGCTCGAACTCGTTCACGTCGTATGGCACCGCGGCACACGTCTGGTTCATCCGCTCGGCGAGCTCGCGCGTCGCGAGGTTCCATACGAACTCGCCGGTCTCCTGCACGTTGCGCAGGCTGTCCTTCGCGGCGACGCTCGAAAAACCGATGATCGGCGGACGGTAGTTGAATGCGTTGAAGAAGCTGTAGGGCGCGAGGTTGACCGTACCGTCGCTGCCGCGCGACGAGATCCAGCCGATCGGGCGCGGGCCCACGATCGCGTTCAAGGGATCATGTGCAAGGCCGTGGCCTTGCGACGGTTCGTAATAGTGGTGGGTCGAATCGGTCATGACGGGCGGTCTTGCGGGATGCAAACTGCGTTGGATTCCATCGGCGCATCACACGTGCCGATGACGGTAACGGCGTTCAGTACGACGTGCGCGGCCAGTATCACATGGCGTCGCATTCGCTGCCTCGAAGGGCCGATGGACGCAGACGAACCGCAAGGCGAAGTCGCGCGGGTCGAACGACCGGACAAAGGCAGCGCGACAACGGCAACGTTCCACGCTCACGCGCGTCCGGACGCACCAAAAACAAAAAACCCGCGAGCGCATGGCTTCTCGCGGGCTTTCGTACCGTCATCGAATCGCGCTGAAAGCGATCGTGGTGCCGGGGACCGGACTCGAACCGGCAAGCCAGTTAAGGCGGCGGATTTTCGTCACACTGCTTCTTTCAAAGCCGGCGTCGCGGATGCGATGCCGTTCGTGCGCTGGACTATGCCTTCACCGTCGCGCGCGGGCGTGCCTGCTGCCCATGCGCCTTAGGCGCCCCCCGTCTAGTCTCTACACCTTCCTCGCGGATGCCGCGAGGCTTGGCTCGGCGTTGCCTCGATGCGCGCATCAGGGGTTTCGCCGAATTTGAAGGGTTCTGCACCGACCGTTTCCGGCCGGGCACTCAATCTTTTAAGTCCGCTATGTTTACCAATTTCATCACCCCGGCAAGAGGGCGGACGCGATTCTACCATTGCTTGCGCATGCGTTCCCTTATTCTGCGCCGCCGCATGGCGACATCTCCCGGCGCCGCACCGATTCATCCCGTGCAATCGACGCCGTAACAGCGCCGCCCGCGATTTTCTCCCGCGCCGCAACATCCCCGATACAATCGAACCCGCGTCGTCCGGCGGCCTCCATCCGTCCGATGTTTGTGTCGTGCTTTTTTGCGAAACAGGCATCGCTTGCGTCATCGCGAAGTCACAAACGTTTTCGATAATTTCCCTGCCGAAAACGTTTACATCGCGCTAGTTAATGACCTCGACCATCAAGGACGTCGCTGCCCTCGCGGGTTTCTCGATCGCCACCGTCTCGCGCGCGATCAACGCACCGCATACCGTCAGCCCCGCCACGCTGCAGACCATCCGCACCGCGATCGACACGCTGCAATTCCGTCCGAGCCCGCTCGGCCGGCAACTGCGCGGCGAGCGCACGCGGCTCGTCGGTGTCGTCGTGCCGACGCTGTCGAACCCCGTGTTCGCCGACTGCCTGCAAGGCATCGACGAGCTCGCGACCGCGGCCGGCTTCAAGCTGATCCTGATGACGACCGAATACGACGCGGCGCGCGAGCGTCACGCGATCGAGACGCTGCGCGAGCAGCGCGTCGAAGGGCTGATCCTCACCGTCGCCGACGCGGACACGCACCCGCTGCTCGACATGCTCGACCACGAAGGCCCGCATTACGTGCTGATGCACAACGACACGCAGCGCCGCCCGTCGGTGTCGGTCGACAACCGCAGCGCCGCCTATGACGGCGTGCGCCTGCTGACCGCGCGCGGTCACCGCCGCGTGCTGATGCTGGCCGGCTCGCTCGCCGCGTCGGATCGCGCACGCCAGCGTCATCTCGGTTATGCGCAGGCACTCGAGGAAAGCGGCGTCGCCACGCTGCCGCCGGTGGAAGTCGACTTCAACGCGCCCGAGCTGCCCGACGCGGTGCTCGCGCATCTCACCGCACACGCGACGCGCCCGACCGCCCTCTTCTGCAGCAACGACCTGCTCGCGATGGTCGTGATGCGCGGCCTGCGCCGCGCGGGTTTCTCGATCCCGGACGACCTGTCCGTGCTCGGCTTCGACGGGATCGCGATCGGCGAATTGCTCGCGCCGCCGCTCGCGAGCATCGCGACGCCGAACCGCGACATCGGCCGCTACGCGTGGCAACGCCTCGTCGAATGCATCGGCGGCGCGGCAATCGAACGGTCGTCGCTGATCCTGCCGCACGTGGTGCGCGACGGCGCAACCGTCGCGCCGCCGGCCACCGACCTGCAACTGCGCAAGGCCTGAACGCGCGCACCGCCCCTGACCGCCTCACCCCAGCGCCTCACACTCGCCCGGAGACCTACCGTGTCCTTTCGCCTGACCTCGCTGCTGCGCGCGCTCGCAGCTCCCATAGCCTGCGCCGCGCTTATCGCCGGCGCGCCCGCCGCCCACGCCGACGAAACGGCGATCTGCTACAACTGCCCGCCCGAATGGGCCGACTGGGCCGCGCAGATCGCCGCGATCAAGCAGAAGACCGGCATCCGCGTGCCGTTCGACAACAAGAACTCGGGCCAGTCGATCGCGCAGCTGATCGCCGAGCAGAAAAGCCCGGTCGCCGACGTCGTCTACCTCGGCGTGTCGTCGGCGTTCCAGGCGAAGGACAAGGGCGTGATCGCGCCGTACAAGCCCGCGCACTGGAACGACATCCCCGCGAACCTGAAGGACCCGCAAGGCTACTGGTTCGCGATCCACTCGGGCACGCTCGGCTTCTTCGTGAACAAGGACGCGCTCGACGGCAAGCCGGTGCCGCGCTCGTGGGCCGACCTGCTGAAGCCGGAATACAAGGGCATGGTCGGCTATCTCGACCCGTCGAGCGCGTTCGTCGGTTATGCGGGCGCGGTCGCCGTGAACCAGGCGCTCGGCGGCAGCCTCGACAACTTCAAGCCGGCGCTCGACTGGTTCCGCAAGCTGAAGGCGAACGCGCCGATCGTGCCGAAGCAGACCGCGTATGCGCGCGTGCTGTCGGGCGAGATCCCGATCCTGCTCGACTACGACTTCGATGCGTATCGCGCGAAGTACAAGGACAGCGCGAACGTCGAGTTCGTGATTCCGAAGGAAGGCACGATCGCGGTGCCGTACGTGATGAGTCTCGTGAAGGGCGCACCGCACGACGCGAACGGCAGGAAGGTGCTCGACTTCGTGTTGTCCGACGAAGGCCAGAAGCTGTGGGCCAACGCGTACCTGCGCCCGGTGCGCGCACAGGCGCTCGGCGCCGACGTCGCGTCGAAGTTCCTGCCGGCGAGCGAATACGCCCGCGCGAAATCGGTCGACTTCGGCAAGATGGCGGCCGGCCAGCAGGCATTCGGTCAGCAGTACCTGCAAGTGATGCAGTAAGCGCCAGGACGCAACCGATGCTCGACCTGACTTTCCCGCTGCGCTGGCGCGTCGCGCTCGTCGCGCCGGCGCTCGCGGTGTTCGCCGCGTTCTGGCTGCTGCCGATGGCGGCGCTCGTCCGGGTGTCCGCCGACGGCGCATTCTTCCCGCACTACGCGGCCCTGCTCGGCAATGCACGCTACATGAAAAGCCTCGGCGAGACCGTCGCGCTCTCCGCGGGTGTCACGCTCGCGACGCTCGCGCTGTCGACCGTCTCGGGCCTCCTGCTCGCGCGCCGCGAATTCACGGGCAAGCGCGTGCTGCTCGCGCTGCTCACGTTCCCGCTCGCGTTCCCGGGCGTCGTGGTCGGCTTCATGGTGATCATGCTCGCCGGCCGGCAGGGGCTGATCGGCATGCTGTCCGCGAAGCTCACGGGCGACAAGTGGGTGTTCGCGTACTCGGTCGCCGGGCTGTTCGTCGGCTACCTGTATTTCTCGATTCCACGCGTGATCGTCACCGTGATCGCGGCCGCGTCGAAGCTCGACGCGTCGCTCGAGGAAGCCGCGCGTTCGCTCGGCGCGTCGCCGTGGCGCATCTTCGTCGACATCGTGCTGCCGGCGCTCGCGCCGGGCCTGATCGCCGCGGGCGCGATCTGCTTCGCGACCGCGATGGGCGCGTTCGGTACCGCATTCACGCTCGCCACCGACCTGAACGTGCTGCCGATGACGATCTACACCGAGTTCACGCTGAACGCGAACATCGCGACGGCGGCCGGCCTGTCGATCGTGCTCGGCATCGTCACCTGGGCCGTGCTCGCGCTCGCGCGCCGCTTCACCGGCCACACCGCCGCCGCCGCGGCCTGAGGATTTCCGCATGCAATCGCTTTCCGGCTCTTCCGCACCGTCGCCTTCGCCGGCACCTTCGCCGGCACCTGCTCCCGCGCAGGCGAACGGCATCGCCCGCCGCGCGCCGCGCGTCACCGGCGCGCGCATGATCGCCGCGCTGCAATGGGGCGTCACGCTGCTGCTGTGCGCGTTCCTGATCGTGCCCGTCGTGATGTCGGTGCTCGCGGGCCTCACCGTCAACTACTTTCGCGGCCTGTCGAGCGGCCTCACGCTGCGCTGGCTGGAACAAGTGTGGCAGCAGTATCACGGCTCGGTCGCGCTGTCGCTCTACGTCGCGTTCGCGACGCTCGCGATCGTGCTCGTCGTCGGCGTGCCGGCCGGCTATGCGCTCGCGCGCAGCAAGCACCGCGTCGCACGCGCGATCGAGGAAGCGCTGGTGCTGCCCGTCGCGCTGCCCGGCCTCGCGTCGGCGCTCGCGCTGCTGGTCGTCTACGGCGGCTTCACCGCGTTCCGGATGAGCCTGTGGTTCATCGTCGCCGGCCACGTCGTGTTCACGCTGCCGTTCATGGTGCGCGCGGTGGCAGCCGTCGCGGCCGGTGCCGACCTGCGCACGCTCGAGGAAGGTGCGGCCAGCCTCGGCGCATCGTTCGTCACGCGCTTCGTCACGATCGTGCTGCCGAACCTGCGCCCCGGCATCGTCGCGGGCGCGCTCGCGGTGCTCACGCTGTCGATCGGCGAATTCAACCTCACGTGGATGCTGCACACGCCCGACACCAAGACGCTGCCGGTCGGCCTCGCCGATACCTATGCGTCGCTGCGCCTCGAAGTCGGCAGCGCGTACACGATCCTGTTCCTGCTGATGACGCTGCCGCTGCTCGTCGCGATGCAGTGGCTCGGCGTCGATCCATCCGGCACGCGTGCGCTCAAGAAGCGCCCGCGCTGAATTTCTCGCAGACATGAAACTCGATTCCACTCCCATCATCCTGACCCGCTGCGCGAAGACCTTCCGCGGCACGCGCGTGCTCGAACCGCTCGACCTGTCGATCGGTGCGGGCGAAACGCTCGTGCTGCTCGGGCCGTCGGGCTGCGGCAAGACGACCACGCTGCGTCTGATCGCGGGCCTCGACACGCCGGACGCCGGCGGCACGATCGCCTTCGGCCATGACGACGTCACCGCGTTGCCGATCGAGCGCCGGCAGGTCGGCATGGTGTTCCAGAACTACGCGCTGTTTCCGAACCTGACGGTGCGCGGCAACGTCGGCTACGGGCTGAAGATCCGCAAGACCGAGCCGCGCGCGCTGCGCGCGCGCGTCGACGAGCTGCTCGCGATGATGCGGCTCGACGCGCATGCGGACAAGCCGGTCGACCAGCTGTCGGGCGGCCAGCGCCAGCGCGTCGCGCTGGCCCGCGCGCTGGCGGTGCGGCCGCGCGTGCTGCTGCTCGACGAGCCGCTGACCGCGCTCGACGCGAAGCTGCGCGACGTGCTGCGTCGCGAGATGAATGCGCTGCTGCGCGAGCTCGGCGTGACGACGGTCTACGTGACGCACGACCAGGCCGAAGCGATGGAGCTCGGCGACCGGATCGTCGTGATGGGCGCGGGCCGCATCGAGCAGATCGGCACGCCGCGCGACATCTACTACCACCCGGCGAACCGCACGGTCGCGCAGTTCATCGGCACGCTGAACCGGCTCGCCGGGCAGTGGCGCGACGGCACGCTGGTGACGACGGGCGGCGCGGTCGCCACGCCGCACGCGGCCGACGAATGGTTCTTCCGCCCCGAGGATGCGCAACTCGCCGATCCCGCGCATGCGCCGCTGCGCGGCGCGGTCAGCGCGTGCGCGTTCCTCGGCGAGCGCACGCGGCTCACGATCGAGCACGCGGCCCCCGATGCGCTCGTGATCGACGTGCCGGGCCGCATCGCGCTCGCACGCGGCACGGCGGTCGGCCTCGCGATCGCACCGGAAGGCCTGATCGCGCTCGGTGCGTAATCCATCGTTCGGACATCATTCATGCAGCCCCCCACCGCGGCGCGCGACGCCGCCGCGACAACAACCAGACGATTCCGAGGAACGACGATGCTGCTTGCTCAAATCAGCGATCTCCACATCAAGCGTCCGGGCCAGCTCGCGTACCGGCGCGTCGACACGGCGGCCGCGCTCGCGCGCTGCATCGACAGACTGAACGCGCTCGTGCCGCGCCCCGATGCCGTGCTCGTCACCGGCGACCTCACCGACTTCGGCCACGATGAAGAGTACGGCAACCTGCGCGGGCTGCTCGCGGCGCTCGAGATTCCGTACTACCTGATGATCGGCAATCACGACGACCGCGCCGGGCTGCGCCGCGCGTTTGCCGATCGCGCCGAGCTGCAGGATGGCGAATTCGTGCAGTACGCGCTAGACGTCGGCGCGGTGCGCGTGCTCGCGCTCGATTCGCAGGTGCCCGGCGCAAGCCACGGCGACCTGTGCGACGCACGGCTCGCGTGGCTCGCCGCGCAGCTCGACGCCGCGCGCGACCGGCCCGTGATCGTCGCGCTGCATCACCCGCCGTTCGCGGCGGGAATCGGCCACATGGACAAGCTGCGCCTCGCGCCCGCCGCCGCCGCGAAGCTCGACGCGTTGCTGCGCGCTCATCCGAACGTCGAGCGCGTGCTGTGCGGCCACGTGCATCGCACGATGTTCACGCGCTTCGGCGGCACGCTCGCGTCCGCGGTGCCGTCGCCCGCGCATCAGGTCGCCTTCGACCTGCGAACCGACGCGCCGTCCGCATTCCGGCTCGAGCCGCCGGCGTTCGCGGTTCACCGCCATGCGCCCGATACGGGGATGACGTCGCATCACGTGTACGTCGATGAAGGCGCCGGGCCTTATCCGTTCTACGAACCGACGGGCGAGCTGGTCGATTGACGGGGTGAAGCGCGCGCGATGACGGGCGGCGGACGGCCGGTTTGCCGGTTTGCCGACTCTGCCGACTCTGCCGACTCTGCCGGTCCGCCGCGCGCCCGGCAGGAATCACGCCGCTCCGGTATGATCGGCAGCCTTGACCGGCGCCCCGCGCGCCTGCGCACCCGACGCGTGCGCCGCGCGCCGCGCCGCCCCACTCCGTCCGCGCAGCCATGTCCACCGCCCCCACCGACCATCCGACCGACGCCGCCTCGCCCCACTATTCGCGCAGCCTGCTGTTGCTGCTCGCGACGATCGCGGGCGTATCCGTCGCGAACATCTACTACAACCAGCCGCTGCTCGACAGCTTCCGCTCCGCGTTTCCCGACGGCGCTTCGTGGATCGGCGCGGTGCCGACCGCGACGCAGCTCGGCTATGCGGCCGGCATGTTCCTGCTCGCGCCGCTCGGCGACCGCTTCGACCGCCGCCGGCTGATCCTGATGCAGATCGCCGGCCTGTCGGTCGCGCTGATCGTCGCGGCCGCCGCGCCGTCGCTGGCCGTGCTCGCCGTCGCGAGCCTCGCGATCGGCGTACTCGCGACGATCGCGCAGCAGGCCGTGCCGTTCGCCGCCGAGATCGCGCCGCCGGCCGAACGCGGGCACGCGGTCGGCACCGTGATGAGCGGCCTGCTGCTCGGCATCCTGCTCGCGCGCACGGCCGCCGGCTTCGTCGCCGAATATTTCGGCTGGCGCGCGGTGTTCGCCGCGTCAGTCGCGGCGCTCGTCGCGCTCGCCGCCGTGATCGTGCTGCGGCTGCCGCGCAGCTCGCCGACGTCGACGCTGTCGTACGGCAAGCTGCTCGGCTCGATGTGGCATCTGGCAGTCGAACTGCGCGGGCTGCGCGAGGCGTCTTTGACGGGCGCCGCGCTGTTCGCGGCATTCAGCGCGTTCTGGCCCGTGCTCACGCTGCTGCTCGCCGGCGCGCCGTTCCATCTCGGCCCGCAGGCAGCCGGCCTGTTCGGGATCGTCGGGGCGGCCGGCGCCCTCGCGGCGCCCTACGCGGGCCGCTTCGCGGACAAGCGCGGCCCGCGCGCGATCATCTCGCTCGCGATCGCGCTGCTCGCGCTGTCGTTCGTGATCTTCGCGCTGTCGGGCTCGAGCCTAGTCGGGCTCGTGATCGGCGTGATCGTGCTGGACGTCGGCGTACAGGCCGCGCAGATCTCGAACCAGTCGCGCATCTATGCGCTGAAACCCGAGGCGCGCAGCCGCGTGAACACGGTGTACATGGTGTGCTATTTCATCGGCGGCGCGCTCGGCTCGTCGGCCGGTGTGGCCGCATGGCACGCGTTCGGCTGGATCGGCTTGTGCGCGACCGGGCTGGCGTTCACCGCGCTGGCGGGCTGGTTCCACCATCGCGGCGGCCGGCGCGACTGAACGCGACCGGCCACGGCAGCGTCACGCGTCGGTGCGGGGCGCTGCCGGTTCGGCGGCGGGCGGCGGCGCGAACGCCGGCGCCGGATCCACGACACCCGCGGGGTCCATCACGGCAGCCGGGGTCGGCACGGCCAGTGGAACGGCGGAAGGCGCCAGGATCGGTGCCGCATCCGGCACCGCGATCTGCTCGGGTGCGGACGAAGCCTCCGCCGCCGACGTGGCCGCCGCGGCCGCCGAACCGGCGGCTGCCGCGCGCGCCGCGGGCCGGCGCGCCGGATCGAACACGAACGACAACCCGACGCTGCCGAGGATCGCGACGGTCGCGACCACGGTCGCCATCGTCACCGGCTCGCCCAGCAGCAGCGCACCGAGCGCGACCGCGACGATCGGGTTCACGTACATGCAGCTGCTCGCGATGATCGGGCTCGTGTGGCGGATCAGGTAGCCGTACGCAACGTACGCGGCCATCGTGCAGAACACCATCAGGTACAGGAACGCGAACACCGGCCCCACCATCACGTGCTCGATGCGCTCGCCGATCAGCCAGGCAACGAGCGTCGAGATCATGCCGCCCAGGCCGATCTGCAGCGACGTGGACAGGAACAGGTCGGACGGAAGCTTGAGCCGCGTCGCGAGATGCGCGCCGCCGGCCCAGAACAGTGCGCCGGCCAGCACGCAGATCGTGCCGAGCGCCGAATTCTGCGCGGCCGCGCCGCCCGAATTCAGCACGACGATGCCGACCATCCCGAGCGCGACGGCCGCCCACTCGCCTTTCGTGACCGGCCGCCCGGCGACCGCCGCGATCACGGTCGCGAACAGCGGCACCGTGGCCACCATCACCGCGGCCGAGCCGCTGCTGACCGAACTGATCCCGAGCGCGATCGTGCCGGACGACAGCGCGACGAGCATCGTGCCGACGATCCCCGCATTGCGGATTTCGAGCGGCGTCGGCCATTCGGGCTTGCGCCGCAGCGCGAAGATGAACAGGCCGATCCCGCCGAGCAGGTTGCGCAGCCCCGACAGCAGCAGCGGCGGGAACGACTGCAGCGCGAAATGCAGGCCGCTGTAGGTCGAACCCCAGACGAAATAGATGAACACGAGCGCCAGCGCGACGCGGCCGCCGCGGCTTTGCGGCAGGCGGATCCGGAACGAGAAGCGGGCGAGGAAATCGAGGAGACGGTCGAGCGGCGTCATCGCGCAGCCTGCCCGCACGTCGCGCCGCGTGCTCCGCTGAAAGACGCCGGCGATGCCGGCAAACGGTCCTGGCGGGACCGGGAAGGCAGAGCGAACGTGCGGAACGACATGGCAGTGCGAACGGCGACGAAAGAGAACCGGCAGGCGGCGGCAGAGGGACAAAAAAAATGCGCGCAACCGTTTCGGCTGCGCACGCTCGGCATTATGGCATCAAGGATTCGAAAGCATCATCGGACCTGTCTGAAAGGATCGCGAATGATGTTTCCGCGCGACATTTTACGGCCGCCGGGCGGGTGAAATCGGGGGCCGGATACGCCGCGCGCATGCGCTGCCGGTGCCGGCTCGCCCCCACCGCCAACGGCGATCCAACGCGCCCGAACCAGGCATCGGCCGAACGGCCAGTCCTGCACGCCGGCCACTGCTTCCCCCTTATCGTGACGGTCGACTCACGCGCCGCGCGCCCTGCGCGACCTTCCTTCAAAACCCGCACCACCCATACAAAATTTTGTATAATTCGACCATTCTTCCGCCGAAGCCGGTTGTTTTCGTCGGCAGCGCCCTCGCCGATCTTCGCGGCTTTCCGCTGCCCGCGCGACGCGAAGCCGGCCACCAGATCGACCAAGTGCAACGCGGCCTGGCGCCGGACGACTGGAAGCCGATGCGCACCGTCGGCGTCGGCGTGCGGGAAATTCGCCTGCGCGATGCGAGCGGCGCATTCCGGATCATTTACGTCGCGACCTTCGCCGACGCCGTCTACGTGCTTCACTGCTTCCGGAAGCAATCGGCGCGTACGACCAGGGCCGATATCGAACTGGCCGCCCGGCGCTATTGCGCGCTGATGATGGAGAGGAAACGATGACCAACGAACGTTACGAGAGCGTCTGGGACGCAATCGAGGGCCAGCCGGCCGAAGCCGAGAACATGAAGCTGCGCTCCGAACTGATGATCGCGCTCAAGCAGCGCATCGCGCAGCTCGAGCTCAGCCAGGCCCAGGCCGCGAAACAGCTGGGGGTCACGCAGCCGCGCGTCTCCGACCTGCTGCGCGGCAAGATCAACCTGTTCGGGCTCGACGCGCTCGTCAACATGGCGGCGGCTGTCGGCCTGCGCGTCGACCTCCAGGTGCGTGAATCCGCGTGATGCATCGCGGCACGCGCCGCCACCGCATGCCACGCACCGCTCACGATCCGCCGAACCAGTTGTACCCCTGATCGACCCAATAGCCGCCCGGATACGTATCGGTCACGAAGATTTCCATGATGTGCTTCGGGTTCTTGTAGCCGAGCTTGGTCGGCATCCGCAGCTTCATCGGGAAGCCGAATTCCGGCGGCAGCCGGCGGCCGTCGTAGTCGAACGCGAGCAGCGTCTGCGGATGCAGCGCGGTCGGCATGTCGATGCTCTCGTAGTAATCGTCCGCGCACTTGAAGCCCACGTACTTCGCCCGTGTATCGGCGCCGGCCCGTGCGAGAAACGCGCCGAACGGCGTGCCGCCCCAGCGGCCGATCGCGCTCCACCCTTCCACGCAGATATGTCGCGTGATCTGCTCCGCGTGCGGCAGCGCATACAGTTCGTCGAGCGTCCACACGCGCTTGCCCGTCACGCGGCCGGACAGCACGAGCCGGTACGTCGACGCATCGACGTGCGGCACGTCGTCGATCCCGTAATACGCGTTGAACGGGAACGGTCGCGTGATGTCGGCTTCGGTGTAGGTCGGTGCGAGCCGTTCGCCGCTGAACAGCCACGCCTGCACGCGGTCGTTCATGCGCGACACCGTCTCGAGGAACGTGTTGACCGACGCGTCGTCCTTCAACGTGCAGCCGGTCAGCATCGTCAGGCCGCCGAGCGTCAGGATGCGCCGGTTGAAGAGGCGCCGCGACGGCATCTCGAGCTCGCGACGCACGTCCAGCTCGAGCGACTTCCGATCGAGCGTCCAGCGCGAACCGTCGCGCTTGTATTCGGATTCCGACATGATGATTTCCTTCGCCCGCGGCTCGCGGGTCAGCGGCCGCGCAGCATCGCGAGCAGCGAGCGCGGCACCAGCAGCGCCATCGCGACGTGAACGACAACGAATGCGACGAGCAGCGACATCGCCCAGAAGTGCACGACACGCGCGTTGTCGTAGCCGCCGAACAATTCGCGCAGCAGCGGGAATTGCACGGATTTCCAGATCGTGAGCCCCGACAGCACCAGCACGACGAGATCGACGATCGCGGTCAGGTAGGCGGCACGCTGCACCGCGTTGTAGACGCTCAGGTCGTCGTGCGACAGCCGTCCGCCCAGCGCGGCACGCACGTCGCGCCATATCGACGCCGGCGTGACCGGCAGCATCTTGCGCGCGAGGCGCCCCGTCGCGATCGACATCGCGAGGTAGAACAGCCCGTTGCCGACCAGCAGCCACATTGCCGCGAAATGCCATTGCAGCGCGCCGCCGAGCCAGCCGCCCAGCGTGATGCCGTGCGGAAACACGAACGGCGGATAGATCGGCGACGCGTCGTAGATGCGCCAGCCGGACAGCACCATCAGGATCGCCGCGAGCGCATTGAGCCAGTGGCTCGCGCGCACCCACAGCGGATGAATCGGGCGCGCGGGCGGCGTGGCGGTCGCGCGGCCGGTAGCGGGAACGGTTTGCATGATGAAGACTCCGGGAATGAGTCGACGAGACAGGATGCGATGCGGGCGGCCGCCGTGCGACGCACGCGCCGGCCGCGCCGCGTCCGCCTCCGTCAGTTCGACGGCGCCATCTTGTCGCCCGACGGCTTGCCCATCTCGTCGTGCGACATCGCGTCCTTCTTCATCGCGTCTTTCTTCATCGCATGCTTCTTCATGCCGTCCTTCTTCATCGCGTCATGGCCCATTGCATCCTTGGCCATCGCGTCGTGGCCCATCGCGTCCTTCGACATCGACGAACCCGGCTGCGACATCGCGTCGTTCTGCGCATACGCGCCCGTGGCGATCGTGGCGATAGCGGCAACGCAAGCGGCGATCAGTACTTTTTTCATGACATCTCTCCAACACATGGGTTTAAGGAGCCGAATAGACGGACGACGTCGCGGGAAATGACAGCCGCTGCGAAAATTTTTTTGAGGTTGC
This sequence comes from Burkholderia sp. 22088, assembly GCF_052045915.1. Classification (NCBI taxonomy): domain Bacteria; kingdom Pseudomonadati; phylum Pseudomonadota; class Betaproteobacteria; order Burkholderiales; family Burkholderiaceae; genus Burkholderia; species Burkholderia sp. 22088. The sequence goes on from NZ_JBQEPY010000004.1 coordinate 103,841, forward strand.
GCGAAAGCGCGCCATGTTGCACCGCTTCGCCCCGGCCGGCCGAGCCGTGGGGCCATGCGGCGGCGACGCGCGCTGCCATTTCGACGGGCCATCGCACCGCCCGCCATGCTGCGGCCGCACCGGGGCAGCCGATTCTCTCCCGGTTGAAACCGCCGCGAAGCCAGTGTATCGTGTGCGCTGCTAACGCGGGGGTCCTGCAATGCGCGCGGTCAAACAACCGGCATTGCGGGTGAGAAATACCCTTTGAACCTGATCTGGATAATGCCAGCGCAGGGAAGCGTACGGATTTCGCCGCCATCCTTCTGACGAAATCCGCCGCCTCACCAAGCCTCGTCTCCTGCTTAGCTCGAGCCCCACATTCGTCAAGGGCTCCGGGCAAGCGCCGAAGCGCCTGTCCGGCGCTCATACAGGAGATTGCATGAACGCCAATCCGAAGTTTCTGTCCGCCGACGCACACGTCGACGCCGCCGCTGTCGCCCCGCTGCCCAATTCGCGCAAGGTTTATGTAACCGGCTCGCAGCCCGACATCCGCGTGCCGATGCGTGAAATCACGCAGGCCGATACGCCGACCGGCTTCGGCGGCGAAAAGAATCCGCCGATCTACGTGTACGACACGTCGGGCCCCTATACCGATCCGGACGCGAAGATCGACATCCGCGCGGGCCTGGCCGCGCTGCGCCAGGGCTGGATCGAGGCACGCGGCGACACCGAAGTGCTCGGCGGCCTGTCGAGCCGGTACGGCCTCGAGCGCGCGGCCGACCCGGCCACCGCCGACCTGCGGTTCCCGGGCCTGCACCGCAACCCGCGCCGCGCACAGGCCGGCAAGAACGTCACGCAGATGCACTACGCGCGCCAGGGCATCATCACGCCGGAAATGGAATACATCGCGATTCGCGAGAACCAGCGCCGCGCCGAGTACCTCGAGAGCCTGAAGGCGAGCGGCCCGAACGGCGCGAAGCTCGCCGCGATGATGGGCCGCCAGCACCCGGGCCAGGCGTTCGGCGCAGCGGCTTTCGGCGCGAACGCGCCGGCCGAGATCACGCCGGAATTCGTGCGCTCGGAAGTGGCATGCGGCCGCGCGATCATCCCCGCGAACATCAACCACCCGGAATCCGAGCCGATGATCATCGGCCGCAACTTCCTCGTGAAGATCAACGCGAACATCGGCAACTCGGCCGTCACGTCGTCGATCGGCGAGGAAGTCGACAAGATGACATGGGCGATCCGCTGGGGCGGCGACACGGTGATGGACCTGTCGACCGGCAAGCACATCCATGAAACGCGCGAGTGGATCATCCGCAACAGCCCGGTGCCGATCGGCACGGTGCCGATCTACCAGGCGCTGGAAAAGGTCAACGGCAAGGCCGAGGACCTGACCTGGGAAATCTTCCGCGACACGCTGATCGAGCAGGCCGAGCAAGGCGTCGATTACTTCACGATCCACGCGGGCGTGCGCCTGCAGTACGTGCCGCTCACCGCGAACCGGATGACGGGCATCGTGTCGCGCGGCGGCTCGATCATGGCGAAGTGGTGCCTCGCGCATCACAAGGAAAGCTTCCTGTACGAACACTTCGAAGAGATCTGCGAGATCATGAAGGCGTACGACGTGAGCTTCTCGCTCGGCGACGGCCTGCGCCCCGGCTCGATCTACGACGCGAACGACGAAGCGCAGCTCGGCGAGCTGAAGACGCTCGGCGAGCTCACGCAGATCGCGTGGAAGCACGACGTGCAGGTGATGATCGAAGGCCCCGGCCACGTGCCGATGCAGCTGATCAAGGAGAACATGGATCTCCAGCTCGACTGGTGCAAGGAAGCGCCGTTCTACACGCTCGGGCCGCTGACCACCGACATCGCGCCGGGCTACGACCACATCACGTCCGGCATCGGCGCCGCGATGATCGGCTGGTTCGGCACCGCGATGCTGTGCTACGTGACGCCGAAGGAACACCTCGGCCTGCCGAACAAGGACGACGTGAAGGAAGGCATCATCACGTACAAGCTGGCCGCTCACGCCGCCGACCTGGCGAAGGGCCACCCGGGTGCGCAGGTGCGCGACAACGCGCTGTCGAAGGCGCGCTTCGAGTTCCGCTGGGAAGACCAGTTCAACATCGGTCTCGATCCGGACAAGGCGCGCGAATTCCACGACGAAACGCTGCCGAAGGATTCCGCGAAGGTCGCGCACTTCTGCTCGATGTGCGGCCCGCACTTCTGCTCGATGAAGATCACGCAGGACGTGCGCGAGTTCGCGGCGCAGCAGGGCGTGTCGGAGACCGAAGCGCTGAAGAAGGGGATGGAAGTCAAGGCGGTCGAGTTCGTCAAGACCGGCGCCGAGATCTATCACCGTCAATAAGCACGCGCGGCGGTCCGCCCGGACCGCCGCGTCTCGCGCTTCGGCGCTGCGCAAGCCCGCTTTCGAGCGGGCTTTTTTGTGCGTGTGCACACCGCGTGCCTGCCGGCGCGAGGGAAACAAATGATTACGAAACCGCCCGAGCCTTAACAAGTCCTTACAGCAGCCCCATGGGACGGCGCGTAGATTGGGGTCATGCGCGGTCGCCAGCCGGTCGCGCGACCTCCGTTCACTACCACAAGGACAACGATCATGAACTCGATTCGGCGTTTTGGGGTATGCGCTCTGCTCGTCGCGACGGTGGCCAGCCTGTCGGCCTGCGATTCGATGTCACGACGCCAGCGCGATACGGCAATCGGTGCGGGTGTCGGCGGTGTCGCCGGCGCGGCGATCGGCGGCAGCGCGCTGTCGACGCTCGGCGGCGCAGCGGCCGGCGGCATCATCGGCAACCAGGTCGGCAAGTAAAAGGCGGCGCAACGCGCCGCGATAGTCGGCCAGACGGCGTTTTCGCGGTGCGGAAGCGCCGTTTTCGCATGCGGCGCCGCAATGTGGCCGGCAGCCCGTGCGGAAATGATCCGTTACCGTTTTGCACACCGTGTCATCGGCGCGCGGCCTAAGCTTAAGCATCTGCCGATTGCCGGCTCCGCCGGAGAGACATCATGAACAGGACCCTCGTCGCCGCGGCGCTCGCCTGCGTGACGCTCGCCGGCTGCTACTACCCGTACGGCTATTATCCCGGCGGCTACTATACGGCTGCACCGGCCCCCGTCTATGTCGATCCAGGCCCCGCCTATTACTATCCGGCACCTGCCTACGCGCCCGCATGGGGCGGCTATTGGGGACCGGCGGTATCGCTCAATTTCGGCTTCGGCGGACGCGGCGGACACGGCGGCTGGCGCCATCACTGACCGGGCTCGACCGCCGGCACGCGGCCATCGCGTGCCGGCAACCGGCGACATTCCCGTTTCTTGCCATTTCATCGAAACGTGAAACGACGGCCTGGTAACGGGGTGTAAGATTCCCGCATCCCTTCCCCGCCCTACACACTCGATGTCACCCAAGAACGCCCTTCTGCTGACCGTGCTCGCTGCCCTGTGGGGTGCGTCGTTCCTGTTTATCCGGATCGGCGTCGTCGATCTCGGCGTGGCGCCGCTGATGGCGTTGCGGGTCGGTATCGGCGCGCTGTTTCTCGCGGGCTTCGCGCTGACGCGCTTCAAACCCGCCGATCTCGGCACCCGGCTGCGCCGTCACGCGTGGCCGTTGTTCGTCGTCGGCGCACTGAACTCGGGCATCCCGTTCTGCCTGTTCGCGTTCGCCGAGCTGACGCTGTCGGCCGGCGTGACGTCGGTGATCAACGCGACGACGCCGCTCTGGGGCGCGCTCGTGGCCTACCTGTGGCTGAAGGACAAGCTGTCGCTGCCGCGTGCGCTCGGCCTCGTGATCGGGTTCGCCGGCGTGCTCACGCTCGTGTGGAACCAGATCGCGAATGCGCATGGCGAAACGGGCGCCGCCGCGACCGCGCTCGCCGCCGCCGCGGCACTCGGCGCGACGCTGCTGTACGGCATCGCGGCCAATTACACGAAGCGCAAGCTGACCGGCGTCGATCCGCTCGTCAACGCGACCGGCAGCATGATCGGCTCGACCGTCCTGCTGCTGCCGTTCGCGATCGCCACCTGGCCGGCCGCGCCGGTCAGCGCGCACGCGTGGGGCTCGGTGCTCGCGCTCGGCGTCGCCTGCACGGGCATCGCGTATTTCATCTACTTCTACCTGATCGCGCATGTCGGCCCCGCCCGCGCCATCACCGTGACGTTCGTGATTCCGGTGTTCGGCCTGCTGTGGGGCGCGCTGTTCCTCGGCGAACACGTGTCGGCCGTGATGATCGAAGGCTGCGCGATCGTGCTCGTCGGCACCGCGCTCGCGACCGGCGTGATCAAGCGGATTCCCGGGATCCGGCCGCGCAGCGGCGAAGCGACCTGACGATTCATTCGGGTGCACGTATCGCCATCGGTCGGGCCGTGATGCCTTCCGACCGGGTGCCGGCTGTTCTCCGCGCCGCCGTGGAGGGTGCCGCAGCGCCGCCGGCATTCGTCTGACGGCGACATGCGCTCGCGGCCCTGCCGGCCGCCGGGATTGCCCGCCTCGCCTCATCGTGCGCACCATGCCGCCGGGTTGTCATGTGCGGCGGCGGCGCCCTTCGCGCCGCGGCGGTCATGCGCGGCACGCATGCGGGCGGCGCCGGCCGCAGCCGCATACCCGCGTGCGTCTGGAGTTTCCCTGATACGCGAGCGGCCCCATTCCCGTTACACTCCGAACACTTACCCGCAGAAGGCGGCCTCGATGTCTCACGTCCTTTCGCGTCCGCCGGCGCGTGCGACCGCTTCAGCGCGGCGGCGCGCTACCGCCCCGCCGCTCGCCCCCGGGCTCCGTTGACATGAAGCCCGCCCGCGACCTCTCGCTCGACTCCCTGCTCGACCGTCTCACGCCGACGCCCGGCGGCTGGGTCGCCACCTATCGCACCACGACGCTGCGCAGCGTGTTCCAGCCCGTGCTGTCGATCACGCACAAGCGGGTCGTCGGTTACGAGGCGCTGCTGCGCGTCGTCGACGCGAACGGCGCACTGATCTCGCCCGCCGCCCTGTTCGACAAGACGCGCGCCGACGCCGACGCGCTGCTGCTCGACCGGCTCGCGCGCTGCCTGCATACGGCCAACTTCGTCGCTCAGGGCATCGGCGACGGCTGGCTGTTCCTGAACGTCACGCCGCGCGTGCTCGACTCGGGCCTCGTGCAGCGCGAATTCGTCGAGGCGCTGTGCCGGCATTTCGCGCTGCCGCCGAACCGCATCGTGCTCGAGGTCGTCGAACAGCCGTCGCGCGACGAAGCCGCGCTCGCCCGCACGATCGACATGATCCAGCATCGCGACTTCCTGATCGCGATCGACGATTTCGGCACCGGATTCTCGAACTTCGACCGCGTGTGGCGCGCGCGCCCCGACATCGTCAAGCTCGATCGCTCGCTCGTCGAACGTTCGACCGGTTCGGCCGACGATCGCCGCATCATGCATCACCTCGTGTCGATGCTGCACCAGGCCGGCGCGATGGTGCTCGCCGAGGGCGTCGAGAATGACGATTCGCTGCAGGCGCTGATGGAAGCCGACATCGATTTCGTGCAGGGTTTCCAGTTCGGCCAGCCCGACGCATCGATCGCCCATGCCAGCGCGGCAGCACCCGCGATGCTCGACGCCGCGTGGCAGCGCTTCATCGCCCGCCGGCACACGCCGGTCGTCGCCGAGCAGCCGGGCTTCGACGCGATCGAGCGGCTCGTGCTGACCGGCGCGGCCGCATTTTCCGCGAGCGGCAACTTGCAGGACGCCGCGCATCGCGTGTTCGCGGTGCCGGCCGCCCGCCGCGTGTTCGTCACCGACGAAACCGGCGAGCAGTTCCTGCCGTCGATCGGCGCGCCCGCCGACGACGGCCAGGCCGGCGTCACCCGCCTCGCACCGCTCTTTCCGGAGACCCACAGCAACTGGTCGCGGCGCCCGTATTTCCAGCGCGCGATCGCCGCGCCGGGACGCGTCGCGCTGATGGGCCCGCATTTCTCGCTGACGGAAGGCCGCGACTGCTATACGGCCGCCGTCGCGATCCGCGCGCAGAGCCGGCTCGTCGTGTTCTGCGTCGACTTCGTACTCGACAGCGCCGGGACCGTGATGCGGTAACCGGCGCGGGTGCGAGCGCCCGGCTGCCGCACCCGCGGCTCGTCCGCCCGACCATTCGTCAGTCGATCACCTTCCCTCTTCCCGACTTCACCGCGCTGCGGCGCGACTTGTGCTCGAGCCGCCGCTCCTTCGACGCGCGCGTCGGCCGCGTGGCGACCCGTGCGCGCGGCGTGAACGCAACGCCGGCGATCAATGCATCGAGGCGCGCCAGCGCGGCCTCGCGGTTTTTCTCCTGGGTGCGGTATTCCTGCGACTTGATCACGACGATGCCGTCGCGCGTGATGCGCTGGTCGGACAGCGCGAGAAGCCGCTCCTTGATGACAGGCGGCAACGACGACGCACGGATGTCGAAGCGCAGGTGGATCGCGCTCGACACCTTGTTCACGTTCTGCCCGCCGGCGCCTTGCGCGCGCACGGCCGTCCATTCGACCTCGGCCGGATCGAGCGTATAGCGGATCATCATCGCGACGCCTCCATGCGGCGCCGTGCCAGCGCCTCGTCGACGCGTGCCGCGAGCCCCGAATCGCGCTGCGTGCGCGTCGCGACCGCCTGCGCCAGCACGCGCCGCGGCCCGATCACCTGCACGCGCGTGCGGGCACGCGTGACGGCCGTATAGACGAGTTCGCGCGTGAGCACACGACCGAACGATGCCGGCAGCACGAGCGCGGCTTCGTCGAATTCCGAGCCCTGCGATTTGTGGACCGTCAGCGCGAACGCGGTTTCGTGCGGCGGCAGCGCGGCCGGCGACACCGCGCGCGCGGTGCCGTCCGCACGCCGGAACCACACGCGCAGCACGCCGTGCGCGTCGGGCAGCGCAATGCCGATATCGCCGTTGAACAGCCCGAGCGCGTAGTCGTTGCGCGTCACCATGATCGGCCGCCCCGTGAACCAGTGCGCGCCGACCGCCAGCGGCACGCGCGCCGCGTGGCGCACGTGCGCGGCCACGAGCGCATTGACGTGCTCCGCGCCGCGCAAGCCGCTGCGGGTCGCGCACAGGATCCGGAACCGGTTGAGCGCGTCGAACAGCGGCAGCGGATCGGGCACCGGCGCGGCCAGCGCGTCGCGCAACGCGTCGAGGTAAGCACCGAACCGCCGCGCGAGCCGCTCGAGCGTCGACGTCGCGAGCGACTCGCCCGCATCGTCATGGAACGACGCAGCCGCCGAATCGTCGGCGGGCAGCGCGTCGAGCGCGGCCTGCACGTCGCCGCTGCGGATCGCGAGCGACAGCCGCCCGATCGGCGAATCGAGACCGAAGCGGTAGTTGCGTTCGAGCCAGACCACGCAGTCGGCGAGCGGTGCCGGTGCGGGCGTGGGCGCGGCGGACGCGGCGGCGGGTTCGCCCGGCGGGTTCGATGTGATCGACGCAAGCGCCACGTCGCCTGCGTCGAACGGCGGCAGCTCGACGGCGTCGAGCCACGCCAGTTCGTCGACCTCGATCCATGCGGAGGCCTCGCCTGCATCGCCAGCTTCACCGGTTTCGGTCGGCGGCGGCGCGACGTTGGACGACGAAACCTCGTCATCCTGCGGTTCGTCGTCGAAGAGCGATGCCTGTCTCGCATCGGCCTTCCGTCGCGACGCCGGCTTGCGTGTGGTGGCCGATGGCGGCGCCGGGACGCGGGCCGCGGCGGAAACCGGATGCGCAGCGGGAACGGCTGCGACCACGGCCTCGTCCTGCACCGGCAACGCCGCGACGAATGCCGCCTCGTCGATGCCGAGCGCCTGAGCGATGCGCGTACGCGCCGCGGCGGTAAACGCGGGTCGCGCGCTCAGCTCCGCGAATACGGCACCCGCCTCGACCGCGGCCAGTTGATCCTTGTCGCCGAGCAGCACGAGCCGCGCGCCCGGCGCGAGCGCATCGAGCAGATGCGCGGCGAGCGCGACGTCGATCATCGATGCCTCGTCGACGACGATCAGGTCGTACGGGAGCGGATTGTCGCGATGATGCCGGAAACCGGCCGCCCCGCCGCCGCCCAGCAGCCGGTGCAGCGTGTACGACGTATCGGGCAGGCGCGCCGCGAGTTCGGGCGGCAGGTCGCCGGCCCGCGCATGCAATGCCTCCTGCATCCGCTGCGCGGCCTTGCCGGTCGGCGCGGCCAGCGCGACGCGCAGCCCCGGATGCGCATCGAGCAGACAGGCCAGCACGCCGACGACGGTCGTCGTCTTGCCCGTGCCCGGGCCACCGCTGACGATCGTCACGCGGCCGGTCAGCGCGACGATCGCCGCGACGCGCTGCCAGTCGACTTCGCCGTTCGACGGCCCGAAGTAACGCGCGAGACTGTCGCGCAGCCGGTCGGGCGCGAGACCTTCGTCCGGCACGGTCGCACCGGCCTGCGCGACGAGCGCATCGGCAAGCCGCCGTTCGTAGTCGAAATAGCGCGACAGGTACAGGTGGTCGTGGCGGTCGACGATCAGCGGCCGCTCGTCGCCCCGCGCGAGCGTGCCGAACGCGACCACGCCGCTCGCGGCGAGCGCCGCGCGAACCTCGTCGAGCGGTGTTTCGTAGCGCTGCGCGAGCGCGCCGAGCGCGACGCACACGTGGCCGCCTGCCGTCGCACGACTCGTCGCGAACGCGGCGCGCGCTGCCCAGCGCGCGGCCGCGGCCGGCGCGCCGGCGCGGCGAGCGAGATCGCCGATCCGCCTCGCGAAACCTTCCGCGAGCGCGATGCCGAAATCGGCGGGCTCGGGCAGCCGCGCGACGAGGCCGCCGGTGAATTCGAGCGTATCGTCCTGCGCGTTCATCCTCGGCCCCCTTCCATCATCCGGTCGAGTGCGTCGACAAGCGCGCGCGCGGGCCGCCGCGCATGCACGCCGGCCGGCTCGCCGCCGCTGCGCCAGCCGGGCCGTACACCCCGCACGAACAGGTACAGGTAGCCCGCGACATGCGTGTCGTAGTCGTAATCGGGCAGCCGCCCGCGCAGGTAGCGATGCAGCGCGACCGTATAGAGCAGCGCCTGCAGGTGATACGCGTGGTCGGCCATCGCGACGTCGAGCGCGCGCGGGCCATAGGCGTCCGGCGTCGTGCCGAGATGGTTCGACTTCCAGTCGACGATCCAGAAGCGGCCGTCGTGTTCGACGATCATGTCGATGAAACCCTTGATGAAACCGGCGAGCATGCCCGCCTCCAGTGCAACGTCCGGGTAGCCGTGCGCGACCAGCAGGCGGCGTAGCGCCATCAGGTCGAGCGACGGCGCCGGGAACAGGAACCCCATTTCGTCGAGCCGCTTCTCGGGATCGAGATCGACGAGCCGCATGCCCGGCACGAGCTCGGTGTGCACGACGTCATCGACCAGTTGCACCATCATCGCCGGCAGACGTGTCGCGAGTTCGGGCCCGGCCTCGACCGGCCGGTCGTGCAGCGCACCGAGCGCGGCCTTCGGCCACGACTCGGGCTCCGTGAACCGGCTGAGCTCGAACAGGCGGTGCAGGCACTCGCCGGCCGCCGCGCCGCGCGGGAACACGAGGATGTCGTCGTCCGGCGGTTCGGGCGCAACCGTATCGGCCAACAGCCACTCGGCATCCGGCGCGACCGCGGCAAGCGCATCGTGGTCGGGCCGCAGTTCGTCATCCGGCACGGCCGCGACGCCCGCCTCCTCGCGCGCCATCGACGCGGTCAGCGAACTGAAGCTGGCCATCCGCCAGGCATCGCGCAGCACGCGCGTCGCATGGCGCGCCGCGAGCGTCTGCGACGCGTCGTGCCCGGCCGCCAGACGCTCGGGGCGCGCAGGCGCCGGCAGCGGCGCGACGCTCACGGGGCCGCCCGCGAGCGCGTGCCACGCCGTATCGAGCGCGGCTTCGTCGGGCGGCTCGTCGAGCCATGCATCGAACGACTGGCCGGCGCCGGCGACGAGCCAGTTGAGCACGCTGCGTCGCGCCTCGCGCGTCGAGCGCGACGACAGGTACGGCCCGGCGACGACGTAGCAGCGATAGACCGCACGCGTGAGCGCCACGTAGACGAGCCGCGCGCGCTCCGCGGCCTGCTCGCGCAGCGCTTGCTGCGCCGCATGCGCGGCCGCCTCGTCGTCGCACCCGTAATGCAGCACCGCGTCGCCCGCATCGTCGTGGTATTCGCGCGCATCGGGCAACGCGGACGCGGGCGGCTCGCGCAACCCGCCGTCGTTCAGGAACGGACAGAACACGATCGCGTATTCGAGGCCTTTCGACTTGTGCACGGTAACGATCTGCACGAGGTTGCGATCGGATTCGAGCCGCAACTGCGCTTCCTCGCCGCCGCCGTCGAGCCGTTGCGCGGCAAGCCAGCGCAGCGTCGGCGCGATGCCCGGCTGCGCGGACGCGCGTGCCTGCGTCAGTTCGGCCAGATGGTTGATGTCGGTCACGCGACGCTCGCCGTCCGCGCCGGCCATCAGCCGCTCGGCGATCCGCAATTCGCGCGTGAACGTGCGCCACATCACCGCGAAACCGCGTTCGCGCCACAGCAGCCGGTACCGCGAGAAGCGCTCGACCCAGCTCATCGCGTCGGCGCTGTCAGCCGCGGACGCTTCGTGTGACGCATCACCGTCGCCCTGCTCCATCCGCCACAGTGCGCCGGCATCGAGGCCGAACCAGTCGGCTGCGAGCGCCGCGCGCAGCCGACGCAGGTCGCCCGGCGCATCGATCGCCGCCAGCACGCGTTCAAGCTGCTCCGCGTCGCCGGTCGAGAACACCGAGGCCTGCGCCAGTTCCACGCTGCCGATGCCCCACGTGGCCAGCACGCGCTTCACGAGACTGCCCTGCCGGTGCGTCTGCACGAGCACCGCGATATCGCCCGGCGACAGCGGCGACTCGCCGAGCCGAACGCGCCCTTCGCGCGCGCCCCGCATCAGCCGGGCAATCTCGGCGGCACAGGCCTGCGCGGCCCGTGCCTGCGCATCACGCTTGAGCAACGTGCCTTCACCGCCAGGCAACGCCCACACCCGGAAGTCGCCTGCCGGGCCCGGATCGGTGTCGTCGACGAACGGCGCGCGCACGCGCGTGCCGGCACGCACCGCGTAATAGTCGAGCCCGTCGAGCACGAACGCGCGCGGATTCGACATGAAGAAGCGGTTGCACGCATCGACGATCGCGGGCGTCGAGCGCTGGTTGACCGCGAGCGTGTAGCATGCGCTCGCCCGCGCGCGCGCCGCCAGATAGGTATGCAGATCGGCCGCGCGGAAGCTGTAGATCGCCTGCTTCGGATCGCCGACGAGGAATAGCGGGCCGCCCGGCGCGAAGATCCGGTCGAAGATCGCGAACTGCAGCGGGTCGGTATCCTGGAACTCGTCGATCAGCGCGGCCGGATAGCGCGCGCGCAGCGTCTCGGCGAGCCACGGATGCGCATGCAGCGCGTGGTACAGGTTCGCCAGCAGATCGTCGAACGACACGATGCGCCGCGTGCGCTTGCGCTCGGCCAGCTCGCCCGGCGCCATGTCGAGCCATTCGGCGATCAGCGCGAGCCAGCGCGCGCGTTGCGCGGCTTCAGCCGCCGCCACGGCCGCCTCGAGCGCGTCCGCCACGTCGAAGAACGCGTGTTCGGGCGTCGCGCCGCCTTTTTTCGTCGCCTTCACGAGCGCGGTGCGCGTGAGCTTCAGCGCGGCCTTCGGCAGCGCAGCCGTCGCGTCGCCCTGCGCGAAATGCGCGGCCCATGCGGCGAGCGCATCGGCAACTGCTTCGGGTTTGTGCGAACGCTGGTTGAGCGCGGGCTGCGCGGCGCGCAGCAACGCATCGATCGCTTCGCGCTCGGCCGTCCACATCCGCCCGGCCTCAGCGAAACATTCGGCCGCGGCGGCCTCGGCCGATTCGTCGGGCTCGGTCACGCCGTCCCAGCGCAGCGCGGCGAGCGGCTTCTTCAGCCGGCGCGCGAGCTGCGCATCGAGCGCGGCCGGCCCGGCGCCCGATTCGACGAGCCAGGTCGCGAAACCCGGCCAGCGCGCGGCCGCCGGTTCGACGCGCGTGCGCCAGAAATCCGCCGCGAGTTCGAAGCGCAGCGACGCATCGTCGGCCTCCATGTCGAACGCGAACGGCATCGCGGCCGCGAACGGCGCTTCCTGCAGCGCGCGCTGGCAGAACGCGTGGATCGTATGGATGGCCGCCTGATCGAACGCGCGCAACGCACGCCGGATCCGTTTCGCGGCCGTTTCGGGATCGAGCTCGCCACCTTCGCCGAGCGTCGTCTCGAGCAGGCGCTCGATGAACGGATCGCCGCCGTCGTCACCCGTGTCGAGCGCATGCGCAAGCTGCGCGAGCCGGCCGCGAATCCGCTCGTGCAGCTCCGCGGTCGCGGCTTTCGTGAAAGTCACGACGAGGATTTCGTCCGCGCCGAGATCCTTTTCCAGCAGCAGGCGCACATAGAGCGCGCAGATGTTCCAGGTCTTGCCGGTGCCGGCCGATGCCTCGATCTGGTTGACGCCATCGAGCGGACACGCGAACACGTCGAGTTCGAGCGCCTGCTGCGGCTGCGACACGGCGCTCATGCGACCTCCTTCAGATGCTCGACGAGCGGATCGAACACGAGCCGCGCGAGCGTGGCGAACGGCTCGTCGAGCGACGCATGCGCGCCGCGCCATGCGATCGCGATGGCCGGATCGTCGGCTTCGCTCACGACCCGTTCGTTGATCCAGACACTCGCGGCCTTGGCCTCGCCGTCGGACACCCGCGCCCATGCGCTGCGCGGGAAAAACCGCAGCGGCATGCGCCGCCCCGCGCGAAACAGCGCGGCAAGCGGTGCGAGCTGCTCGAGCGGCGCGGCGACAGGCGTCAGCTCGAACGCGCCGCCGCTGCCGAACCACAGCGTGCGGCGCGGGCCGCCGGGCTCGATCGCGCAGTAGACGAGATGCGCAAGCCACGCGGACAGGTAGTCGCGCGCACTCGGCCTCGCATAACGGTAGATGATCTGCCCGGCCTGCGTCAGCCGGTTCAGCGTGCCGTGCAGTTCAAGCGGCGCGCTCACCGCGTCGCCCGACAGCAGCGCGTCGTGCGCGCCGAACAACGCCTGCTCGGTATCGGGCCAGGCGGGCACGACGGCGAGCGAGAACGACCGCCGCTCCATCCCGTCGGCCAGCGCACGACGCACGTTCGACGCCAGCTGCGTCATCGAGCCGAGCGCCTGGTCGCGCCACACGGCGCCCGTCGCGCCGCCCGGCAGTTCGGGGCTCGCGTCCGCGATGCGCAGCGCATGATCGTGCACGCCGCCCTCGTCCGATTCGATCAGCAGCGGCAGCACGCGCTCGGCGAGCGCATCGCTGCCGGCGAAGTCGAGCGCGAACGGTTCCGTATCGAGCAGTTCGGCCTGCGCGTCGGCAAGCACGATGCCGAGCCGGCCGCGCAGCAACGCGCGCGCCGGATGGCGCCAGAAGCGTTCGAATTCGCTGAATGCGACGGGCTCGACCGGTTCGGCCGGCAGCGGCTGCGCGAAGAACGGCAATTCGCGCGGGCCGTCGCGCGACGCTTCGGCGGCGAGCAGCGACGCGAGCGTCGCCCGCTCGGCGTCATAGGACACGAGCGCGCTGCCGGGCTGGAAATACGCGGCCGCGAACGGTTGCAGCGGATGCTCGACGATGAACGCGCGCCGCGCGGCATCGACCGCGTCCGGCGCGGCGTCGGGGCCTGCCGTGACGAGCGCGAGATGGTCGAGCAATTCGTCGACGAGTGCCGCGGGCGGCAACGGCGCGTTGTCGCGAATGCTGCGGCCCGTGTACGCAATCAGCAACCGGTCGCGTGCGGCGAGCAGCAGGTCGAGAAACAGGTTGCGCTCGTCGTCGCGGCGCTGGCGATCGCCGAGCTTCGGCAACACGGCCATCAGGTCGAATTCGTCCGCGCGCGCGAGGCTCGGCAGCACGCCATCGTCCATCCCGAGCAGGCAGACGACGCGATACGGCAGCCCGCGCAGGCTCGTCAGCGACGAGAACGTGACGCCGCCCCACGGCACCCCGCCGCGCGCCGGATCGTCGAGCGCGGCGGCCAGCCCGGCCCGGACGACGGCCGCCGGCAGCGCTTCGTCGGGCGCCCCCTCCGTCATCGCGGCCAGCATCGCGTCGAGCGCGTCGCGCACGCCCGCGAGCGCATCCGCATACGCGGCGCCCGAATCGAAGAAACGCGCGAGCGTGTCGGCGAACAGTTCGCTCCAGCCGTGCGGCGTATGCGATTCGGCCAGCCGCCGCGCGAAGCCGTCGAGGTCGTCGGTGAAGCGTGCGAGCCGGCCGAGCAGTTCGGCCTCGCTGCCGGTGGCCGCTTCGATCGGCAGCCACGCGCCGACCGGTGCCGCGCCTTCCGGCATCGCATAACCGAGAAAGAGCCGCGCGAGCGCATCGGAGAACGTATGACGCGGCGACGGCACGGCCGCATCGTCGCTCGCGAGCGGCGACAGCCCGCGCCGCGCGCCGGCGGCCGCGAGCCAGGTCTGCACCGTCTCGAGCGCCGTCGCGTCGATGCCGTAGCGTGCCGACACCGCGTCGACACGCAGCCATTCGACCAGCTCGGGCGCACCGACCTGCCGCTCCGGCAACGCGAGCCAGTCGAGCAGCACGCGCGCGACCGGGTTCGCCTGCGAAGGCGGCAGGCCGGTGATGCGGTAAGGCACGCGTGCACCGCCACTGCCGGCCGTGCCGAACACGGCGTCGATCAACGGCCCGGCCGCCGCGAGATCGGCGACCGCGACGAGCACGTCGGACGGCTGCAGGCTCGCGTCGGCGTCGAACCACGCGAGCAGCCGGTCGTGCAGCACCTCGAGCTGGCGCGCGAGGCTGTGGCACACGTGCACCTCGATGCCGCGCTCGGCCGGAGGATCGCCGGCTTCGGCCTCGGGCCGCAGTTCGAGGATCGCGTTCTGCACACGCGCGAGCCACGTCGGCGCGGGATTCTCGACGAAACGCGACGCGTCGCCCGACGCGGCGCTTTCCGTCAGTTCGTGCAGCATGTGCAGCTGCGCCTGGGTCTGCCTGCCCCATTCGGCGAGCAGCGGATGGCCGACCTCCTGGTAGTCGAGGCGCCCGGCCGCGTCGAGCGCCTCGGCATGCGCGGCGGTCACGATGTCGAACCAGAATTCGCGGCACGGGTTCAGCGCATAGACGCGCACGTCGATCCAGCGCGACAGCTCGCGCAGCAACGCGACGTGCAGCGGCGGCATCGTCGGCAGCGCGAACACGCTGACCGATTCCGGCCAGTGCGTGCGTGCGCGCGCGACGGTTTCGGGATCGAGATGGCGCGCCTCGACGAGGAAGCGGTGCGCCGGCGGCGTGCCGCTGTCGCTCAGCTCGGCGAGCAGCGCGCGCCACAGCGCGGCCTGCCAGCGCTCGTCGTCGCGCGCGGCGTCGCTGATCCCGCGCGGCGCGCCGTCGCCCGCGAGCACGGACTCGCCGGCCTGCCACGCGGCGAGCCACTCGGGACGATAGGTCAGGTAATGGTCGAGCACGGCCGCGACGCGGTGGGCAAGCTCGTAGCGCATCGCATCGTCGGACGCGGACAGATACGCGGCCAGCCGCGGCGACGCGAGCCACGGCGCACCGTCGGATGCCTGCGCGAACAGCCGGTAGCAGCGCCACACGAGGCGGTCGGGTGCGAACGGCGAACGCGCGGGCACCGTCAGCACGCGGCCGATCTGCGCCCACAGCCATTGCGCGAGATACGTGAACTCGACGTTCGCGCATACGCCGTTGCGCGCGGCGATGTCGAGCTCGAGGCGACGGCGCAGCGCCGCGCTCGGCACGATGACCTGTTGCGGCGCCCACGGGCCGTTGCGGGCCGGGAACGCGGCCAGATCCTCGAGCAGCGCGTCGGCCAGCGTTTCGTGACGGTTCGAATAGAAGAGATGGAGCATGAAGCAGGCGTCGGAACCTCGCGCGGGCAGGGCCGGGCGAACAGGATCACCAAGGATAGCAAATGGACCGCCTCCGCGAACCTCGGCCGGAAAGCCAGGTTTTGCGGACCGCGAAATACGATAGACTCGTCGCCAGTCAATACGCCGCCCCGGGCGTCTTCGTCTGCCATTCAGTCCATCGATGCGCTATTCGGTCGAAATCAGAAAGTTTTTCTACAGCCAGTACTTTTTCGGCGGCCTGCGGATCGCGGTCGGCGTTTCGCTGCCGGCCGTGCTGTGCCTGATCGTGTTTCACAACCGCGAGCTCGGCTTCACGATCTCGACCGGCGCGCTCGGCGCCTGCGTCGTCGACATGCCGGGCCCGCTCAAGTACAAGCACAACGAAATGCTCGCGTGCAGCGTGATCGGCTTTCTGGCCGCGCTCGCGACCGGCCTTGCCACACCGAACATCTTCGTGCTGTGGCTCACCATCGTGCCGCTCACCTTCGTGCTGTCGCTGATCGTCGTCTACGGCAACCGCTGGCCGCAGATCAGCTTCGCGACGCTGTTCATGATGGTGATGACGCTCGAGGAGAAGTTCACGCCGCTGCAGGCGTTCATCAACGCCGGCTGGATTCTCGCGGGCGGCCTCTGGTACACGTACTGGGCCACGCTCGTGTCGCGATGGCAGGCGCGCCGGATCGAGCAGCAGGCGCTGGCCGAGAGCCTGTTCGCCTGCGCCGACTACCTGCTCGCGCGCGCGCAGTTCTACGACCTCGATGCCGATCTCGACGAGTGCTACCGCAATCTCGTCGCCAAGCAGATCACGGCGGTCGAAACCCAGGAAACCGCGCGCGACATCGTGCTGCGCAACCTGCCGAAGCTGCGCCGCGGCAAGCTCGATCCCGGCCGCACGACGATGTACAACCTGTTCATCAACAGCGTCGACCTGCACGAACTGTTCGTCGGCGCGCACACCGATTACCCGCTGGTGCGCAACACGTTCGGCGGCTCGGACCTGATCATCTTCTATCGCGACCTGATCGGCAAGGCGGCCGCCGATCTCGAGGAGATCGGCCTCGCGGTGCTCGAAAACCGCGCCCCGCATTCGCGGATCAGCGTGAAGGCCGAGCTGCGCGCGATCGAGTACGAGATCGAGCTGATGCGCAAGAAGAACTTCCCGGCCACCAACGCGGAGGCGTATGCGGCCGTGCTCGCCACGTTCCGGCGCATCTGGAGCGCGACGCGCCTGATCGACCGGATGCGCCGCAACCTGTCGGGCCACGCTGATCCGCAGCAAACCGAACTGAAGATCGACAAGGCGCTCACGCGCTTCCTGCAGCGCCGCCGGATGTCGCCGCTCCTGATCTTCTCGAACCTGAACATGCGTTCCCCGAGCTTCCGCCACGCGCTGCGCGTGACGATCGCGGTGGCGGTCGGGTTCTGGCTCGGCCGGCTGCTGCCGCTCACGAACGCGTACTGGATCGTGATGACGACCATCATCATCCTGAAACCCGGCTACTCGCTCACCAAGCAGCGCAACGCGCAGCGGATCATCGGCACGCTGATCGGCTGCGCGGCGAGCATCGCGCTGATCTACACGGTGAAGGAGCCGCACCTGCTGATCGCGATCATGTTCGGGTCGATGGTGATGAGCTACAGCCTGCTGCTGTTCAACTACGCGGCGAGCGTCGTGTTCACGTCGTCGTACGTGCTGCTGATGTTCCACCTGCTCGCGCCGGGCAGCATGCGGATCATCGGCGAGCGCGCGATCGACACCGTGGTCGGCTGCATGATCGCGATCGCCGCGAGCCGGCTGTTCCCGTACTGGGAATACCGGCTGATGGGCAAGCAGGTGGCCGACATGCTCACCGCGACCCGCAAGTATTTCGAGGCCGTGTGGCGGGCCGGGCGCGGCGTGTCGCCGCCGCCCGTGCCGGCCGCCGACGGCGCGGCCGTCGTGCCGGTCGTCGCCGCGGCCATCGAGGCGCCGGCCACGACCCTCGACGACGACTACCGCTACCGCCTCGCGCGCAAGGACGTACACATCGCGTTTGCGAATCTCGGGCAGGCGTTCCAGCGGATGATGATCGAGCCGAAGGCGCACCAGCGCTTCGTGCCGGAACTGAACGACCTGCTCGTGCAGACCCACGTGCTCGGCGCGCAGATCACGGCGGCCGCGCCGCTGATCCGCACGGCCTGCGCAGCCGACGGCAACATCCTTCACGACGATGCGCTGCACCGCGGCCTCGCCGCCGTGCTCGACAATCTCGAGAAGGCCGAGGCCGGCGAGCCGCCGCCCGCCGATCAGCTCGACGCGTCGAAGCAGATCACGCGCGACCTCGACGCGATGGTCGTGTCCGCGGAGAAATCCGATGCGGTGGGTGCCGAGCTCACGCACGACCTGAAGGTACTCGCACATCAGTGCAAGCAGATGCTCGCGTCGTCGCTGCTGATCCGCAAGGATGCGAGCGTGATCCGCCTGCCCGCCTGACCGCGGCTTTACCCCGCCGGTGGCCGGCCCGCGCATGCCGCGGATCGGCCACCGGCGCTACCCGATTCAGCGATCCCCGAAGCATGACCCGAGCGTTCCAGGCGGCCCGCGCCTTCCATGCGCGACCGCCCTGCCCCCTGTTGCGCCCGTCGCGCCAGTCAGGGAATACCCGATTCCGGTCATCCGGCCCGGCTTGTTATCATTCGTTCACAATCAAGTTGTATAGACAACTTGACGCAATCGGACCGGCCCCGCTCGCCCGGTCCGTCGCATAACGATATCGGAGACACGATGAAAAACTTGCAGCGCCACCTGAGCGCGCGGCACATCCGCTTTCTCGCGCTGGGTTCGGCGATCGGCACGGGCCTGTTCTACGGTTCGGCGTCCGCGATCCAGCTCGCGGGCCCGGCCGTGATCCTGGCGTACATCCTGGGCGGCGCGGCCGTCTACATGGTGATGCGCGCGCTCGGCGAGATGGCCGTGCGCGAACCCGTCGCCGGCTCGTTCGGCCACTATGCGACCGAGAACCTCGGCCCGTTTGCCGGCTTCGTCACCGGCTGGACCTACACGCTCGAAATGGTGATCGTCGCGATCGCCGACATCACCGCGTTCGGCATCTACATGGGCTTCTGGTTTCCGGATGTCCCGCAATGGATCTGGGTGCTCGGCGTCGTCGCGATCATCTGCGGGCTGAACCTGTGCCACGTGAAGGTGTTCGGCGAACTCGAGTTCTGGCTGTCGATCATCAAGGTCGGCGCGATCGTCGCAATGATCGGCGGCGGCGTGGCGATCCTGCTGACCGGCATGCACTTCGGCCATTCGGCCGACGTGCCGACGTTCGCGAACCTGTGGAACCATGGCGGCTTCCTGCCGAACGGCGTCGGCGGGCTGATCGCGTCGCTGTCGGTCGTGATCTTCGCGTACGGCGGGATCGAGGTGATCGGGATGAGCGCCGGCGAAGCCAAGGATCCGGAGCGGGTGATTCCGCGCGCGATCAACGCGGTGCCCGCGCGCATCCTGCTGTTCTACGTGCTGACGATGGTCGTGCTGATGTCGATCAGCCCGTGGACGGGTGTCGGCAGCGACGGCAGCCCGTTCGTGCAGATCTTCTCCGCGCTCGGCGTGAAGTCGGCCGCGACGATCCTCAACCTGGTCGTGATCAGCGCGGCGATCTCCGCGATCAACAGCGACATCTTCGGCGCGGGCCGGATGATGTTCGGGATGGCGCGCCAGGGCCAGGCACCGCGCGTGCTGATGACGACCTCGCGGCACGGCGTGCCGTGGGTCACGGTGCTCGTGATGGCGGTCGCGCTGCTCGCCGGCGTGCTGCTCAACTACCTGATGCCGAAGGACGTGTTCCTGATGGTCGCGGCAATCGCGACGTTCGCGACCGTGTGGGTCTGGCTGATGATCCTGCTGTCGCAGGTCGCGATGCGCCGCCGGCTGTCGAGCGCCGAAGTCGCGGCGCTGAAGTTCAAGGTGCCGTTGTGGCCGGTCGCGCCGGCGCTGACGATCGCGTTCATGGGCTTCGTGATCGTGATGCTCGGCTGGTTCGAGGACACGCGTGTCGCGCTGTATGTCGGCGCGGCGTGGCTCGCGCTGCTCGCGGTCGTGTTCTACGCACGGATCCGCCCGAAATTCGCCCCTGCGTCACGTTGACGCACGGCTGATCTGCGTACGCGGCGCGCCGGTTCCGGCGCCCGCTTCGTTCCCGGCTCCGCGCGGCATCTGCCGCGCCAACAGCCGGGCACTCGTCCCCTTCACCTCGACGCCACGCGCGCGGCCCGCCGGGCCGCGCATCGGCACGTCAGTGCGACGCGGCGCTCGCGGCCTCGGCCGGATGGGCTTCGTCGTACGCGTGCTTCTGCGAAATCGCGTTGTACAGGATCGTCCCGATCACGAGCAGCACGGCCACGACGATCAGGATGCTCACGTTGCGGACTGGGTTCTTCTTGCGCTGATCGTTCATGGTCGGGGCGACTCCGTCAAATTCATCGAAGCGGGCATTCTACGCGCTTGCGCCCGTCCCGCGACGCCCCGTTTCCGCTCCCCTTTCCCGTCCTCCGCCTGCCTGTCGTTATCTTTCATTTGATAACGGTTCCCATTTCGATCTAGAATCCCGAGTCTTTCATTTTGTAATATTCCGGGTCGCTCGAGCGGCAGGCGCGCCCCGGAACGCTCCCTTCGTCCACCTGCCCCTCCGGAGTCTTCATGTCGAATCCGCGCACCCGCCTGCTGCCGCTCGCCGGCGCCCTCGCTCTTGCCGCCGCTGCCTTCGCGCCGCTGGCCCACGCGGCCGAGGAAGTCAGCCTGTACACCACCCGCGAACCGAAGCTGATCCAGCCGCTCATCGAAGCGTTCACGAAGCAGAGCGGCGTCAAGGTCAATACGGTGTTCGTGAAGGACGGCCTGCTCGAGCGCGTGAAGGCGGAAGGCGCGCAGTCGCCGGCCGACGTGCTGATGACGGTCGACGTCGGCAACCTGCTCGATCTCGTCGACGGCGGGCTCACGCAGCCGGTGCGCTCGAAGACGCTCGACGACGCGATTCCCGCGAACCTGCGCGGCGCGAACGGCGACTGGTACGCGCTGTCGCTGCGCGATCGCGTGCTGTACGTCGAGAAGGACCTGAAGGTCGATGCGTTCCGCTACGAGGATCTCGCCGATCCGAAATGGAAGGGCAAGGTCTGCATCCGCTCGGGCCAGCATCCGTACAACACGGCGCTCGTCGCGGCGATGATCGCGCACGACGGCGAAGCCGCGACCGAGAAGTGGCTGCGCGGCGTGAAGGCGAACCTCGCGCGCAAGGCGACGGGCGGCGACCGCGACGTCGCACGCGACATCCTCGGCGGCATCTGCGACGTCGGCCTCGCGAATGCTTACTACGTCGGCCACATGAAGAATGCGGAGCCCGGCAGCGACGCACGCAAGTGGGGCGATGCGATCAAGGTCGTGCGGCCGACGTTCGCGAACGCGAAGAGCGGCGGCACGCACGTCAACATCAGCGGCGCGACGGTCGCGAAGCACGCGCCGCACAAGGCCAACGCGGTGAAGCTGCTCGAATACCTCGTGTCGCCGGAAGCGCAGGCGCTGTATGCGCAGGCGAACTACGAATACCCGGTGCGCGCGAACGTGAAACTCGATCCGGTGATCGCCGGCTTCGGCACGCTGAAGATCGACCCGCTGCCGCTGGCGGACATCGCGAAGCATCGCAAGCAGGCGAGCCAGCTCGTCGACAAGGTCGGTTTTGACAACTGACGCAACCACCGCCGGCGCGCGCCGCGTGGCGTGCCGGCCGCGCCTGCTGCCGCGCGCGGGCAGCCTGTGGCTGCTCGCGGCGCTGGCGATCGCCGCGGCGGTCGCGGCGCCGCTCGCGGTGCTCGTGGCCGCTGCGTTCGACGCCGATCTCGCGCACTGGCGGCATCTCGCCGAATTCGTGCTGCCGCAGGCGCTCGTCAATACGCTGCTGCTGCTCGCGGGCGTCGGCACGATCGTGTCGATCGTCGGAACCGGCTGCGCGTGGCTCGTCACCGCATACGACTTTCCCGGCCGCCGCGTGCTCACATGGGCACTGCTGCTGCCGCTCGCGGTTCCCACCTACATCGTCGCGTTCGCGTATCTCGACCTGCTGCACCCGATCGGCCCCGTACAGGGCGCGATCCGCTGGCTGCTCGGCTTCGACAGCCCGCGCCAGTTCCGCCTGCCCGACCTGCGCTCGCTGCCCGGCGCGATCTTCGTACTCGGTTTCGTGCTGTATCCCTATGTTTACCTGAGCACGCGCGCGATGTTCGTCACGCAGTCCGCGAGCCTGCTCGAAGCCGCGCGTACGCTCGGCGCGGGACGCATCGCCACGTTCTGGCGCGTCGTCGTGCCGCTCGCGCGGCCCGCGATCGCGGTCGGCGTGAGCCTCGCGCTGCTCGAAACGCTGAACGATATCGGCGCATCGGAATTCCTCGGCGTGCAGACGCTGACGGTATCCGTCTACACGACATGGATCACGCGGTCCGATCTTGCCGGCGCAGCACAGATCGCGCTCGCGATGCTCGCGATCGTCGTGGGCATGATCGTGCTCGAACGCTACGGGCGCCGCCGCCAGCGCTATGCGCACGGCCGGCGCATGCGGCCGATTGCGCCGCGCCGCCTGACGGGCACGGCCGCATGGGGCGCCGCCGTGCTCGGCTGGCTGCCCGTGCTGCTCGGCTTCGGCGCGCCGGCCGCGTATCTCGCGGTCGAGACGGCCAAGCGGCTGCATCTCGTCGGCGGCGTGTCCGCGCAACTGATGACGGGGCTCGCGAACACGCTGACGATCGCCACCGCCGCCACCGTCGCGACACTCGCGTGCGGGCTCGTCGTCGCATGGGCCGCGCGCGCGCAACGCGACAGCGCAGGCGCGGGCCCGGCCCGCGTGTGCGCGAGAATCGCGAGCCTCGGTTATGCGGTGCCCGGCACCGTGCTCGCGATCGGCCTGCTGATCCCGTTCGCGGCGGCCGACCGGCTGTTCGGCGCGGCACTCGGCCGCGACGGGCTGCTGCTGATGGGCTCGGCGGCCGCGCTCGTGATCGCCTACACGGTGCGTTTTCTCGCGATCCCGACCGGCAGCATCGAGGCCGGCCTCGCGCGCATCCCGCCGTCGCTGGAACAGGCGGCGCGCTCGCTCGGCGAAACGGCCGGCGGCACGCTGCGCCGCGTGCACCTGCCGCTGCTGCGGCCCGCGCTCACCACGAGCGCACTGCTGGTGTTCGTCGACGCCATGAAGGAATTGCCGGCGACGCTGCTGCTGCGTCCGCTGAACTTCGACACGCTCGCCACCTGGCTGTATGCGGAAGCGGCGCGCGGCACCTACGAGGAAGGCGCGGTCGCCGCCCTCGCGATCGTGCTGGCCGGGCTCGTGCCCGTGATCCTGCTCGCCCGCACCCGCCACAAGATCGGAGCCTGACACCGTGAACCTGCTCGAACTCGATGACCTCTGCCTCGCCTACGACACGCCGCACGGCCGCCGCACGGTGGTCGACGGCCTGAGCCTCGCGCTGCCGCGCGGCGACATCGGCTGCCTGCTCGGTGCGTCGGGCTGCGGCAAGACCACCGTGCTGCGCGCGATCGCCGGCTTCGAACCGGTGCGCATGGGGCGCATCGTGCTGGACGGCGCGCCCGTCGCGGCGCCGTCGCTCGACGTGCCGCCCGAGCGGCGCCGCATCGGCATGATGTTCCAGGATTACGCGCTGTTTCCGCACCTCAGCGCGGCCGACAACGTCGCGTTCGGTTTGCAGCGCATGCCGAAGACCGAACGGCGCATGCGTGTCGCGGAAATGCTCGATCTGGTCGGCCTCGCCGATTCCGGCAGCGCCTATCCGCACGAGTTGTCGGGCGGCCAGCAGCAACGCGTCGCACTCGCCCGTGCGCTCGCGCCGTCACCGGAACTGCTGCTGCTCGACGAGCCGTTCTCGAATCTCGACGTCGATACGCGCGAGCGGCTCGCGTTCGAGCTGCGCGACATCCTGAAACGCACGGGCCACACCGCGCTCCTCGTCACGCACAACCAGGCGGAAGCGTTCGCGATCGCCGACCGGATCGGCGTGATGAAGGATGGCCAGCTCGCGCAATGGGATACGCCGTACGCACTGCATCACCATCCGGCCAGCCCGTTCGTCGCGGATTTCGTGCGCCGCGACGCACTGGCCGACGAGCGCGCACGCGCACTGGCGCGCGGCCGCTGAACCCGCGGGCGCGCTGCACGCCCGCGCCGTTTCATTGCCGCGCTACGCCGGCTCGGCAAGGTCGCGCACGGGCAGCGCGGTCGAATACTTGATCTGCTCCATCGCGAACGACGAGCTGACGTCGAACAGCGGCACCGTACGAATCAGCTGCTTGTAGACGCGGTCGTAATCGTCGATGCCGGCCACCACGACACGCAGCAGATAATCGGTCTCGCCGCTCATCCGGTACACCTCGACCACTTCCGGCATGTCGCGCACGGCCTGCGTGAACCGCTGCGCCCATTCCTCGGTGTGCTGGTTCGTCCGGATCGCGACGAACACGGTCGTGCCGACCCCAAGCTTGCGCGGATCGCACAGCGCGACCTGCGCGCGAATCGCGCCGGTTTCCTTGAGCCGCTGCACGCGCTTCCAGCACGGCGTCTGCGACAGGTTCACGCGCTGTGCCAGTTCCGCGATCGGCAGCGTGGCATCCGCCTGCAACAGCTCCAGCAGCTTGCGATCGATGGCGTCCATTTCTCCAGTCCCTCGTAGATAGAAATTTATTCTATTCATCCTGCACAACGGGGAACAATATGAAAACCGCCTCGCCGCGTCGACCGGTATAAATACCGATCCGGTACACGCGCGGGACGGGTGAGTCCGCCGGCACGCGGCCCGCTCCAGACGAAACAGGCGATCCCGCCCGTCAAGGTGGAATCGCCTGGCGTTCCTGCACGTCGCGGCCGGCCCGATGCTCACGCGCCGGCCGGCGCGCCGCTCAATACGCGACCGTCGCGATCTCGCGCACGAAGCTGCCTTGCTCGAGCGCATCGACGAACGCGACCGCGTAGTCTTCCGTCGAGATCCTGCTGTTGCCCTGCGCATCCACGATCAGCTTGCCGACGCCCGTGCGGAACGTGCCCGTGCGCTCGCCCGGGGCGATCATCGCGGCCGGCGCGAAGAACGTCCAGTCGAGGTCGTCGACCGTCTTCAGGTAGCCGAGCGCATCGCGGTGCGCGAGCGCCTGCGCCTTGTACGCTTCAGGAAAGCCTTCGCTGTCGACCAGCTGCTTGCCCGGCGCGATTTCGAGCGAACCCGCGCCGCCCACCACCACGAGCCGCTTCAGGCCCGCCTGGCGGGTTCCGGCGACCAGCGCTTTCGCGGCCGCGACGACCTTCGTCGCATCGTCCTGCTTCGGGCCGTACGCGCTCGCGACGACGTCATGACCCGGCAGCGCGGCCGCGATGCTGGCCGCGTCGAACAGATCGGCCGCCTTCGCGGTGATGCCGTCGCCGGCCGCGCCGGGATGGCGCGACAGCGCGGTCACGCGATGACCGCGTCGAACGGCTTCCGCGGCAATGCGCGAGCCGATCGTGCCGGTGGCGCCGAACAGCGCGATATTCAGGGTACGTTGCGTCATGTCGATTCTCCAGTAAGCAAAATATGTAACAAAGTCAATTACAGATAAGACCGAAAAAAAACGGGGCAAAGCCCCCGTTGCGCCGGTCGCCGCGCAAACGCGCCGTCCGGCTTCCTGCCCTGCCGCCGGTTACCCGCCGGCGCGCGCCTCATGTTGCGTGCGCTGCTCCAGATCCAGCACGTCGGCCGTGACGTCGGCCAGCGTGCGCGTGGCAAGCGAGGCTTCCATCGCGCGCTGCGCGTCGCCGATGTAGTCGGTCAGCGCGCCCTGGATGTGCCGCCCGACGAGACACGCGGGATTCGGCGCCTCGCGGTGCAGCGCGAACAGTTGCGCATCGTCGACCGCCCGATATACGTCGAGCAGCGTGATCGCGCCGGGCTCGCGCGCCAGCAGCGCACCGCCGCCCGCGCCCAGCTGCGACGTGGTCAGCCCGGCGGCCGCCAGCATCGACAGCAAGCGGCGGATCAGCGCCGGATTCGTGTTCACGCTGCCCGCGATGATGTCGGACGACAGCGGCACGCCTTCCTGCATCGACAGCAAGGCAAGCACGTGGACGGCAAACGCGAACCGGCTGCTGGTATTCATTCCTCACTCACTTGACGACGCCGGCCCATCCTGCGGCCGGCGACATGTGTAACTATCATAATTACATTTCGTGGATCATGCAAGCCCGCGTCACTCTCCGCTCGCGGGCTTGGCGCCCGACGCATTCTGCTGGCTCCACTGCTGCAGCTTCTTGCCGGCTTCGGCGATCTTCGCGCCGGCTTCGGAAGCCGCATGCGCGACGACCGCGGAAGCAGCCGCGTCAATCTGCGCCTGCGCGGCGGAGGCGAGGCCGCTCGCGGACAGCGGCGGCACGGCCGACGCCGCGGACGCGATGCCGGCCTTCGCGGCGTTGATCTGCTGGTTGACGGTGCTCGCCACCTGGTCGAGCGCCTTGGCCGCATTGTTCGCGGCATCGGCGGCCGCGCTCGCGGCCGTATCGGGTTGCGTGACCGGCGCACCGGACTTCTCGCAGCCCGCGAGCAACAGCAGCGCACCGGCGGCCACGGCCGCCAGTACGGACCCGGGCACGCGACGCGCCCGCGAAGTCTTCATCTTCATCAGCAATCTCCGGCCGCGCGTGGCGCGGCCTCGTGGTTGGACCGACGTCGATGATACCGCCTGTTGAACAGGGCCAATCACGTCCCGCCATTAAAAATGGCTTTCAATTTCGGACTCGTCTGATTCAATCGCACACGCGAGGACTCTAAAGTGGGCACGCTTCAACCCGCTTCGGACGTGCCCCCTTTTTCTCATGGATTTCCTCGTCGACTGGCTCATCGCCCTGGCCGCATTGCTCGCCGCCACCCTGTTCCTGTGTCTGCGCCCGCGGTCGGCGCACCGCCTGGCCGAATCCGGGCGCCCGCGCCGCGTCGCAACCGCGCGCCTGCTCGCGCAGGCCGTGATCGGCTTCTGGACCGCCGCGCTGATCGTCGCGCAAGGCATCCTCGGCCCCGACGGCGACGGCCAGTCGCTCGCGGGCTTCGCGGCGCTCGCGTTCGCCGCGCTCGGGCTGACAACCGTCGCCGCCTACTGGTCGGCGTGCGCGCTGCGGCTGCGCCGGCCGCCCCAGCTGTTCACGCGCCACTAATGCGCCACTAACGCGCCGGTTGGTGCGCCGCCGCGCACCATCGCGCACCACGCCGCATCAACCGGCTCGTCACGCGCACCAGTTCCGTACGCGCCGCACCACGTGCGTGCATCAGGCATCGCGCTCGGCTCGCGTCGGTCACGCCCTCTTCCCGTGCACGATCCATCGGAATGCCTCACCACGCGGCGCACGGGCACCAACTCCATGCGGCGGATCACCAAGTTGGCTCGATATTTGCATTCCTTGCCCATTTTTTGCGCAAGGAAGCCACGGCATGGATGGTCTGAAATCCGGCGTCGACTCACTGTTCCTGTTGATCGGCGCCGTCATGGTGCTCGCGATGCACGCGGGCTTTGCTTTTCTCGAACTCGGCACGGTCCGCAAGAAGAATCAGGTCAACGCGCTCGTGAAGATCCTGGTCGACTTCTCGGTGTCGACGCTCGCGTATTTCTTCATCGGCTACACGATCGCGTACGGCGTCGAGTTCTTCGACGACATCGGCACGCTGTCCCAGCACAACGGCTACGCGCTCGTGCGCTTCTTCTTCCTGCTGACCTTCGCGGCGGCGATTCCCGCGATCGTGTCCGGCGGCATCGCCGAGCGCGCGAAGTTCAATCCGCAGCTCGTCGCGACGCTGATCATCGTCGGCTTCATCTATCCGTTCTTCGAAGGGATCGCGTGGAACGAACGCTTCGGCGTGCAGGCCTGGCTCGCGCACGCGTTCGGCGCGCCGTTCCACGATTTCGCGGGCTCCGTCGTCGTGCACGCGTTCGGCGGCTGGGTCGCGCTGCCGGCCGTACTGCTGCTCGGCGCGCGCCACGGCCGTTACGCGAAGGACGGCCGGATCGCCGCGCACCCGCCGTCGAACATCCCGTTCCTCGCGCTCGGTGCGTGGGTGCTCGCGGTCGGCTGGTTCGGCTTCAACGTGATGAGCGCGCAGACGCTCGACAAGATCAGCGGCCTCGTCGCCGTGAACTCGCTGATGGCGATGGTCGGCGGCACGCTCGCCGCGTGGATGGCCGGCCGCAACGACCCGGGCTTCACGTACAACGGGCCGCTCGCGGGCCTCGTCGCGGTATGCGCGGGCTCCGACGTGATGCACCCGATCGGCGCACTCGTCACGGGCGCGGCTGCCGGCGCACTGTTCGTCGCGATGTTCACCTGCGTGCAGAACAAGTGGCGCATCGACGACGTGCTCGGCGTGTGGCCGCTGCACGGCATGTGCGGCGCGCTTGG
Source organism: Burkholderia sp. 22088 (assembly GCF_052045915.1). Classification (NCBI taxonomy): domain Bacteria; kingdom Pseudomonadati; phylum Pseudomonadota; class Betaproteobacteria; order Burkholderiales; family Burkholderiaceae; genus Burkholderia; species Burkholderia sp. 22088. The sequence goes on from NZ_JBQEPY010000004.1 coordinate 132,139, forward strand.
CGGCCTCGCGGCCGGCGTGTTCGGCCTGCCCGCGCTCGGCGGCCTCGGCGGCGTGTCGCTCATGTCGCAGCTCGTCGGCACGCTCGGCGGCATCGCGATCGCGACCGCGGGCGGCACGCTCGTGTACGGTGCGCTGAAGGCGACCGTCGGGCTGCGCCTCGACCGCGAAGCCGAGTTCGACGGCGCGGACCTGTCGATCCACCGCATCTCGGCGACGCCCGAGCGCGATTGAGCCCCTGACGAACGCCCGGCCCGCCATTACGTTTTCAATTCAAAAAACTTTCATCGAGCGTCCTTACACTTCCGTCCAGTTTTCAATTTGCCTTCGCGACGCTTGCCGAGCGCCTGCTTCGCGAAGGCCATTCTTCCAACAACTGAAACTGGACTCCACATGCCCGCGTTGCCCAATGCTTCCCGTCGTCAGGCCCTGAAGATCCTCGCCGGCGCGCCGATGCTTCCCCTTTCCGGCCTCGCGCTGCCGGCCCTGCTGACGGGTTGCGGCGGCGACGACAATCCGGCGTCGACGCCGGCCCCGGTCGCCGCCGCGTACACGTCGGCGACGTTCTCGGCGATGGCCGCCCCGACGCTCGACAACGCGGCCGCGATGGCCACGACGACGGTCGGCTCGACGCTGTCGGTGTCGTTCTCGGACGGCTCGGCGCGCAACTTCAAGCTCGCGTACCGGCCGTTCTTCGTGACGGGCGACATGGTGCCGGACGGCAAGGGCGGCACGACGCTCGCGGGCGGCTACTACGACATCAACAACCAGCCGATCATCGACCGCTCGGTTGCCGGCAAGGAGCGCCAGTTCTATTCCGACTGCCCGGACGGCAGCTCGCTGCTGACGCTGAAGAACGCGAACGTGCCCGGCGTGAAAGGCAACACGGTGTTCGCCGTCGTGCAGTTCGAATACACGACGCGCGACCAGGCGAGCGCATCGCAGTACGGCCAGCTGCCGTCGCCGATCGCGGTGCTGACGCTCGACCAGGATCCGGCCAACGGCGCGCTGAAGGTCGTCAAGTACCACAACGTCGACACGTCGAAGGCGCACGGCCTGTGGATCACGTGCGGCGCGAGCCTGTCGCCGTGGAGCACGCACCTGTCGAGCGAGGAGTACGAGCCGGACGCGACCAAGGCCGCGACCGACGCGCAGTTCAAGGCGTTCAGCAGGAACACGTTCGGCGACGAGACGAAGGCGAACCCCTACCACTACGGCCACCTGCCCGAGATCACCGTGAATCCCGACGGCACGGGCACCGTGAAGAAGCACTATTGCCTCGGCCGCATCTCGCACGAGCTGATCCAGGTGATGCCGGACCAGCGCACCGTGATGATGGGTGACGACGCCACCAACGGCGGCCTGTTCATGTTCGTCGCCGACAAGGCCGCCGACCTGTCGGCCGGCACGCTGTATGTCGCGAAGTGGACGCAGACCTCGTCGGCCGGCGCCGGCACCGCGACGCTCACGTGGATCAGGATCGGCCACGCGACGAGCGGCGAAATCGAAGCGCTCGCGAACACGTTGAAGGCGTCGGACATCATGGACCTGGTGACCACCGACCCGAACGATGCGAGCTACACGAAGATCCACTTCGGCGGCAAGTTCAACTGGATGCGCGTGAAGCCGGGGATGGAAAAGGCGGCCGCGTTCCTCGAGACGCACCGCTATGCGGCACTGCTCGGCGGCAGCATGGGCTTCACGAAGCTCGAAGGCACGACCGTGAACGCGAAGGACAAGATCGTCTACACGGCGATGTCGCGGATCGAGACGTCGATGGTCAAGGGCAATGCGGCGTCGCGCGACGTCGCGGTCGACAAGAAGATCGCCGCGGGCGCCGTCTATGCGCTGAACCTGAAGGGCAGCCAGCGCGACACGACGGGCAGCGCGATCGACAGCGAATGGGTGCCGGTCGACATGGGCGCGCCGGCCGCGCTCGTCGGCGAGGATCTCGCCGCGGCCGACGGGCTCGGCAACCTCGCGAACCCGGACAAGATCGCGAACCCGGACAACCTGAAGTTCTCCGAAAAACTGCGCACGCTCTTCATCGGCGAAGACTCGGGCATGCACGTGAACAACTTCCTGTGGGCGTACAACGTCGACACGAAGTCGCTGGTGCGCGTGCTGTCGTGCCCGGCCGGCGCGGAATCGACGGGCCTGCACGCGGTCGACGAGATCAACGGCTGGACGTACATCATGAGCAACTTCCAGCACGCGGGCGACTGGGAATCGCCGCTGCACGACAAGGTCAAGCCGACGCTCGACCCGCTCGTGCGCGCGAACTTCAAGGACCGCTTCGGCGCGAGCGTCGGCTACCTGACGGCCGAGCAGACCAGCATCAAGCTCGCGAAGGCCTGACCGGGCCGCGCGAGGAGGCGCCGCCCGCCGGCCGGGGTGTCCCTAACCGGGCGTCCCTTTCTTCATCACCGATCATTCGTCGGCGCTCCACGCCGTTTGATGCGCGATGCCCAGTGCTGGCATCGCGCTTTTTTTTTGCGCGTGCGAATCGCGTCAGGCGCACGCGCGAGCAGGCGCCGCGCGGGTGTAAACGGGGGGTTTCGACGATCGGGGGATAATACGGGCCTGACGCGTCCGGGCGGGCGAGCAGAAAAACGGGCAAAAAAAAGCGCCACGGAGACCGTGGCGCTAAAAAAGTTCTAGCCATTCCGAGGGCCGTGCTAGAACCTGAGAGACTGCGCGAAACATCGTTGCCGGTTAAACTCTTGAAACGATGTTTCGAAAACGTGAGACATTCTTTCCGTTTCCGCCCGACAAGTCAAGCGGTATTTGCACCGGTTCATGCACTTTCTGGCAACGCTCATTTGAGCGTTTTCCTAATAAACCAAGGGTGAACCCGTAAAATCTCATCCAATGACCGGTTCACCCGCGGAACATGCATCCTTTGACAATAGTCCTACAATACCAACAAAATTGAAATCGAGTTTCGGAAATAGAGAGAATCCCTCGTGTCGACCACTGTAACCCCTCCCGCGTCGCGGGACCGTGAATCCTCGCCCGACGAAATCACCGCCCTCGCCCGCGGCCTCGCCGTCCTGCGTCGCATCGCGGCTGCCGACGCGCCCGTCAGCAACCGCGAGCTGACCGAACTGACCGGCATCCCGAAGCCGACCGTCTCGCGCATCACCGCGACGCTCGTCAGCGCCGGCTTCCTGTTCCAGTTGCCCGACAGCGAGCGCTTCGTGCTCACCGCGTCGGTGCTCGAACTGAGCCACGGCTTCCTGCGCAACTTCGACATCCGCGCGCGCTCGCGGCCGTTCATGATCGAGCTGGCCGAGCGCACGTCCCTGTCCGTGCACCTCGCGGTGCGCGACCGGCTCGACATGGTCGCGATCGACGTGATCCGGCCGCGCTCGGCCGTGCTCGTCACGCGTCTCGAGATCGGCTCACGGATGGACATCGCACGCACCGCGGTAGGCCGTGCGTATCTCGCCGCACTCGAGGACGACGAACGCCGCCTGCTGCTCGAGTCGCTGCGCACCACGGCCGGCGACGACTGGCCGCACGTGTCCGCGCGCCTGACCCCCGCGCTGGACGACGCAATGCGCGACGGGTGCGCAATCGCGATCGGCGAATGGCGCGAGGGCCTGAATGCGGTGGCGGCCGGTTTCGTCGGCCCGTCGGGGCAGCGCTATTCGGTGAATTGCGGCGGCGCGTCGCACCAGTGCCCGCCCGAATGGCTGCACGAACACGTGGTGCCCGCGCTTCACGAATGCATCGCGAAAATCACCCGCGAGATCGGCGGCGCACCGGCCCGGCGGCACGCCGTGTAATCGATTCGTCATCGTCCAATTGCGTTCTGTAACGACCGTAACCCGTTGAAAGATAGTCCACTGGACTGTAACGGGGACGGGACGTAGGATCATGCCCATCGTCGCGCCGCCTTCGCGGTGCGCACCGCTCTTTTCCCGCGCAGGCCGGCGGGGCCCCGGACCGAGCCGGGCGCCCCGTCCCGGCACCGCCCGCCCACGCGCAGCCCAGCAGTCCGATTTCCGGCACGCCGCGCCGTATTCCTGACAGAACACGATGGATAACGAACAAAAGCCCACGCCTCCTTCGAACGACCCCGCGTCTCCCGCCGCACGGCTCCCGCGCCGCACGCTGATGGCCGGGGCGCTCGCGGTCGTCGTCATCGGCGGCCTGCTGTGGTGGCACCCGTGGAACCGCACGCCGGTGGCCGGCAGTGCCGCGACGGGGGCGGGTGCAAGCGCCGCCGGTGGCGGCGGCCACCGCGGCCGAGGCGGCCCCGCCGCGATGGCGAACATTCCGCAGCCCGTGCAGGTCGCGACCGCGACGCAGGGCGAAATGCCGATCGTGCTGTCCGCGCTCGGCACCGTCACGCCGCTCGCGAACGTGACGGTCAAGACGCAGCTGTCGGGCTACCTGCAGTCGGTCTCGTTCCAGGAAGGCCAGATCGTCAGGAAAGGCGACGTGCTCGCGCAGATCGACCCGCGCCCGTATCAGGTGTCGCTCGAGAACGCCGAAGGCACGCACGCGCGCGACTCGGCGCTGCTCGCGACGGCCCGCCTCGACCTGAAGCGCTACCAGACGCTGCTGTCGCAGGATTCGATCGCGTCGCAGACGGTCGATACGCAGGCTTCACTCGTCAAGCAATACGAAGGCGCGGTGAAGACCGACCAGGCCGCGATCGATTCCGCGAAGCTGAACCTCACGTATGCGCGCATCACCGCGCCGGTGTCGGGCCGCGTCGGCCTGCGCCAGGTCGACCCCGGCAACTACGTGACGCCGGGCGATGCCAACGGCATCGTCGTGATCACGCAGTTGCAGCCGATGAGCGTGATCTTCACGACGTCGGAAGACAACCTGCCGCAGATCCTCAAGCAGGTGAACGCGGGCCAGAAGCTGTCGGTCACCGCGTACAACCGCAACAACACGGTGCCGCTCGAGACGGGCTCGCTCGCGACGCTCGACAACCAGATCGACACGAGCACGGGCACGGTCAAGCTGCGCGCGAACTTCGATAACAAGGAAGGCATGCTGTTCCCGAATCAGTTCGTGAACACGCGGCTGCTCGTCGACGTGATGCGCAACGCGACGATCGTGCCGACCTCCGCCGTACTGACCGGCTCGATCGGCCAGTTCGTCTACGTCGTGAAACCCGACAACACGGTGACGGTGCGCAAGGTCACGGTCGGCCCGGTCGACGGCGAACGCACGAGCATCGTCAGCGGCGTGTCGCTCGGCGAGCGCGTGGTGACCGACGGCTCCGACCGCCTGCGCGAAGGCGCGAAGATCTCGATCCCGGCCGACAAGCCGAAAGGCGCGTCGGGCGCGCGCGGCGCCGGTGCGGCGTCGGGTGCATCGGGCGCCGACGGCCATCGCGGCGGACACCGGCACGGCGCGTCGCAGGCAGCGGCCCCCGCGGCCCAGTAACGCGCGGGCCGCTCGATGAATCCATCCCGCCTTTTCATTCTCCGGCCGGTCGGCACCGCCCTCCTGATGGCGGCGATCATGCTGGCCGGTCTCGTCGCGCTGCGCTTCCTGCCGCTCGCCGCGCTGCCGGAAGTCGACTATCCGACGATCCAGGTCCAGACCTTCTACCCGGGCGCGAGCCCGGAAGTGATGACCTCGTCGGTCACCGCGCCGCTCGAACGGCAGTTCGGGCAGATGCCGTCGCTGAACCAGATGTCGTCGCAGAGTTCGGCCGGCTCGTCCGTGATCACGCTGCAGTTCTCGCTCGACCTGCCGCTCGACATCGCCGAACAGGAAGTGCAGGCCGCGATCAACGCGGCCGGCAACCTGCTGCCGTCCGACCTCCCCGCCCCGCCGATCTATGCGAAGGTCAACCCGGCCGACGCGCCGGTGATCACGCTCGCGGTCACGTCGAAGACGCTGCCGCTCACGCAGGTGCAGGACCTCGCCGACACGCGCCTCGCGATGAAGATCTCGCAGATCGCGGGCGTCGGCCTCGTCAGCCTGTCGGGCGGCAACCGCCCGGCCGTGCGGATCCAGGCGAACCCGACCGCGCTCGCGCAGTACGGGATGAACCTCGACGACCTGCGCACGACGATCTCGAACCTGAACGTGAACACGCCGAAGGGCAACTTCGACGGCCCGACGCGCGCGTACACGATCAACGCGAACGACCAGCTCACGAGCGCCGATCAATACAACAGCGCAGTCGTCGCGTACAAGGGCGGCCGCCCGGTGATGCTCACCGACGTCGCGACGGTCGTCGCCGGCTCGGAGAACACCAAGCTCGGCGCGTGGGTGAATTCGGAGCCCGCGATCATCCTGAACGTGCAGCGCCAGCCGGGCGCGAACGTGATCCAGACGGTCGACGCGATCAAGGCGCAGCTGCCGAAGCTGCAGGAAACGCTGCCGGCCGCGCTCGACGTGCAGATTGTCACCGACCGTACGACGATGATCCGCGCCGCCGTGCGCGACGTGCAGTTCGAACTGCTGGTCGCGGTCGGGCTCGTCGTGCTCGTGATGTACCTGTTCCTCGCGAACATCTACGCGACGATCATCCCGAGCCTGTCGGTGCCGCTGTCGCTGATCGGCACGCTCGCGGTGATGTACATGGCCGGCTTCTCGCTGAACAACCTGTCGCTGATGGCGCTCACCATCGCGACCGGCTTCGTCGTCGACGACGCGATCGTGATGATCGAGAACATCGCGCGCTACGTCGAGGAAGGCGAATCCGGGCTCGAGGCCGCGCTGAAGGGCTCGAAGCAGATCGGCTTCACGATCATCTCGCTGACGGTGTCGCTGATCGCGGTGCTGATCCCGCTGCTGTTCATGGGCGACGTGGTCGGGCGCCTCTTCCATGAATTCGCGATCACGCTCGCGGTGACGATCGTGATCTCGGCGATCGTGTCGCTCACGCTCGTGCCGATGATGTGCGCGAAGCTGCTGCGCCATTCGCCGCCGCCCGAGAGCCATCGCTTCGAGGCGCGCGTGCACCACGCGATCGACTGGGTGATCGCGCGCTACGCGGTCGCGCTCGAATGGGTGCTGAACCGCCAGCGCTCGACGCTCGTCGTCGCGCTGCTGACACTCGCGCTGACGGGCCTGCTGTACGTCTACGTGCCGAAGGGCTTCTTCCCCGCGCAGGACACCGGCGTGATCCAGGCGATCACGCAGGCGCCGCAGTCGATCTCGTACGGCGCGATGGCCGAGCGCCAGCAGGCGCTCGCGGCCGAGATCCTGAAGGATCCGAACGTCGTGAGCCTCACGTCGTTCATCGGCGTCGACGGCAGCAACATCACGCTGAACAGCGGCCGGATGCTGATCAACCTGAAGGCACGCGACGAGCGCTCCGAAACGGCCGCGCAGATCATCCGCGACCTGCAGCACCGCGTGGCGAACATCACCGGGATCTCGCTCTTCATGCAGTCGGTGCAGGATCTGACGATCGACTCGACCGTCAGCCCGACGCAGTACCAGTTCATGCTGACGAGCCCGAACTCGGAAGAGTTCGCGACCTGGGTGCCGAAGCTCGTCGCGCGGCTGCAGCAGGAGCCGTCGCTCGCCGACGTCGCGACCGACCTGCAGAGCAACGGCCAGTCCGTCTACATCGAGATCGACCGCGCGAGCGCCGCGCGCTTCGGCATCACGCCGGCGACCGTCGACAACGCGCTGTACGACGCGTTCGGCCAGCGCATCGTGTCGACGATCTTCACGCAGTCGAACCAGTACCGCGTGATTCTCGAGTCCGAGCCGAAGGAGCAGCACTACGCGCAATCGCTGAACGACATCTACCTGCCGTCGGCGGGCGGCGGCCAGGTGCCGCTGTCGTCGATCGCGTCGTTCCACGAACGGCCGTCGCCGCTCCTGGTCGCGCACCTGTCGCAGTTCCCGTCGACCACCGTCTCGTTCAACCTCGCGGCGGGCGCGTCGCTCGGCGAGGCGGTCAAGGCGATCGAGGCCGCCGAGAAGGACATCGGGCTGCCCGCGTCGTTCCAGACGCGCTTCCAGGGCGCGGCGCTCGCGTTCCAGGCATCGCTGTCGAACCAGCTGTTCCTGATCCTCGCGGCGGTCGTCACGATGTACATCGTGCTCGGCGTGCTGTACGAGAGCTACATCCACCCGATCACGATCCTGTCGACGCTGCCGTCGGCCGGCGTCGGCGCATTGCTTGCGCTGATGATCACCGGGCACGACCTCGACATCATCGGGATCATCGGCATCGTGCTGCTGATCGGTATCGTGAAGAAGAACGCGATCATGATGATCGACTTCGCGCTCGAGGCCGAACGCGTCGAAGGCAAGCCGCCGCGCGAGGCGATCTACCAGGCGTGCCTGCTGCGCTTCCGGCCGATCCTGATGACGACGCTCGCCGCGCTGCTCGGCGCGGTGCCGCTGATCGTCGGCGCCGGCGCGGGCTCCGAGCTGCGCCAGCCGCTCGGGGTTGCGATCGCCGGCGGCCTGATCGTGTCGCAGGTGCTGACGCTGTTCACGACACCCGTGATCTACCTCGGCTTCGACTCGCTCGCGCGCCGCGTGCGCGGCTGGTTCGAGCGCCACGGCCCGCAAGCCGGCACGCGCACGGATGCGTAAATGAAACGACCCCCACGCTCACTTCGTTCGCGTGGGGGGGCGCAGCCCCCCCATCTCCCGAAAACGCATCCGTCGGAACACGCGGCGGCCCAGCGAGTGCCGACATGAACCTGTCGCGCCCCTTCATCACCCGCCCCGTCGCGACGACGCTGCTCGCGATCGGCGTCGCGCTCGCGGGCCTGTTCGCGTTCGTCAAGCTGCCGGTGTCGCCGCTGCCGCAGGTCGACTTCCCCACCATCTCGGTGCAGGCGTCGCTGCCCGGCGCGAGCCCCGAGACCGTCGCGACCAGCGTGACGAGCCCGCTGGAGCGGCACCTCGGCTCGATCGCCGACGTCTCCGAAATGACGTCGACGAGCACGGTCGGCAACGCGCGGATCATCCTGCAGTTCGGCCTGAACCGCGACATCGACGGCGCCGCCCGCGACGTGCAGGCCGCGATCAACGCGGCGCGCGCCGACCTGCCCGCCGCGCTGAAGAGCAACCCGACCTACCGCAAGGTCAACCCGGCCGACTCGCCGATCATGGTCGTGTCGCTGACGTCGGAGACCTCGTCGCCCGCGAAGCTGTACGACGCCGCGTCGACGGTGCTGCAGCAGTCGCTGTCGCAGATCGACGGGATCGGCCAGGTGTCGGTGAGCGGCTCCGCGAACCCGGCCGTGCGCGTCGAGCTCGAGCCGCAGGCGCTGTTCCACTACGGGATCGGCCTCGAGGACGTGCGCGCGGCGCTCGCCTCCGCGAACGCCAACGCGCCGAAAGGCGCGATCGAGTTCGGCCCGCAGCGCTACCAGCTCTATACGAACGACCAGGCGTCCGAGGCGTCGCAATACCGCGACCTCGTCGTCGCGTATCGCAACGGCGCGGCCGTGCGGCTGTCCGACCTGTCCGACGTCGTCGATTCGGTCGAGGATCTCCGCAACCTCGGCCTGTCGAACGGCAAGCGCGCGGTGCTCGTGATCCTCTACCGCTCGCCCGGCGCGAACATCATCGACACGATCGACCGCGTGCGCGCGGCGCTGCCGCAGCTCACCGCGTCGCTACCGGCCGACATCACGGTCACGCCCGTGCTCGACCGCTCGACCACCATTCGCGCGTCGCTGAAGGACACCGAGCACACGCTGCTGATCGCGATCAGCCTCGTCGTGATGGTCGTGTTCCTGTTCCTGCGCAACTGGCGCGCGACGCTGATCCCGAGCGTCGCGGTGCCGATCTCGATCGTCGGCACGTTCGGCGCGATGTACCTGCTCGGCTTCTCGATCGACAACCTGTCGCTGATGGCGCTGATCGTCGCGACCGGCTTCGTCGTCGACGATGCGATCGTCGTGCTCGAGAACATCTCGCGGCATATCGAGAACGGCAAGTCGCGCATGCAGGCCGCGTTCGACGGCGCGCGCGAGGTCGGCTTCACGGTGCTGTCGATGAGCATCTCGCTCGTCGCGGTGTTCCTGCCGATCCTGCTGATGGGCGGCATCGTCGGGCGCCTGTTCCGCGAGTTCGCGCTGACGCTGTCGCTTGCGATCGCGGTATCGCTCGCGGTGTCGCTCACGGTGACACCGATGATGTGCGCGCGCCTGCTCCCCGAGTCGCACGAACCGCAGAACGAAGGCCGCTTCGCGCGATTCCTGGAACGCTGTTTCAGCCGCATGCAGCGCGGTTACGAACGCTCGCTGTCGTGGGCGCTGCGCCGGCCGCTGCTGATCCTGCTGACGCTCGTCGCAACGATCGGGCTGAACGTCTACCTGTACATCGTCGTGCCGAAGGGCTTCTTCCCGCAGCAGGACACCGGGCTGATGATCGGCGGCATCCAGGCCGACCAGTCGACGTCGTTCCAGGCGATGAAGCTGAAGTTTTCCGAGATGATGCGAATCGTGCAGGGCAACCCGAACGTGAAGAGCGTCGCGGGCTTCACCGGCGGCACGCAGACCAACTCGGGCTTCATGTTCGTCACGCTGAAGGATCGTACCGAGCGCAAGCTGACGGCCGACCAGGTGATCCAGCAACTGCGCCCGCCGCTGGCGGACGTCGCGGGTGCGCGCACGTTCCTGCAGGCGGCACAGGACATCCGCGTCGGCGGCCGGCAGAGCAACGCGCAGTACCAGTTCACGCTGCTCGGCGATTCGAGCGCCGACCTGTACAAGTGGGGGCCGATCCTGACCGAGGCGCTGCAGAAGCGCCCCGAGCTGACCGACGTGAACTCGGACCAGCAGCAAGGCGGCCTCGAGGCGATGGTGACGATCGACCGCGCGACGGCCGCGCGGTTCGGCATCAAGCCCGCGCAGATCGACAATACGCTGTACGACGCATTCGGCCAGCGCCAGGTCTCGACGATCTACAACCCGCTGAACCAGTACCACGTGGTGATGGAAGTCGCGCCGAAATACTGGCAGAGCCCCGAGATGCTGAACCAGGTGTGGGTCAGCACGTCGGGCGGCAGCGCGAACGGCTCGCAGACCACCAACGCGGCTGCCGGCACCTACGTCGCGACGTCGGCCGGCACGTCGAGCGCCGGCACGGCCGCGCAGAGCGCCGCGGCGATCGCGTCGGACTCCGCGCGCAACCAGGCGCTCAACGCGATCGCGGCGAGCGGCAAGTCGAGCGCGTCGTCGGGTGCGTCGGTGTCGACGTCGAAGTCGACGATGATCCCGCTGTCGGCGATCGCGACGTTCGGGCCGAGCACGACACCGCTGTCGGTCAACCACCAGGGGCTGTTCGTCGCGACGACGATCTCGTTCAACCTGCCGCCCGGGGTGTCGTTGTCGCAGGCGACGCAGGTGATCTATCAGACGATGGCGCAGGTCGGCGTGCCGCCGACGATCGTCGGCAGCTTCCAGGGCACCGCGCAGGCGTTCCAGCAGTCGCTGAACGACCAGCCGATCCTGATCCTCGCGGCGCTGCTGGCCGTCTATATCGTGCTCGGGATCCTGTACGAGAGCTACATCCACCCGATCACGATCCTGTCGACGCTGCCGTCGGCCGGTGTCGGTGCGCTGCTCGCGCTGCTGCTGTTCAAGACCGAGTTCAGCATCATCGCGCTGATCGGCGTGATCCTGCTGATCGGTATCGTGAAGAAGAACGCGATCATGATGGTCGACTTCGCGATCGACCAGACGCGCCACTACGGCAAATCGTCGCTCGACGCGATCCACGAGGCGTGCCTGCTGCGCTTCCGCCCGATCATGATGACGACGATGGCCGCGCTGTTCGGCGCGCTGCCGCTCGCGTTCGGCAGCGGCGACGGCGCCGAGCTGCGCGCGCCGCTCGGGATCGCGATCGCCGGCGGCCTGATCGTGTCGCAGGTGCTGACGCTCTATACGACGCCGGTCGTCTACCTGTACATGGACCGTTTCCGCGTCTGGGCCGAGAAGCGGCGCAACCGCCGCGGGAATTCCGGCGGGCCGGCCGTCGCCGGGGAGTGATGGAAGCGGCCGCCCGCCGGGCGGCCGCTTGCCGCGCTTGCGCATCGGCAGCGATCGGCTATCGTGAGTCCATGCCCACCGCGGGACCCTTCACGGGGACACGCCATGAACGTCCAGCTCAACCATACGATCGTCTGGTGTCGCGACAAGCGCGCGTCGAGCCGCTTCCTCACCGAGCTTCTGGAACTGCCGCCGCCTACGCCGTTCGGCGCGATGCTGGTCGTGCCGCTCGACAACGGCGTGTCGCTCGATTTCTACGAACAGGCAGGGGACATCCGGTCGCAGCATTACGCGTTCCTGCTCGACGAAGCCGGCTTCGACCGCGTGCTGGCACGCATTCGCGAGCGCGGGCTGCCGCACTGGGCCGATCCCGCGAAGCGGCAACCCGATGACATCTACCGCCACAACGGCGGCCGCGGCGTGTATTTCGACGATCCGGACGGCCACTTCCTCGAAGTGATGACGCAGCCTTATGCGCTGAACGGTCCGGTCGGCTGACGGGCGGGCATTGCGCCGGCCGTTGTTGCACTGCGAGAAACCGGCCCGGGTGCCGACCTGCTTCGGACGACACTCGGCCGGGGGACGTTACCGGGCCACTACCCGGCTCGGCCGTTACCTCAAGCCCCTACGCGACCATTACTCGGCCGCTGCCGCCGCCTTGCGCGGGCGCCGCGCGCGCGGTGCCGCCTTGCGGGCCGGTTTCTTCGGCTTGGCTTCGGCGGGCGCCTCGACAGCCGCCCCGGCCGGCGCGGCAACCACCTCGCCGCCGACATCGCCTGCCGCCGGCTCGGTGTGCGTCACCGCGGCGGGCCACATATCGCCCTGCTCCGGGTCGCGATGCGGGTCGCCCGCATGCTTGCCGTGCGTGTGCTTGTCGCCGCCGTGCTTCGCCGCGCCATGCCCGGCGTCGTCCGGCCGCCCGGCCGCCTCACGGCCTGCGCTCTTCGCGGCGGCGCCCTTCTTCGCGCCGGTCTTCTTCGCCGCGCTCTTGCGCGCACGCTTGCGGCCATCCTTCGCATCGCCGTGCGCCTCGGCTGCTTCCACCGCTTCGACCGCTTCGGTCGTTTCTGCCGGCACGACTGCCGCGATTTCGGTGGCTTCGGCGGATTCGGCCATCGCCGCGTCGTCCGCGTCGACCTGCACCGTTTCATGCACGACGGCTTCCGCCCGCTGCTCGCGACGTCGCGGCTCGCGGCCGGCCCGCGCCGGCTCCGCCGCGCGCGCGCCGTGGTGGCCGCCGTGGTGTGCAGCCCCGCCTTCGCCGGCCTGCGCAACCTGCTCCGCAGCCGCCGACTGGCGTGCCCGCGACACGAACGCACCCGACTTGTCGTCACGCCCCACTTCGAGCAGGCCGCGCGCCTGCGCCTCGTCGAGCAGGTTGCCGAACGCGCGGAATCCGTAGTACGACTCGTTGAAATCCGGCTTGCGACGCTTGATCGCGCTCTTCAGCACCGACGCCCAGATCTTGCCGACGTCGTCCCGCTCCGACGCGAGCGCGTCGAACGTCTCCACGGCCAGCGCGATCGCCTCGGCCTTGCGCGCGTCCAGGTCGTGCTTGCGCGACGCCGCCGGCTCGTCCGGCCGCTTCGCGCCGCCGTTGCCCGCGCGCTGCTGCTGTTCGCGCTTCGCGAGCGTGCGCTGCTGCTCACGTACCAGATCGTCGTAGAAGATGAATTCGTCGCAGTTCGCGACCAGCAGGTCCGACGTCGATTTCTTCACGCCGACGCCGATCACCTTCTTCGCGTTCTCGCGCAGCTTCGACACCAGCGGCGAAAAATCCGAGTCGCCGCTGATGATCACGAACGTATCGACGTGCGACTTCGTGTAGCAGAGGTCGAGCGCATCCACGACAAGCCGGATGTCGGCCGAATTCTTGCCCGACTGGCGCACGTGCGGAATCTCGATCAGCTCGAAGCTCGCCTCGTGCATCGACGCCTTGAAGCCCTTGTAGCGATCCCAGTCGCAATAGGCCTTCTTCACGACGATGCTGCCCTTCAGCAGCAGGCGCTCCAGCACGGGCTTGATGTCGAACTTCTCGTACTTCGCGTCGCGCACGCCGAGCGCGACGTTCTCGAAGTCGCAGAACACGGCCATGCTGACGTTGTCCAGGGGTAATGCCATGTGTACTCCAACCGGTGGGCCGCTGCGTTGTATGACGTAGCGGCGAAAAATGCATCGCGCACATGATAGCCGGTCGGCGCGTCATTCCCGCATCCGTGTGAACGAATGGCGGCAGGAAGGCCCGTCGCCGGTACGCCCCTTAATACACACCCGCCGCACGGGCAAATCGACATTACACTTGAGTTATCGGTCGTCCGTCCCTATCTGGGAAGACGACGCATCGAGCAAGGAGCGGTTTCATGACGACGAAGGTACTGCTGATTGGCGCGACCGGCCGAACGGGCCAGGCCTGCGCGGATCTGCTGCTCAAGCAGCCGGAGTTCGAGGTCACGGCGCTCGTGCGCCGGCACGGCTATGCGCTGGCGGGCGCGCGGGTGGTCGAGGCCGATCTGACGAACGATTTCTCGCACGCATTCCAGGGCATCACGCACGTGATCTACGCAGCCGGCTCGGCCGAATCGGAAGGCGCGGCCGAAGAGGAGCAGGTCGACCGCGACGCGGTCGCCCGCGCGGCCGAATACACGCTGGCCTACAACGCGCAGAAGCTCGTGGTGATCAGCTCGCTGTCCGCGTACCGGCCCGAACTCGGCCCGGACGCGCTGCGCCACTATTCGCAGATGAAGCGCGAAGGCGACGATCGCGTGATCGCGTCGGGTGTCGACTACGCGATCCTGCGCCCCGGCCCGCTCACGGACGACCCGGGCGTCGGCAAGATCGCGCTGACCGACGCGTGGTTCGACGGCGCCCCGCCCGTGTCACGCCAGGATGTCGCCTGGGCCGCGATCGAGGCGATCAAGCTCGGCATCTCGCGCAAGATCGTCGGCTTCGTCGGCGGCAGCGTGCCGATCGAGCAGGCCTTGCGCGCCTAGCGCCCTCACACGCGCCGCCGCGCGGCGGCGCGCCGATCCGTACCGGCGGCCCGCACGACGGGCCGCCTCGACGCTTGACGCACGCGGTGCCCCGGTGCCCGTTTACTGCTTCGGATGCGCGTCGGCCCACGCCTTCACGGCGGCGAGCGTGTTCTCGACGTGCTTGTCGGGCGACATGCTCGTGTATTCGTAGAGGATCTTCCCTTCCGGCGAAATCACGTAGGACACGCGGTTCGCGCGGTCGATCGCCGGCAGTTTCGCGTCGTATTCCCGGATGATCTTCGCGTCCGGATCAGCCGCGACCGGGAACTTGCTCCGGCACTCGCTCACCGAGAACTTCGTCAGCGTGTCGATCTTGTCGGCCGATACGCCGATCACCGTCGCGCCGTAAGCCTTGTAACGGTCGACTGCGTCCGCGAACGCGTGCGCCTCGATCGTGCAGCCCTTCGTGAATGCAGCCGGGTAGAAATAGAGCACGACCGGCCCCTGCTTCAGCGCGTCCGCGAGCGCGTAGGTGTAGGTCTTGCCGCCCAGCGACGCCTGCGTCGTGAAATCGGGCGCCGCGGCGCCCGGCTTCAGTTCCGCCTGCGCCATCAGTGCATGACCGGCCACCAGCGCCGCCACGGCGGCGCCCAGCAACAGTTTTCGCTTCATCTGCATCCTCATTTCTTATAAAGTCAGCCTCGATGTGGGCCACGCAGGCGTTCGCCTGTCGAACACTTGCGTGACCGATTCGGACCCGCGGCAGCGCCATCCGCGCCCGGCCCGTTAAAGATTCCGCACAGTCTGCCGTTATTCCTTCCGGACAACCGGTTCCAGCCCTTCACGTCAGCGAGAAACATGGAAGCCAACAGGAAACAGACGTCACGCAAGGGCTCCTGGCGCAGCGCCTTGCATACGCTGCGCCGCTTCGCCTGGTCGGGCGGCGCGCTGATGCCCGCGCGCGCCGGCGCCCCGCGCCGCGACGACTCCGTACGCAACTGGCTGGAACAGACGGTTGGCACGGTGGATTTCCTCGCCCATGTCGACCGCGAACTGCGTTTTCTTTACGTGTCGGACGCGAGCCTGCGCTTCATCGGCTACCACCGCGACTACCTGCACACGCTGACGCTGCGCGACCTGATCGCCGAACAGGATACCGCGGCGCTCGAAGGCCTGCTTGCGCGCGCCGCGCGTTCCGGCCAGGTCGAGAAGGCGACGATGTGCATCGTGAAATCGCTGACCTACCCGCTCGACGTCGAGATCCGCGCGTTCAAGAGCCGCCACCACGGGGTGGACGGATTCGCGATCGCGGCGTTCGACGTGTCGTCGTGGCGCGCGCTCGAGGCGCGCCTGACCTACGAGATGCACCACGACCCGATGACGGGCCTCGACAACCTGTCCGCGCTCGTGCCCGCGCTGATGCGCGCGCAGCAGGCCGCCGACGAGGGCGGCACCTGCGCGGCGCTGCTGCTGCTCGACCTCGACGACTACCAGCGGATCAACCGCGCGCTCGGCTACGACGCGGGCGACACGCTGCTGCGCGAAACCGCGCAGCGGCTGAAGGCGCTCGTCACGCAGAACGAACAACTCGCGCGCGTCGCGAGCGACAAGTTCGCGGTCGTGCTCAGTGCGCCGGACCGCACGCAGGCGAGCAATGCCGCCGATGCACTCGCACGCCGGCTGCAGGCCGCAGTGCGCCAGCCCTACGTGTACCAGGGGCAGACCGTGCACCTGTCCGCGAGCATCGGCATCGCGCTCTACCCTGACGAGCGCGCCGCCCCGCATCGCGCGCAGCACCACAGCCCGCTGCTGCGCCGTGCCGATCACGCGCTCGCGCAGGCGAAGGCGTCGGGCGGCAACGCGCTCGCGTTCCACGCGCCCGTCGACGACCCGGCGGACGCCGAACGGCTGAAGCTCGAAGCCGACCTGTACGACGGCGTGCGCAACGGCGAGTTTTCGCTCCATTTCCAGCCGATCACGCGCAGCCAGTCGGGCGCGGTGGTCGGCGTCGAGGCGCTGATCCGCTGGCGCCATCCGGTGCACGGCCTCGTGCCGCCGGCGACCTTCATTCCGCTCGCCGAATCGATCGGCCTGATCAACTATCTCGGCAACTGGGTGCTCAAGGCCGCGTGTATGCAGCTCGTCGCCTGGGACCGCCAGGGGCTCGCGCTGCAGTACGTGGCGGTCAACGTGTCGCCGCAGCAGTTCCGCGACCCGCGCTTCACGCAAAGCGTGCGCGAGGCGATCGCGCTGACGGGCATCGACCCGCGCCGCATCGTGCTCGAGATCACCGAAAGCCTGCTGATGCACGATCCCGCGCAGGCGAAGGGGCTGCTCGAGGAGCTGACCGATCTCGGCATCCGCTTCGCGATCGACGATTTCGGCACCGGTTATTCGAGCCTCGCGTATCTGCAGCGCTTCCCGCTCGCGAAGCTGAAGATCGATCGCAGTTTCGTCGAGAACCTGCTGACCTCGCGCAACGACCGCGCGATCGTGTCGGCCGTGGTCGGCCTCGCGCAGACGCTCGATCTCGAGCTCGTCGCGGAAGGCGTCGAGACCGAGGCGCAGCGCGAATTGCTGACGGAAATGGGCTGCAACCATATCCAGGGCTGGCTCGTCTGCCAGGCGCTGCCGTCCGAGGAGCTTGCGCGGCGCTTCGAGGCCCATCAGCTGCACCTGCACGCCGCCGCCTGACGCGCGGCGAACCGGACAGATCCGTATGTCAATCACCGAACACCTGCCCCGCACCGCGTTGCTCGACAAGCTGTGGGCCCGGATGAACGAACGGGGCGATTTCCCGTTGCTGTCGGAATCGCTGCGCGCGACGATGGCCGCGATGAAGAACGACGACCTCGACTTCACCGCGCTCGTGCGCGTCGTGCTGTCGGACTTCGCACTCACGCAGAAAGTGCTGCGCCTCGCGAATTCCGCGATGTACATGGCGTTCGGCGGCAACATCACGACCGTGACCCGCGCACTGATGGTGCTCGGCATGGATGCCGTCGGCCATCTGGTCGTCGGGCTCAAGCTCGTCGACCATTTCCACCACAGCACGCCGCGGCGCATCGACGCGAAGCTCGAACTGAACCGCGCGCTGCTGTCCGGCTGCGTCGCACGCAAGCTCACCGAACGCGTCGAGCTGCGCGCGGGCGAGGAAGCCGTCGTCTGCACGCTGATGCGCCAGGTCGGCAAGCTGCTCGTGGTCTGCTATCTCGACAGCGAATGGGACCGGATCCGCCGCCGCGCGGCCGAACTGAACGGCGACGAAGCGGCCGCCTGCATCGACGTGCTCGGCGTCGGCTTCGACGAGATCGGGCTCGAGGCGGCCGCGCGCTGGCGGCTGCCCGACGTGATCCGCGCGGGGATGGCCGACCACGACCACGTGGTCCGCACCGACGCGTTCGGCAACGACGAGGACGACCTCGACGCGGGCGAGGTGTCCGATGACGGCCCGACCGAGCGCGTCCGCTGGCTGCGCGAGATCAGCCGCTGCTCGACCGACGTCGCCGGTGCGCTCGTGATGCCCGCGAGCCCGCAGCGCGACGCGCGCATCGCGGCGCTCGCGCAGCACTACGGCGCGGAACTCGGCATGGAACCCGACGCGCTCGTCGAGATCGCCGAGCGGCTCGCGCGCGAGGAAGCGAGCGACACCATGATGCGCGAGATCGTCGAGCTGCGCGCGAACGCCGATGCGATCGCGCGCGCGCAGGCCGAGCCCGAGGCGTGCCTCGAAGCCGGCCTCGCGGACCTGCGCGCGCTGCCGTCCGAGCACGTGCTGACGCCGGTACTCGCGCTCGCGTCGGAAAGCCTGCTGGCCGGCCTCGCGTTCACGCGCACCGTGATGTTCGTGCGTCACGACGACGGCATGTTCGCCGCGCGCCTCGGCTTCGGCCCCGGCGTCGATACGATGCTCGACCGGCTGCGCTTCGACGAGCGCTTCGAGCCGGACGTGTTTCATCTCGCGATCTCGAACTCGGTCGGCATCTTCATCGAGCAGGCACGGGAGCCGAAGATGCTCAAGCGCCTGCCCGCGTGGTATCTCGACGCGTTCGACGACACGCGCGCGTTCGTGCTGCTGCCCGTGCGCGTCGGCACGACGACCGTCGCGCTGCTGTACGGCGACTGGGCCGGCGCGCAGCCCGCGCGCAAGATCACGCAGCAGGAGATGGGCGTGCTCAACGAGCTCGCGCGCGAACTGGGCCGGTTCTTTCCTGCGTGAAGCGGCGCCGGCCGCTCCCCGCCGTTTTCGGCGGTTTCACACCCTGTTTCGCATCCTGTTTCACACCGTTCCCCGCCTGCAAAAGCAAACCGGCCGCATGAGCGGCCGGTTTGCTTGCATCGTGCGATCGAACGCAACGCTTACTTGAGCGTCACGGGCACGCTGAAGTACTTCTTCGCGAGGTTGTCGATCGTGCCGTCGGCCTTCAGGTCCTTCAGCGCCTGATCGAGCGCGGTCTTCAGCGCCGCGTCGTTCTTGCGCAGGCCGAAACCGACGCCCGAGCCGAGGATCTCGGCGTCGCTCACGGTACCGCCCGCGAACGCAAAGCCCTGGCCCTGCGGCTTCGCCAGGAAGCCCTTCGAACCAGCTTCCGCGTCCTGGAACGTGGCGTCGAGACGGCCGGACTTCAGGTCGGCGTAGGCCAGGTCCTGCGTCTGGTACGGCACGACCTCGACGCCTGCCGGCGCCCACTTCTTCTTCGCGTACGCTTCCTGGATCGTGCCCTGCAGCACGCCGACGCGCTTGCCCTTCAGCGATTGCGGGGTCGGCAGCAGGCCGCTGCCCTGCTTCGCGATCAGCTGGTTCGGAATGGTGTAGATCGGATCGGTGAACGCGATCGCATGCTTGCGCTGGTCGGTGATCGTCATGTCCGAGTTGATCGCGTCGAACTTGCGCGCCTGCAGCGCCGGGATCAGGCCGTCGAAGTCGTTCTCGACCCACACGCACTTCGTCTTCAGCTTCGCGCACACCGCGTTGCCGATGTCGATATCGAAGCCGGTCAGCTTGCCGTCGGGCGTCTTGTATTCGAACGGCGCGTACGAGGCTTCGACGCCGAAACGGATCTCCTTCAGATCCGCGGCAAACGCGCTGCCTGCCGCCACCGCCGATGCCGCCACCACCGCATGCGCGGCCACTTTACGCCAATCCAACTTCATCAGGTGCTCTCCTCGATACTCGAATGTTCCGGAACTACGGGCGCTTGCATCATTGCAGGGTCGGATGACCACGACAATCGCGATGCCACGCCGTGATGCGGCGCAACAGCCGCAAGGCCGCGATTGTACCAATCCGCGCGGCCCGATATGGCAAAGCGGGCGACGTCGCGCGATGCTGCGCTGCGTGCGCGGCGCCGGTCAGGCGATCCGCCGAACTTGCAAAACGGTGTCGCAAATACGCAAGCCGGGGGCGCGTGCCGTCGGCCCCGGCTTGCGGGCGACGACGACGGGATACCGACAGGTTGCGGGTCAGGCGCGGGCCGCGTGCCGTCGCGGCAGCGCAATCAGCAGCCGGTCGGGACATGCGCTCAAACGAGCGCCGCGATCGTCTCGCGCGTCGTGTCGATGACGAGCAGGCCCGCGCGCAGGCCCGGCTTCACGGTCGGGTTCGGAAAGACGATCCGTTCCTCGTCGTGCGTAACCGTGTAGCGGTAGTCGCCGTCCTGCGCGAGCACCGTGCCGCGTGCAAACGCGGTGAAGTTCGCGACGTCGGCCGCGACGAACAGCTCCAGCGCATCGCTCTGCTTCGTGATCTGGTCGATCACCGTGAACACGCGCGGCAGCGGCGGATGATCGCCCTGCACGACCGCATCTCCTCCCGCGCCCGACACGAGCTTGCGCACCGCGCGATCGGCCGGTGCGAAGCGCGTCAGGTCGTTCTGGCCGAACGGGCGCACCTTGCCGAGTTCCAGCGTGCACGCGAGCGCACCGCAGTGCTCGGCCGTGAAATGCGAATACGTATTGCCCTTCGCGGTATGCAGCAGCACGGCCGCGATCCGCGCGTCGCCGAGCCATTCGAACATCGTGCGCGTCGGCGGCGTGCCCGTGTGTGGCAGCAGTGCGAACTGCTCGAACACCGACGCGCGGATCGCCGTGTGCATGTCGATGTGCCAGCGCGCGGCGCCGGCCGGCGCGTCCGCGAAGAACGCGGCGGCGGCTGCTTCCAGCTGCGCGGCGCGCGGTGCTTCGCGGCTGGCGGGCACCTGCGCATGACGGCCGCTGAACAGGCGGTTCAGGTCGTCGTCGAGATAACGCTCGCCGGCACGCATCGCCGGCACGTTGCCGAGCACGACGAGCAGTCGGCACGCGAGCGGCAGCGCGCCCGATGCGAGATCGCGCACGAGCATCGACAGCAGCTCGATCGGCGCCGTCTCGTCGCCGTGCACACCGGCCGACACGAGCACGCTCGGGCGCGCCGCGCCGGCGGCCGCGGCCGGTTCGAGCGCGAGCAGACCGTCGCCGCGCCATGACCAGCGCACGGCGCCGGCCGCGCAGGTGCCTTCCGTCGCGGACGGCATGCTACCGGCCAGCGTGAACGCGAGGAAGTCGTCGAGCAGCGCGTTGGCCGGCATCCGTGCCTCAGCGCTGGAAGTCATACAGCGAACCGACGCGCAGGATCTGCGTGAGCTCGTCGAGCGCCGTGCGCGATTCGTCGAGCAGCGCCGGATCGGCGAGGTCTTCCGGTGCGAGGCGATCGCGATAGTGCCGGTCGATCCACGTGTCGAGCGACGTGAACAGCGTGTCGTTGATCCACACGTTCGACGTGACGGCCGCGCGTTCCGCGTCGTTCAGCACGACACGCAGGCGCAGGCAGGCGGGGCCGCCGCCGTTCTTCATGCTTTCGCGCAGGTCGAACACGAGCACGTCGTGAATCGGGCCGTTGCCGGCCGCGAGTTCGTCGAGATAAGCCGCGACGTTCCCGTTCTCGCGGCATTCCTGCGGCACGACGAGCACTTGCGAGCCGTCCGCGCGCGACAGCAGCTGGCTGTTGAACAGATACGACGTGACCGCGTCGTTCACGCTCACGGCCGCCTCGGGCACCTCGATCACGTTCAGGCGCGCGCCGCGTGCGTCGAGCGCGGCGGTCAGCGTATCGTAGATCGCCTGCTTGTTGACGAACGCGCGCTCGTGCGTGAACAGCGTGTCGCGGTTGCCGACCGAGATCACGTCGTTGTGGAACACGCCCGCGTCGATCACGTCCGGGTCCTGCTGCGCATACACCGTCGCCTCTTCGGCGAGCCCGTGGCGATGCGCGACCGCGCGGCTCGCCTCGAACGTCTGGCGTGCCGGGAAGCGCTTCGGCTCGGGGCCGCGGCGATATTCCGCGCGGCCGTACACGAAGAACTCGATGCCCGGCTTGCCGTATTCGGCACAGAAGCGCGTGTGGTTCGCCGCGCCTTCGTCGCCGAGTGCCGGCGTGCCGGTCAGCGCTTCGTGCACCGCGAAGTGCGCGGGATCGGCGAACAGCGTCGACAGCGTGCGGCGCGTCGCTTCGTGTTCGATCGCGCGATGCAGCTTGCTGCACAGGTTCGCCGGCGTGAAGTGCACGCGGCCGTCGCTCGTGTCGGCCGACGGGCTGACGGTGGCCGCGTTCGCGGTCCACATCGCCGATGCCGAGCTCGCGGCGGCGAGCAGTTCGGGCGCCTGCTTCGCGGCCTTCGCGATCACGTCCGCGTCCTTGCCCGAGAAGCCGAGCTCGCGCAACAGGCGCAGCGACGGCCGCTCCTGCGGCGGCAGCACGCCTTGCGCGAAGCCGAGATCCGCGAGCTGCTTCATCTTGCGCAGCCCCTGCTTCGCGGCGGCCTTCGGATTCGCGGCCGACTTCTCGTTGTTGAGCGACGCCACGTTGCCGAACGACAGGCCGGCGTAGTTGTGGGTCGGGCCGACGAGCCCGTCGAAATTGGCTTCTTGTGCGTTCATCGTCGTTCCCTCGATCAGAAGTGCAGGCCCGGCGACAGGCTCGCGGGCAAAGTCAGTTGCGTGCTTTCCACCGACGCCATCGGATACGCGCAATAGTCGGCCGCGTAGTACGCGCTCGGGCGATGGTTGCCCGAGCGGCCGGTGCCGCCGAACGGCGCGGCGGACGATGCGCCGTTGGTCGGACGGTTCCAGTTGACGATCCCCGCACGGATCGTGCGGCGGAAGTGGTCCCATGCGTTCGCGTCGTCGGCCAGCAGGCCGGCGGACAGGCCGAACGCCGTGTCGTTCGCGCGCTCGATCGCTTCGTCGAACGTCGCGTAGCGGACGATCTGCGCGAGCGGGCCGAAGTGTTCTTCGTCGGGCAGGTTCGCCACGCCCGTCACGTCGACGATCGCCGCGTTCACGAAGCCCAGGCGCGGATCGCGCTGCGTCATCGCGATGATCGGCTTCGCGCCCTGCTCGATCAGGCGCGACTGCGCGTCAACGAGCTTCGCGGCCGCGCGCGCCGAGATCACCGCGCCCATGAACGGCTGCGGATCGGCGTCGAACACGTCGGCCGTGATCTTCGACGTGACGTCGGCGAAGCGTGCGAGGAAGCGGTCGCCGAACGCGCCCTGCGGAACGAAGATGCGGCGCGCGCACGTGCAGCGCTGGCCGGCCGACAGGAACGCCGACTGGATCGTGTGATGGACGGCCGCGTCGATGTCCTCGACTTCACCGATCACGAGCGGATTGTTGCCGCCCATCTCGAGCGCGAGCACGATTTCCGGACGGCCGCCGAACTGGCGGTGCAGCAGCGTGCCGGTATCCGAGCTGCCGGTGAAGAACAGCCCGTCGATCTGCCGGTGATTCGCGAGCGCGATGCCCGTGTCCTTCTCGCCCTGCACGAGGTTCAGCACGCCGGCCGGCAGCCCGGCTTCCTGCCACACCTCGACCGTCGCGCGCGCGACGCCCGGCGCGAGCTCCGACGGCTTGAACACGACCGCATTGCCGGCGATCAGCGCGGGCACGATATGGCCGTTCGGCAAGTGGCCGGGGAAGTTGTACGGGCCGAACACCGCGACGACACCGTGCGGGCGGTGGCGCAGCACCGCGACGCCGTCGGCCATATCCTGGCGCTTCTCGCCGGTGCGTTCCTGGTAGGCCTGGATCGAAATGCCGACCTTCGCGGCCATCGACGCGACTTCGGTGCGCGCTTCCCACAGCGGCTTGCCCGTCTCGCGGCCGATCGCGGTCGCGATCGCTTCCTTGCGTTCATTGAGCAATGCAGCGAAACGCTTGACGATCGCGCAGCGCGATTCGAAGTCGAGCGCCGACCAGCCGGCGAATGCGCGACGCGCGCTCGCGACCGCACGGTCGACGTCGGCCGCCGACGCGCTTTCGCCCTGCCATGCGATCTCGTCGGTGCCCGGGTTGCGCGAAGCGAACACGGGGCCCGAGCCTGCGACCCAGGCGCCGTCGATGAAGAGTTCCGTCATGATTCGTTTATCCCTGTTTGACTTTGAGCGGCAGCACGCGGACCGGATCGCCGGCCTTCACGTCGAGCGCGGCGGCATCGTCGGCCGACAGCACGAACGAGCCGTTCGCGACCACGCCCGGCGCGACGCCGACGCGGAAATCGGTGAGCGACGTGTTCGACACGAGTGACGTCGGCGGATGGTCGCCCTGCGCGTCGGGCACGCCGATCGCTACCGGCACGACGACGCTCTCGCGCACCGTGCGCAGGTCGTTCACGTGGCATTCGAGCACCGGGCCCGCGTCGAAGATGTCGACGTGGTTCTGGTAGCGCAGCCCTTCCGCCTCGAGCATCTTGCGGGCCGGCAGCGTGTCGCGGTGCGTGAGGCCGACCGCGTCCTGCGCGTCCTGCGGCAGCAGGTCGACGTACACCGGATAGCGCGGCATCAGTTCCGCGAGGAACGACTTGCGGCCGTGCGAGCTGAGATAGTCGGCCGCGTTGAAATCGATCTGGTAGAAGTGCGAACCGACGGCGCGCCAGAACGGCGACGTGCCGTCGTCGTCGAAGTGGCCGCGCAGTTCCGCGCAGATGCGTTCCGGGAAGCGTTCGCGGAACTGCGCGATGAACATGAAGCGCGAGCGCGACAGCAGGCCGCCCACGCCGCCCGTGCGATAACGCGGGCTCAGGAACAGCGAGCACACTTCCGCGTAGCCGGTCAGGTCGTGCGAGATGTTCAGCGCGTGCATGCGCGTCCACACGCCGAGCTCCTGGCTCGCATGCACGACCGTGCTCACGCGGTAGTTGTAGAACGGCTGTTCGAGGCCGACCTGCGACTCGATCCCGCATACGCCCGCGATGTCGCCCGTCGCCGAATCCTCCATCACGAAGAAGTAGCCGGCTTCGCCGGCCGCTGCCTCGCCCTCGAGCGTGCGGCGCGTGCGCTCGATGCGCGCGGCGAGCGCGTCGCGGTCGGGCTTGAACGTGGTCAGGCCCGGCCCGGTTTCCTTCGCGAGCGACACGAGCGCGTCGACGTCGCCCGTTTGTACGACCCGAACGACGATCATGCTGCGTCTCCCTTCAAATCTTCATCGTCGCGGCGGTGCAGTGGCACGCAGCGCACGACATCGCCATCCTTCACATCGAGCGCCGCGCGCACGTCGCCGGCGAGCGGTGCGTCAGCCGCATCGCCCGGCAGGTCGGCCAGCACGCAGCGGAACGATTCGCCGCTGCCCGTCGACACCATGTACGCAACGTCGCCCTGCTGGTGCGCGGCCTCGCGCACGACGCGCTCCGAGCCGTGCTTCACGCACGCGGTGCGGTCGACCTGCGCGGTGAGCACCGGGCCCGCGTCGAAGATGTCGACGAAGCGGTCGGGCTCGAAGCCTTCCTCGAGATGGATGTCGTAGGCGAGCAGTGCCGATTCGTTCGGTTCGCCGAGCACGCGCTGCGCGGCTTCCGGCAGCAGCGGCACGTAGAGCGGATACGCCGGCATCACTTCCGCGATGAAGGTGCGGCTGCGGCCGCCCGACGCGATGTCGACGTCGGTGAAGTTGCGGCCGAAGAACTTGCGGCCCACCGCTTCCCAGAACGGCGACGCGCCCGTGTCGTCGCTCACGCCGAGCAGCAGCGTGA
Source organism: Burkholderia sp. 22088 (assembly GCF_052045915.1). Classification (NCBI taxonomy): domain Bacteria; kingdom Pseudomonadati; phylum Pseudomonadota; class Betaproteobacteria; order Burkholderiales; family Burkholderiaceae; genus Burkholderia; species Burkholderia sp. 22088. Next base: position 158,065 of record NZ_JBQEPY010000004.1, read on the forward strand.
ACACTTCCGGCGTGAAGCGGCGGCGGTTCGCGGCGATGTACATCATCCGGGCGCGCGAGATCAGGTGCGCGGCCGCATCGCCGCGCAGCGACGGATCGACGTAGAAGCCCGCGAGCCTGCTCTTGCCGGTCAGCTCGTGCGACATCGTGAGCGCGTGGATCTTGCGGTTCACGTGCAGCTCGCGCGACGCGTGGATCAAGGCGTCGTTGCGGAACGCGTAGAACGGCTCCGAGTAACCGGCCGCGGCCACGATGCTCGCCGTGCCGAGCAGCTTGCCCGTCGACGAATCCTCGAGCACGAAGAGATAGAACTCCTCGCCGGCGAAGTCGACGTCCGCGCGAAACGAATCCTCCGAGAGCGCCACGCGCGCTTCGAGCGCCGCGCGGTCGTGCGGCAGCGAGTGCAGGACCGGTTGCGCGGTGCGCGCCATGTGCGCGAGCGCATCGAGATCCGTGAGTTTGCCGGGGCGAACAAATAGCATCGTCGTTCCTGTCTGCGATGGGTGCGCCGATCAGCGCGCGGTGGCTTCCTGGGCGGCGAGCACTTGTTCGACGGCCTTCTCGAAGCGCTTGACGCCTTCGTCGAGCAGGTCGAACGGGATCACCAGCGACGGGACGAAGCGCAGCACGTTCGGGCCGGCGATCAGCATGATCAGGCCGTTTTCTGCTGCCGCGGTGACGAAGTCCTTCGCGCGGCCATCGAATGCGGCAGTGAGTTCCGCGCCGACGAGCAGGCCCTTGCCGCGCACGTCCTTGAAGATGCCGAAGCGTGCGTTGATGCGCTCGAGCGCGCCCTTCAGGCGCACGCTGCGTTCGCGCACGCCTTCGAGCAGTGCCGGGTCGCCGATCAGTTCGACGACCTTGTCGGCGATCGCCGATGCGAGCGGGTTGCCGCCGTACGTCGTGCCGTGCACGCCGACCTTGAAGTGCGCGGCCAGTTCGTTGGTCGTCAGCATCGCGCCGATCGGGAAGCCGTTGCCGAGCGCCTTGGCGGTCGTGAGGATGTCCGGCGTGACGCCCGTGTCCATGTACGCGTAGAACTGGCCCGTGCGGCCGACGCCCGTTTGCACTTCGTCGAAGATCAGCAGCGCGTCGTTCGCGTCACAGGCTTCGCGCAGTGCCTTCAGGAATGCCGGATCGGCCGGGATCACGCCGCCTTCGCCTTGCACGGGCTCGACGATCACTGCGCAGGTTTGCGGGCCGATCGCGGCCTTCGCGGCTTCGATGTCGTTGTACGGCAGATGCGTGATGCCGGCCGGCACGGGGCCGAAGCCTTCCGAGTACTTCGGCTGGCCGCCGACGCTGACCGTGAAGAACGTGCGGCCGTGGAACGACTGCACGAACGAGATGATTTCCACCTTGTCGGCGCCGTGGCGGTCGAACGCGACGCGGCGCGCGAGTTTCAGGGCGGCTTCGTTCGCTTCCGCGCCCGAGTTCGCGAAGAACGCGCGGTCGGCGAAGGTCAGCGATTCGAGGCGCTTGGCGAGGCGCAGCACCGGCTCGTTCGTGTAGCCGTTGCCGATGTGCCAGAGCTTGCGGCTTTGTTCGTCCAGGACTTTCAGCAGTTCCGGGTGGCCGTGGCCGAGCGACGTCACCGCGATGCCGCACGCGAAATCGATGTACTCGCGGCCGGCCGTGTCCCACACGCGGGAGCCCTCTGCGCGATCCGGCACGAACGGCGCGGGAGAAAATACCGGCACCATCACTTCATCGAATGTCTGGCGGGTCACGGTCGAGGTCGTCATGGTCGTTCCTTTCGGTTTCGTAAGAGGGTTCAACAGGATCAAGTTTAGGTAAGGGTGACGCAAGCGTCTTGCGGAATTGCGACGGGTTCTATCGGAAGCGGATAGTGCGCTTTATTTTGCCCTCTCTCTCCGGGCGGGGGGCGTGGAAGCTTGTCTGGTTTTGGGGCTTGTGGGTCTGTGCTTGCCTTTGTCGTGAAGCACCTGTGAGCTCGTCGGTCTATTAGCGTCGCCCCTGCGCGGGGCGGCGGTTACTTTTCTTTGTCTTGCCAAAGAAAAGTAACCAAAAGAAAGGCGCTGGGAAAACGCATGACTTCCCGGTGCCGTGGTTCCCGGAGTGGACACCGCCTAAGTGTCCGCGCCAGTCTGGAACGCGGAGTGGTTCGAGCAATGGTTCTGACACCACTCCCTACCCAACAGAGCGGTATACCACCCGCAAGCTCCGCCCTCGCTTCGCTCGGCCGACAGGTACACCCCCTCCAGTAGCGCATAAGGTCAATCCTCCCGGCAATCGCACGCGCAAGTACCCCGAACTCAGCAAATCAAGGGCACACCCTCATTCACAAGGAAAAAGGGACGCAGCGACCCATCACGAAAACACACGCCACCGACGGTATCAAACACGTACCGATGACAAGCAGTCCGACAGGTACGAATGGTGTGAGCAAAGAGAGTGTCCGATCTGCTGATCAGCGCGGGCAGAAGCAGCAAGGGCATGAAACGCGACGGGAGGTACCTTGCAGCCGAGCGAAGCGAGGATGGAGCTAGCGGGCGGTATACCGCTCTGTTGGGTAGGGAGTGGTGTCAGAACCATTGCTCGAACCACTCCGTGTTCCTGACTGGCGCGGACACTTAGGCGGTGTCCACTCCGGGAACCATGGCACCGGGAAGTCATGCGTTCTCCCAGCGCCTTTCTTTTGGTTACTTTTCTTTGGCAAGACAAAGAAAAGTAACCGCCGCCCCGCGCAGGGGCGACGCTAATAGACCGACAAGCTCACAGGTGCTTCACGACAAACGCAAGCGCACTGCAAAAAAACCTGAAATCAATCCTTCCCACGCTCAACGAGCGCCCCACCCCGCGGTTCACTGCCCCCGCCGGTCTGCTTCTCGAGCCACGCTCGCCGATCCTCCCGAGGCGTGACCCCGAACCTTTCGCGGTACGCGTTGGAAAAATGCGCAGCAGAAGAAAACCCACAGGCGAGGCTAACCTGCACAACCGACTTGCTGGTCCGCTGCAACTGAGTCCGGGCCTTGAGCAACCGGAGGTTGAGGTAATACTTCGAGGGCATCGCCCCGAGATACTGTCGAAAGAGCCGCTCGAGCTGCCGGCGTGAAACGCCGACGAGTTCGGCGATCTCGTCGGTCGTCAACGGATCCTCGACATTGGCTTCCATGAGCAGCAACGCATCGTTCAACCGAGGATGCCGCTCGCCCGGCGCAGTCACAAAAGGAATCCGCTGCCGCTCTTCGCCGCTCCGCAAAGTCCCGACCCCGAGTGCATCGGCAATCCGCTCCGCGAGGTCCGCCCCATGTTCCCGGCCAATCATGGCCAGCATGAAATCCACGGTAGCCTGCCCACCCGCGCACGTCGCGCGGTCCCGGTCGATCTCGAAGATCTGCTGCGTGACGATCGACCGCTCGAACTGTTCGGCGAACTGCTGATACGTCTCCCAGTTCACGCTCACCCGGTACCCGGAAAGCTGCCCGGCCATCGCCAGCCACCACACGCCATGATGAATTCCGCTTACGAGCGGCGTGCGCTGCCCGACCCGCGCGAGACTCGCGAGAAACAACCGATAGTCGGCAAACTGCTGAAACCGCTCCGACACGACGATGACCCAGTCGCACGCGATCGCATCGTTGAACGCCGCATCGGCATGCCACTGCGCACCGCCGGCAAGCGGCACGGGCCGCCCGTCCCACGAACACACCTGCCAGCGATACAGCAGCCGCCCGTCGATCTCGTTCGCGAGGTTCAGCGCATCGACGATCGGACCCACGCCCGACATCGACACGGGCGGCAATGCAACGATCGCCACCTGCATCGTGCGGGTGGCGCCTGCGGGACGAGACACCGGTACCACGTATGAAACCCGCCCTGTCGCGTTACTTGAGACTGCCCGACAGGAACTGCTTCAGGCGCTCGCTCTGCGGGCGTACCAGCACTTCCTTCGGATCACCCTCTTCCTCGGTCCGCCCCTGATGCAGGAACATCACATGATTCGACACGTTGCGCGCGAAACCCATCTCGTGCGTGACGACGATCATCGTGCGGCCTTCCTCGGCCAGCTTCTGCATCACCTTCAGCACTTCGCCCACCAGTTCCGGGTCGAGCGCCGACGTCGGCTCGTCGAACAGCATCACGTCAGGATGCATCGCCAGCGCGCGCGCAATCGCCACGCGCTGCTGCTGGCCACCGGAAAGATGCGACGGATACTGCTTCTCGACGCGCGGCGGCAAGCCGACCTTCTCCAGGTACTCGCGCGCGCGCTCCTCGGCGTCCTTCTTCGAAATGCCGAGCACGTGCACCGGCGCTTCCATCACGTTCTCGAGCACGTTCATGTGCGCCCAGAGGTTGAAGTGCTGGAACACCATCGCGAGCTTCGTGCGGATGCGCTGAAGCTGCTTGTGATCGGCGACTTCGAGCGCACCGGCGCGGTCGGTCTTCGTGCGCACGGTCTCGCCGTCGACGACGATCTGCCCCGCATTCGGCCGCTCGAGAAAATTGATGCAGCGCAGGAACGTGCTCTTACCCGAGCCGCTCGCGCCGATGATGCTGATGACGTCGCCGGCCTTCGCGTTCAGCGATACGCCCTTGAGCACCTCGTTGTCGCCGTAGCGCTTGTGAATGTCGACCGCGGCAAGCTTGGTGGAAGCGGACGCGCTCGTTTGAGTGATCTCGGCCAACTGGCTCTCCTCGAAGTGAATCAATGACGGGCGGCCGCGAGATACGCGAGCCAGTGGCGCTCCGCGCGGCGAAACGCCGCGACGAGTGCGAACGATACCGCAAGATAGATCAGCGCGGCGATTCCGAACGACTGGAACGCCATGTAGGTCGCGGAATTCGCATCGCGTGCGACCTTCAGGATGTCCGGCACGGTCGCCGTGAACGCGACGGTGGTCGCGTGCAGCATCAGGATCACCTCGTTGCTGTACAGCGGCAGCGCGCGGCGCAGCGCCGACGGCAGGATCACGCGGCGGTACATCGTGAACGGCGACATCCCGTATGCCCGCGCCGCCTCGACCTCGCCGTGCGGAATCGCGCGGATCGCACCCGCGAAGATCTCGGTCGTGTACGCGCAGGTGTTCAGCGCGAACGCGAGAATCGCGCAGTTGAAGCCGCTGCGGAAGAACGCGTCGAGCAGCGAGTGCGACCGCACGAACTCGAGGCTGTACATGCCCGTGTACAGCAGCAGCAACTGCACGTAGAGCGGCGTGCCGCGGAACACGTACGTGTAGAACCGCACCGGCGTCGACACCCACTTGTTCTTCGACACGCGCGCGACCGCGAGCGGCACCGCGCACACGAAGCCGAGCGAAATCGACGCGACGAGCAGCCACAGCGTCACCGCGAGGCCGGAGAGGCGCTGGCCGTCCCAGTAAAGGAACGCCTGGCCGAATTCCTGGAGGATCTCGATCATAGTTCTGCGTGCCGCACGCCCATGGAATAACGCTTCTCGAGCTGGATCAGCACGAGGTTGGAAACGGTCGTGATCGCGAGATAGATCAGCGCCGCGACGAGGATGAAGAAGAACATGTTGAACGTGCTCTTGCCGGCGTCCTGCGCGGCCTTCACGACGTCCGCGAGACCGATGATCGACACCAGCGCGGTGGCCTTCACGAGCACCTGCCAGTTGTTGCCGATGCCCGGCAGCGCAAAACGCATCATCTGCGGAAACATGATCCGCACGAACACGCGCATCCCGCTCATCCCGTAAGCCGCACCGGCTTCGAGCTGGCCGCGCGGCACCGACAGGAACGCGCCGCGGAACGTCTCGGTGAAGTACGCGCCATAGATGAAGCCGAGCGTGAGCACGCCGGCCACGAACGGGTCGATGTCGATCTGGTCCCAGCCGACGAAGTCGGTGAACTGGTTCAGCCAGATCTGGATGCTGTAGAACAGCAGCAGCATCAGGACGAGATCGGGCACCGAGCGGATCAGCGTCGTATAACCGGTCGCGATCGCTCGCAGCACCCGGTTGTGCGACAGCTTCGCCACCGCGCCGATCAGCCCCAGCGCCACCGCAGTGGCGAGCGACAGCACCGACAGCTCGATGGTCTGCACGGTGCCGGCCCAGAGGACAGGACCAAAGCCGTAAAGGAACACGCGCGTCTCCAGAGTTGGAATGGATGCCGACGCGTCTGCCTGTCCCGCGCCGGGCTGACGCGGATAGTCGCAAGCGAAATTGATTGCCTCAAATCACCCGGCACGCGATTGCTGCGTCGCAACAATCCGCCCCGTCATTTTCAACCGCGACCTACACCGCTGTTTCAAAAGGAAAAAAGCCGCTCCCTGACAACCGGATAACGGCCAGGGAAGCGGACTTTTTGCAATTTTCCGGTCGCTTTTTCGATATAGCGCCGAAGAAGACGGTCGGGCTTACCGCCCCTTCAGGATGTCGGAGCGCGAAGTCGTGTAGACGAGCCCGTCCGGGCCGAAATGGACGTTGAAGAACGCGTCGGTGTTGACGCCGTCCTCGAGCCAGCGCCAGCTCCAGACCGTCTCGGGCTTGAGCGGATACTGCGCGATGTCGCCGGGCTTGCCGAGCAGGCGCCGCACCTCGTCCTCGTTCATCCCCGGGCGCACTTTCGCGAAATTCTCGGCGGTCAACACCTGCGTCGCGCCCGTGTAGCGGCCGTTCGCATCGAGGTCGACGAACCACGTCTGGTTGCCCATCGGGCCGCGCGGGTATTCGAGACGCTTCGAGCCGTCGGTGAAGTCGCGCTCGGTCTCGGGCTTGCCCATCGTGCCGCGCACGTCGGCCTCGGTCGATTCGCCGGCCTTCAGCCCCTTCAGCAGCAGCGGCGCGGGCTTGATCGCGTTGAAGAAGTCCCTGATACGTTGCACGTCGAGGTTGCCTTGCTTGTCGTCGCAGCCGGTCAGCGCCAGCGCGGCGGCCAGCATCGTCACGGGGAGCAGCCGGAAACGGAAATTCATCGGAAGAAATGCGCGTCGAGAAAACACGCGGCAAGGATACCCGCGCGACGCCAAAAGCGCGAGACGGGCGCGCGGCCCGTCTCGTGGTCAATGCATCGTTTCGGTTTCGGATTCGGCCACGCGGCCCGTCGCGTGCGGCGCGCGCGGCACGGCCGGCGGCGCACCGATGCTGCGGCGCGTGCGCACGAGTTCGGCAAGCTGCCACGAACCGAGCGCGAGGCAGCCGAACAGCACCTCGCGGCCACGCTTGACCAGCGCGAGCGACAGCGCCGTCTCGCGGTCGACGCCGAACATCTGCGCGAGCAGCACGACGGTCGCCTCCTGCACGCCGAGGCCGCCCGGCACCATGAACGCCGCATGGCGCACGGCCTGCGTCATCGCCTCGATCGCGATCGCGCCGCCGATCGACACCGGATGGCCGAGCAGCGCGAGCGCCCAGTAGATCTCGAGCGCGCCGAGCACGTAGCCGGCCAGCTGCCAGAAGAACGCGCTGAACAACAGGCCCGTGCACGACATCAGCGCATCGATGTCGGCATCGAGGCGCTTGCCGTCGACGCCCTGCAGCAGCCGGTGCGAATCGCCGAGCAGGCGGCCCGCGAAACGCTCGATCGCGTGGAAGATCCCGCCGCGGCGCATCAGCACGACGCCGAGCACCGGCAGCGGCAGCGTCAGCAGCAGCGCGAGGCCGATCGTGCCGCCGCCCATGTTGTCCGTCGTCGCGAGCAGCAGCACGAGGCCGAGCGCGGCAAACGCATACTGGACGACGATCGTCACGAGCACCTCGACGATCACCGACGCCGTCACGCGGCTCGCGTCGGGCACCTGCCAGCGCGCGAGCCGGATGCCGACCAGCTCGCCGCCGATCCCGACCACCGGCAGCAGCCGGTTCACGGCTTCGCGCACGGTCGCGATCCACCAGAGGAACGGCAGCGACGAGCGCTTGTCGAGCAGCAGGTGCCACGCGTAGGCGTCGAGCAGCAGCGGCAGCGCGTGGAACGGTACGAGCCACAGCAGCGCGTAACCGGCGCGCGCGAGCATCTGAGACACGTCGCCGATGCCTTCGTGCAGCCCCAGCGCCAGCAGGATGCCGATGCCGAGCGGCCAGCCGAGCCATTTGATCCACTTGATCATGACGGCTGCGCTCCCGGTGCGCGCGACGCCTGCCCGCCGCGCCGCGACGCAGGCTGGCCGAACACGTCGGCAAAACCGCCGGTCGCGACGCCCGCGGCCTTCAGCGCGGCCGCGACGCGCGGCGACAGCAGCGCATCGAGTTCGTCCACCGGACGGTAGCCGGCCATCGTCGGCGTGATCGGGCCGTCGCCGGCCTCGGCCGGATGGCAGTAGATCTCGCCGACGCCCGGCGGCAGCTTGGCCAGCGCGTCGAGCAGCACGGCCTCGTCCATCGCGCCCGTATGCTCGATCCCGACCACATAGTCGTTGTGCGCGAGCCCCGCCCGGTCGAGCCGCGCGCGCACGAGCGCGATCCACGGCTTGAGCAGCGCGGGCGCGCTCGTCTCGTACGGCAGCCGCACCGCGCGCAGCCCGTAGTCGCGGCCGATCTCGATGATCAGCGACAGCACGGTCGGATGCAGGTGGAAATGCTTGTGCGCGTTCACGTGGTCGAGCGGCAGGCCGCTCGCCGCGAACGCGTCGAACTGCGCGCGAATCTCGCGGCGCAGCTGCGCCCGCACGTGCGGCAGGAAGAAGAAGCGGCAGCCGTCCTTCGCCATCGCGTCACCGAACCGCCCGTCGGGGCCGACGAGCGCGGGAATCTCATGCGCGGGCAGCGTGGCCGGCCCGTCCGCGAGCACGAGATGCAGGCCGACCGCGAGCGACGGCAGCCGCCGCGCGCGCTCGATCGCATCCGGTGCGGCGCTCGCGCCGACCATCAGGCTCGCGGCGTTCAGCACGCCGTCGCGGTGCGCGCGTTCGACTGCCGCGTTGACGCGCGGGTGCAGCCCGAAGTCGTCCGCGGTGAAGATCAGCGCCCGCGCCGCCCGCTGCGTCGCCACGGATTACGCCTCGTGCGCGCGCAGGAAGCGGAAGAACTCGACGCCTTCGCGCAGGCGGCGCTTCATCATGTCCCAGCTCGTCAGCATCTCGCGCACGATCTCCCAGATCTTCGACGGACGGAAGTAGAACTGGCGATAGAACTGCTCGAGGTGGTGATAGATCTCGTCGCGCGACAGGTGCGCGTAGCCGATCGCCGCGAGCTGCACACCTTCCTTGCTCACCAGGTTGATGGTCTTGTTCTCTTCCATCCAGCCGTTTTCCACGGCCTGCTTGTAGAGCGTCGTGCCCGGATACGGCGCGGCGAGCGAGACCTGGATCGTGTGCGGATTGATTTCCTTCGCGTACTCGATCGTCTTCTTGATGGTCTCCTGCGTCTCGCCCGGCAGGCCGAGGATGAAGGTGCCGTGGATCTTGATGCCGAGCTTCTTGCAGTCCGCGCTGAAGCGGCGCGCGAAATCGGTGCGCACGCCCTTTTTGATGTTCACGAGGATCTGGTCGTCGCCGGATTCGAAGCCGACCAGCAGCAGGCGCAGGCCGTTTTCCTTCATGATCTTGAGCGACTTGTACGGCACGTTGGCCTTCGCGTTGCACGACCACGTCATGCCGAGCTTGCCCAGGCCGATCGCGATCGCTTCGGCGCGCGGCAGGTCGTCGGTGAAGGTGTCGTCGTCGAACATCAGTTCCTTCACTTCCGGCATGTTGTCGCGGATCCACTTCGCTTCCGCGAGCACGTTCTCGACCGAGCGCGTGCGGTAGCGATGGCCGCTGACCGTCTGCGGCCACAGGCAGAACGTGCAGCGCGACTTGCAGCCGCGGCCCGTGTAGATCGACACGTACGGGTAGTTCAGGTAGCCGATGAAGTAGTTGTCGATCTTCAGGTCGCGCTTGTAGACGGGCGCGACGAACGGCAGTTCGTCCATGTTCTCGAGGATCGGACGCGCTTCGTTGTGCTCGATCGAGCCGTCCTTCGCGCGCCAGCTCAAGCCCTTGATCTCGGCGAACGGCTTGCCTTCGGCGATTTCCTTGCAGGTGTAGTCGAATTCCTCGCGGCACACGAAGTCGATCGCCTCGCTCGCCGTGAGCGAGTTGTGCGGATCGACCATCACCTTCGCGCCGACCATGCCGACCAGCATCGACGGCTTCATCTTCTTGAGATCCTGCGCGAACATCGCGTCGGTCGGGAACGACGGCGTGCTCGTGTGGATGATCACGAGATCGTAGTCGTTGGCGATCTTCAGCGTTTCCTCGACCGACAGGCCGTCGGCCGGCGCGTCGACGACGCGGCTGCCCGGCACGAGCGCGGCCGGCTGCGCGAGCCACGTCGGATACCAGAAGGAACGGATTTCGCGCTTCGCCTGATAGCGCGAGCCGGCTCCGCCGTCGAAGCCGTCATACGAAGGGGCCTGCAAGAACAGCGTTTTCATGAATGCTCCGGTAGCCTGCATAGTTCGTTTCGTTACAACGATTCAGTCAAAAAACCGCGGGCCGCCCTGCCGGCGCCCGCCTCTCTGTCATGTCGCGCCGCGCGGCCTCGCCGCGCAGCGCGTCTCGGCCCTCGGGCCGGGTTCGACCGGAACGGCCCTAGCGGCCGTCCACTGCTTCCACGGCCGCCGTCGCGCGCTCGCCGCCGACGACCGTCATCCTCGCGCCGCGCCACACGACATGCGTGCCGAACACGGCCGCGAGCCACTCGAGCGCGAGCAGCGTGTCGCGCACCGCGACGAGCGGCAAGTCGCGCCAGAATGCGCGCCAGCCGTCCTCGCCGCGCGCGTGCAGCACGAGCCGCCCGAACGCGCCCACCACGGCCGCCCAGCCCGCCAGCGAGCCGGCGAAGGTGCCGTCGAGGCGCAGCGCGAGCGCCGCGCCGATCGCGAGCCACGGCACGGTGAACGTAATGAACAGGAACGCGAAACCGGCCGGGTTCAGCGAACGGATCGTGCGCAACCAGCGCGTCTCGCGGTGCCACAGCGGCCCGAACGACGGTTCGATCACGTCGGTCGCGACCTCGACTTCCGACAGCACGGTGCGGCGCCCGAGGCGGCGCGGCAGCTCGGCCAGCCAGAAATCGTCGGCCAGTTCGTCCTTCAGCACGGGAAAGCCGCCGATCCGGTCGAGCGTGTCGCGCGTCAGCGCGAGCGTCGCGCCGAAGCCGAAGCGGCTCGAGCGGCCGAGATGCGTGATCCGGACCGACGGCGCGAACCAGGCGTCGACGAACTGCGCGCCGATTCGCGTCCAGAACCCGCCGACGCTGCGCGCATGATACAGGCACGTGACGACGCCGACCGACACGTCGGCGAGCGGTGCCGTCACGCGCTCCAGATAATCGCGCGTCACCGCGATGTCGCTGTCCGCGATCACGATGCGGCCGTATTTCGCGCGTTCGGCGAGGTTGATCAGGTTGCTGACCTTCAGGTTCTTGCCGTGCACGCGCGCATCGATCACGAGCGTGATGTCGCACTCGGGGTAATCGGCGCGCAGCCGTTCGACCACGGCGACGGCCGGATCGGCCGCCGACGCGACGCCAAACAGTACTTCGTAACGCGGATGACGCTGCTCGCAGAACGTCGCGAGGTTTTCGTACAGGTGCGGCTCCGCGCCGCACAGCGGCTTGAGCACGCTGACCGGCTCGAAGCCGTCCCGCGCGGCCGTGCGCGGCGTACGCGGCCGCGGCGCGAACGCGGCGACGAGCGCATAGCCAGCCGCGGCCAGCGTAAAGACGATCAGGAGCCAGTCGAGCATCGTTGCGGTTGCCGTCATGCGCGACGCCTCCCGGCGACCTGAACGCCATGGAAAACGCTTGAGCGCGATTGAGCGTGATTCGGTATTCCGACAACGACGAACGCGGGCACGACCCGACTCCTTGTTCCAGCAGCGTCTGTATATGAGGGAGGCTCGACCCATCCTTCGGGTGTGGCCATGCCCGGCTTCGCGTGGGGCACCTCCGCGCGAAACCCGGACGAGATGCGGGAAGACTCGTATGGCTACCTTCGGCACAACATGGGCAGGCGCCGGATTTTAGCAGTCTGCGGCACCCCGCGCTCGGCGCTCCGAGAAACGGACTTGTGCAATTCCGGCAAAGCTGCGCAGTCGGCGAACCATTTGAGCGCACCCGCGTTCACGTTAGCGTAAGCGGTTTGCAGGCGTATTGCAGTCTTGAAAATCAATCGTTTCGTGCAAATTTGTACGTCGATGCGGATTCACATCCAATCGCCGTAAAGATTGGTAATTAATCGTCGATTGGATTGATTTTTGCAACGATCGCCGGATTCAGCCTTGCACCCCTGAAAGGCGCATGGGTATCGCGCCGCCCTCAGCAGGTTCCGGAACCCTTTGGCAAAATCCCTGGCATTTGTTGCGTAAGCGCATCACCCCGCCCCCCCCTGTTCGAAGGCCAACCGATGACTCCGTTTTCCGTACTCGATCTCGCCCCCATTCCGGCCGGCGCCGACGCCTCCCAGGCTTTCCGCAATACCGTCGATCTCGCTCAGCACGCGGAACGCTGGGGTTACCTGCGCTACTGGCTCGCCGAGCATCACAACATGCCCGGCATCGCGAGCGCGGCAACGGCCGTCGTGATCGGCCATGTCGCGGGCGCCACGCAGACGATCCGCGTCGGGTCGGGCGGCATCATGCTGCCGAACCACGCGCCGCTCGTGATCGCCGAGCAGTTCGGCACGCTCGCGTCGCTGTATCCGGGGCGCATCGACCTCGGCCTCGGCCGCGCGCCCGGCACCGACCAGACCACATCGCGCGCGCTGCGCCGCGACCTGATCGGCAGCGCCGATTCGTTTCCGGACGATGTCGCCGAGCTGCAGCGCTACTTCGCGGAGCCGGTGCCCGGCCAGCGCGTGCGCGCGGTGCCCGGCGCGGGGCTCGACGTGCCCGTGTGGCTGCTCGGTTCGAGTTTGTTCAGCGCGCAGCTGGCCGCGATGCTCGGGCTGCCGTTCGCGTTCGCGTCGCACTTCGCGCCGGATTACCTGATGCGCGCGCTCGAGATCTATCGTGCGCAGTACCGGCCGTCGGCCGCGTGGCCGAAGCCGCATGCGATGGTCGGCGTCAACGTGTTCGTCGCCGATACCGACGACGAGGCGCAGCGCCTGTTCACGTCGCTGCAGCAGCAGTTCATCAATCTGCGGCGCGGCACGCCGGGCAAGCTGCCGCCGCCCGTCGACGTGCTCGAGGCCAACGAGCTCGAGCTCGCGACCGTGGCGCATTCGCTGTCGTTCGCGGCGGTCGGCTCGCGCGACACCGTGCGCGACAAGCTGCGCGACCGCATCGCGCAGACGGGAGCCGACGAGCTGATCGTCACCGCGCAGATCTACGATCACGCGGCACGGCTGCGTTCGTTCGAACTGACCGCGCAGATCCGCGACGAGCTCGCGAGCGAGGTGCGCTGACGGCACACGCCCGCGCCCGCGTCACTGCGGGTGCACGGCCTCCAGCCCGTCGAGCAGCGCCTTGTGAAACGCGTCCGGGTCCTGGATCTGCGGCGCGTGCCCGAGCGCCGGGAATTCGACGAGCTGCGCGCCGGGGATCGCGGCCTGCGTCCGCTTCGCGAGTTCCGGGTAGCGGCCGAGCTTCGCATGCACGTCGGGCGGCGACACGTCCTTGCCGATCGCGGTCGTGTCCTTGTCGCCGATCATCAGCAGCGTCGGCACGCGGATCGCGCCGAGTTCGTAGACCACCGGCTGCGTGAGGATCATGTCGTAGATCAGCGCGGAGTTCCAGGCGACTGCGTCGCGGCCGGCGCCACGGTACATCCCGGCCAGCATCTGCACCCAGCGCTCGTACGACGGCGACCACTTGCCCGCGTAGTACGTGCCCTGCTCATAGCGGCGGATGCTGTCAGCCGTGGTCTTCTGCTCGCGCGCATACCAGTAGTCGACCGTCAGCGGCGGCACGCCGAGCGCCTTCCAGTCCTCGAGGCCGATCGGGTTCACGAGCACGAGCTGCTCGGTCGCCTTCGGATACATCAGCGCGTAGCGCATCGCGAGCATCCCGCCCGTCGAGTGGCCGACGATCGTCGCCGACTTCACCCCTACCGATTCGAGCAGCGCGTGCGTGTTGCGCGCCAGTTGCTGGAAGCTGTACTGGTAGCGATCGGGCTTCGATGACTTGCAGAAGCCGATCTGGTCCGGTGCGATCACGCGATAGCCGGCACGGCTCAGCACGCCGATCGTGTCCTCCCAGGTCGCCGCGCAGAAGTTCTTCCCGTGCAGCAGCACGACGGTGCGGCCGTTCGGGTGCGCCGGCGGCACGTCGAGATAGGCCATCTCGAGCGTTTCGCGTTGCGACACGAACGTATACACCCGCACGGGTGCCGGATAGGTGAACCCTTCCAGGCGCGGGCCGTACACGGGCCCGTCGTTGCCGGCGGGCGATGCGGCGGCCGCCGCGACAGGCATGGCGCACGCGGCGGCGACACCCGCGCCGAGCACGACGGCGCGCACGGCATACAACATCTTGCGAATCGAAAGCATGGCGATCACGGTGATTGGAGACGCACGCGGGCAGCCGGGCCGCCTCGCGCCCCGCGATTCTACGCGGTCGCGCTGACGACGGCGCGCAACACTCCGGGGCCGCGCGACTTCCGCGCGCGCGACGAACTCGGGTATCGTGTGACGTGACCCTGAAACGCGTGCAGGCGATTCCCATGAAAAACGTCCTCAGCATTCAGTCGCACGTCATCTACGGCCATGCCGGCAACAGTGCGGCCGTGTTCCCGATGCAGCGCCTCGGCGTCAACGTCTGGCCGCTCAATACCGTCCAGTTGTCGAATCACATGCAGTACGGCCATTGGGCGGGCAGCGCGATCGATGCCGCGAAGATGGAGCAGCTCGTCGACGGCATCGCCGCGATCGGCGCGCTCAAGCGCTGCGACGCCGTGCTGTCCGGCTTCCTCGGCTCGCCGCCGCAGGCCCGCGCGGCCGTCGAGATCGTCCGCTCGGTGAAGGCGATGAACCCGAACGCGTGGTACTTCTGCGATCCGGCGATGGGCCAGACGGGCGGCATCCGGCCCGAACCCGGCGTCGAGGAATTCATGGTCCAGGAAATGCCGGCGCTCGCCGACGGCATGTCGCCGAACCACACCGAACTGCAGAAGCTGGTCGGGCGGCGCATCGAAACCGTCGCCGAAGCCGTCGAAGCATGTCGCGCGCTGATCCGGCGCGGCCCGCAAATCATCCTCGTCAAGCACCTGCACGACCGCAACAGCCCGGCCGATCGCTTCAACATGCTCGCCGTCACCGAAACCGAGGCATGGATCGGCCAGCGCCCGCTGTACGCGTTTCCGCGCCATCCGGTCGGCGTCGGCGACCTGACCAGCGCGATCTTCGTCGCATGCCGGCTGCGCGGCGACTCCGTGCGCGCCGCGTTCGAGCACACGCTCGCAGCCGTGCATGCGGTCGTGAAGGCGACCTACGATGCACGCCGCTACGAGCTCGAACTCGTCGCCGCGCAGGACGAGATCGCACGCCCGAGCGAATGGTTCGGCGCGTGGGTGACGGACGCCTGACGTACCGGCATCGCCCGCCGCTTCAGCGGCGCGCGTCCCGCGCTTTCCCGTTGTCCCGTTGTCCCGTTGTCCCGTTGTCCCGTTGTCCTGCTTTCCTGCTTTCCTGCTTTCCTGCTTTCCTGCTTTCCTGCTTTCCTGCTTTCCTGCTTTCCTGCTTTCCTGCTTTCCTGCTTTCCTGCTGTCCTGTTGTCCCGCTTTCCCGCTCTACCCCCTGCATCACCACGACCGTTCGCGATATGCCCCGACGCAGCGTCGATATCGCTTCGACGCGGATGCAAACGTTTCCGGACTTCACATGAATGACACTGATTCCTCGCTATGCTCGCGGCGGCACCACCCGGCGCAGCCGCATCCTGCGACCCGAGTGCGCCCTTTCAGCAGGTCCCGCCAATCGGCTGTCCCTTTTACCCCACGATAACGACCATGACCCGATCGAACCGTCGTGACTTCCTGCGCGTCGCTGCCGGCACCGCCGGCGCCGCCGCGCTGAATCTGTTCCCGCCCGTGATCCGCGATGCGCTCGCGATTCCCGCGAACCGCCGCACCGGCACCATCCGCGATATCGAACACATCGTGATCCTGATGCAGGAGAACCGCTCGTTCGACCACTACTTCGGCACGATGCGCGGTGTCCGCGGCTTCGGTGACCCGCGCCCGCTGCGCCTCGCGAACGGCAAGTCGGTGTTCCACCAGCCGGTCGGCCCGGCCGAGCTGCTGCCGTTCCATCCGGGCGCGGACAAGCTCGGCCTGCAGTTCCTGCAGGACCTGCCGCACGGCTGGCAGGACATGCACGCGGCATGGAACAAGGGCCGCTACGACCAGTGGGTGTCGAACAAGGGCACCACGACGATGGCGTACCTGAAGCGCGACGACATCCCGTTCCACTACCAGCTCGCCGACGCGTTCACGATCTGCGACGCGTACCACTGCGCGATCCCGAGCTCGACCGACCCGAACCGCTACTACATGTGGACGGGCTACGTCGGCAACGACGGCACGGGCGGCGGCCCGGTGCTCGGCAACGAGGAAAAGGGCTACGGCTGGACGACCTATCCGGAAGTGCTCGAACAGGCCGGCGTGTCGTGGAAGATCTACCAGGACATCGGCACGGGGCTCGACGCGAACGGCTCGTGGGGCTGGACGCAGAACCCGTACATCGGCAACTACGGCGACAACTCGCTGCTCTACTTCAACCAGTACCGCACCGCGCTGCCCGGCACGCCGCTGTACGACAAGGCGCGCACCGGCACCAACATCAGCGCCGGCGGCACGCTGTTCGACATCCTGCAGCAGGACGTGAAGAACGGCACGCTGCCGCAGGTGTCGTGGATCTGCGCGCCGGAAGCGTATTCCGAGCACCCGAACTGGCCGGCGAACTACGGTGCGTGGTACATCGAGCAGGTGCTGAAGGCGCTCGTGTCGAATCCGGACGTGTGGAGCAAGACCGCGCTCTTCATCACGTACGACGAAAACGACGGCTTCTTCGACCACGTGCAGCCGCCGTTCGCGCCGCAGTCGCGCGACAACGGGCTGTCGACGGTCGCGACGACCAACGAGGTGTTCCCCGGCGACGCATCGCACATGGCCGGCCCGTACGGGCTCGGGCCGCGCGTGCCGATGCTCGTCGTGTCGCCGTGGACGAAAGGCGGCTGGGTCTGCTCGCAGACCTTCGATCACACGTCGCTGCTGCAATTCATCGAGGCGCGTTTCGGCGCGCAATACCCGGTCAAGGCGGGCAACGTGTCGCCGTGGCGCCGCGCGGTGTGCGGCGACCTGACCGCCGCGTTCGATTTCGCGACGGCCGACGCCGGCTGGCCGACGCTGCCGGATACGAGCGGCTACGCGCCGCCCGACCGCCTGCGCCACCCCGACTACATCCCCGTGCCGCCGGTGCTGCAGAAGCTGCCGAAGCAGGAGGCCGGGCTGCGGCCGGCGCGCGCGCTGCCTTACGAGCTGTTCGTGCACGGCCGCGTCGAATCGGTCAACGGCCTGTTCCGGCTGACCTTCGCGAACACGGGCCGGGCGGGCGCCGCGTTCCAGGTGCAGTCGCGCAACCGCCTCGACGGCCCGTGGGCGTACACGGTCGAAGCCGGCAAGCGGATCGCCGACACGTGGAGCGCCGCGGCGTCGCTCGGCCTGTACGACCTCGACGTGTACGGCCCGAACGGCTTCTACTGCCATTTCCGCGGCCCGTTCGCGACCGGCGTCGGCAGCGCGAACGTGAACCCCGAGGTGATCTACGGCTATGACGTCGCGAACGGCAACATCACGCTGCGCCTGATGAACCGCGGCCACAAGGCGGTGCGGCTCAAGGTCACGAACGCATACGGCCACGGCCGCGCGCGCACGTTCGATCTCGCGCCGGGCCAGCAGATCGACGACTACTGGGATCTGCGCGGCAGCCACGGCTGGTACGACCTGACCGTCAGCGACGGCCGGCTGCTCGGCTTCCTGCGCCGCTTCGCGGGCCACGTCGAGACGGGTCGCCCGAGCACCAGCGATCCGCTGATCCGCACGCACGCATCGCACGACGATGCCGAAGCCGCATCGGACGCGCTGTCCGACTGACGGCCTCACGTGAGGCGGCGCGGCCCCGGCGGGCCGCGCCGCTTCCCTGCCCCTCGCTTCCGCTCCTCCTCTCCGCCCGCTCCGTTCGCGACGGGAAACTCCCGATACCGGCTGCCTCCGCACGCGCGGAAGCTATGCGCAAATCCGCATCGAATGCGCGGCAAATTGCCAAGACCCACGCATATCGGCGACCTATATATCGAAACGATCGGGGCTCTTCGCCGAGCCTGACGGGAGATTCTTCCGAGGATCACGATGCCGACCTCCCCGCCCGATTCCGAGAAGCGGTCGAACCGCCCGCCCGTCGCACGCGTTCAGCCATCCCGAGCGTGTGCGGTACTTACTCGCAGGTATCGAACAAGAGGAACAACATGAAATTCCGTCATTCCCTGCTGTCGGTGTCGATTGCATCCGCGCTTGCCCTCCTCTCGCAACAGGCCGCCCGGGCTGCCGACACGACCGACGTGAAGGTCGGTTTCGCCGCGCCGCTCACGGGCGTGAACGCCGGCTACGGCAAGGATCTGCAGAACGGCGTGCAGCTCGCGCTCGACGATGCCGCCGCGCAGAAGGTGCAGATCGCCGGCAAGCCCGCGCACTTCAACCTCGTCGTGCAGGACGACCAGGCCGACCCGCGCATCGGCGTGCAGGCCGCGCAGGCGCTCGTCGACCAGAACGTGTCGGTCGTGGTCGGCCATTTCAACTCGGGGACGACGATTCCGGCCTCGGTCGTCTACGACAAGGCCGGCATCCCTGTGATCGATCCGGCGGCGACCAACCCGACGCTCACCTCGCGCGGGCTGGCGAACATGTTCATGGTGATCGCGACCGACGGCCAGAACGCCGGCAACGCGGGCAAGTACGCGGTCGACGTGACGAAGGCGAAGCGCATCGCGATCATCGACGACCGCACCGCGTTCGGCCAGGGCGAGGCCGACGAGTTCGAGAAGGCCGTGAAGGCCGCCGGCGGGAACCTCATCGGCCGCGAATTCACCAGCAACCAGGCGGTCGACTTTCGCGCGCAGATCACGAGCCTGAAGGCCAAGAATCCCGACCTGATCTTCTTCGGCGGGCTCGATTCGCTCGCCGCGAACTTCATCAAGCAGATGCGCCAGCTCGGGCTGAACGCGCAGTTCGTCGGCGGCGGCGGCGTGAAGGACAACGAGTTCATCAAGATCGCGGGCCCGGCCGCCGAAGGCGCGATGGCATGGGAATACGGCCGGCCGCTCGACGAGCTGCCGCAAGGGAAGGATTTCGAACAGCGCTTCAGGAAGCGCTTCGGGGTCGACGTGCTGTCGTACGCGCAGTTCGGCTACGACGCCGCTTGGGCGGCGATCAAGGCGATGCAGGCGGCCAGCTCGACCGACCCGAAGGTCTATCGTCCGGCGCTGAAGAAGATCGACTTCGAAGGCGTCACCGGCCGCATCTCGTTCGCGAACGACGGCTCGCTGAAGAGCGGGATGTCGACGCTGTACCAGGTGAAGAGCGGCGCGTGGAAGACGATCACGACGAAGGGAGGCTGATCGGCGGTGCCGGCGGCCGGCGGCGGACACGCCGCCCGGCCGCGGAGATCGATGAACGGATATCGATCTCGTATGACGACTGATGTTGACGGGATTCGACCGGGCGGACGCACCGCCCGGCGCATCAGCCGGCCTGCGTGTCGCGCTCGGCCTCGGCCGCCTCGTGCGCGCGGCGCAGCCGCTCGCGGCTGTTGGTGAGGTGCGTGCGCATCGCGGCGCGTGCGGCCTCCGGGTCGTGGCGCGCGATCGCCTCGTAGATGTCCTCGTGCTCGTGGTTCAGCCGGCCGACGTACCGCTCCAGATCGTCACCGGCAAAGCGGGCCGAATTCACGCGCGTGCGCGGGATGATCGACGTGCCGAGCTGCGTCATGATGTCGACGAAATAGCGGTTGCCGGTGGATTGCGCGATCTGCAGGTGGAACTGGAAGTCGAGCTGCGCCGTGTCGCGGCCGCCGCCCGCCCCCGTTGCGATCGCGTCGAGCGCGCGCCGCAACGCGACCAGGTCGGTTTCGTTCGCGCGCTGCGCGGCGAGGCTCGCGCATTCGCTCTCGAGGCTGATGCGCAGTTCCAGCACCGCGAGCACGTCGCGTAGCGTCGTGATCGTCGCCGGGTCGATCCCGAGCGTCTGGCGGCGCGACGGCTCCAGCACGAAGCTGCCGATGCCGTGACGCGTCTCGATGAGGCCGCTTGCCTGCATCCGCGAGATGGCCTCGCGCACGACCGTACGGCTCACGCCCTGCGCCGCCATGACTTCGGTTTCGGTCGGCAGCTTGTCGCCGGGACGCAGCGTGCCGTTTTCGATCTGCGCGGTCAGCGCGTCGACGACATCTTGTGCGAGGCTGCGTGCGCGACGGCGCGGCGCTGCGGGAAGCGTAGGCACGGACATGAGGCCGGTTCCTTTTTGAATGATCGTAATGTGAGCCGAGGGTTTACGCGGGGTTTGAGTGAAAGCCGATGATTCATTATACTGCGTCACAAGTCATCCGACGACTGATGATCAAAACACGGATCTCCTGTCGACTCAAGCGCGCACGCCGGCACTGCCTGGTCCCATGCCTTACGATCAGCCAGCTTTCGCGTTCTGCGCTCCGCTGGTCAGGTTGTCGCTCCCACCCCGTTCCGGGTTGCATCGACCTGCGGGGGCTTGCGCGCCGCGCACGTCGGTTGTCGAATGATCGCACCTCCTGCCGCGCGCGGCAAAGCTTTTGCCGCACGGCATTGCCCACCCTTCTGCCATCGCCGCCCATGAACGCCGTCCCTGCCTCGCCCTCCCACGACACGCCGCGCATCGTCGACCTGCAAGCGATCCCGGTCGCCGGCCACGACAGCATGCTGCTCAACCTGAGCGGCGCACACGGCCCGTTCTTCACCCGCAACCTCGTGATCCTGAAGGACAGCGCGGGCCGGACCGGCGTCGGCGAAGTGCCCGGCGGCGAAAGCATCCGCCGCACGCTCGACGATGCGCGTGCGCTCGTCGTCGGCCAGCCGGTCGGCAATTACCATGCGGTGCTCAACGACGTGCGGCGCACCTTCGCCGACCGCGACGCGAGCGGCCGCGGTCTGCAGACCTTCGACCTGCGCACGACGATCCACGCGGTCACCGCGCTCGAGGCCGCGCTGCTCGACCTGCTGGGCCAGCATCTCGGCGTGCCGGTCGCCGCGCTGCTCGGCGAGGGCCAGCAACGCGAGCGCGTCGAAATGCTCGGCTACCTGTTCTACGTCGGCGATCGCACGAAGACCGCGCTGCCCTACCGCGACGGCAGCGGCGCGACCGACGACTGGACGCGTGTGCGCGACGCAGCCGCGCTGACGCCCGAGGCCGTCGTGCGGCTCGCCGAGGCCGCGCATGCGCGCTACGGCTTCAACGACTTCAAGCTGAAGGGCGGCGTATTCGAAGGTGCGAGCGAGATCGAGGCCGTGACGGCGCTCGCCGAGCGCTTCCCCGACGCGCGCGTGACGCTCGACCCGAACGGCGCATGGTCGCTCGACGAGGCCGTGCGGCTGTGTCGCGACCAGCATCACGTGCTCGCCTACGCGGAAGATCCGTGCGGCGCCGAGAACGGCTACTCGGGCCGCGAGGTGATGGCCGAATTCCGCCGTGCGACAGGGCTGCCGACGGCAACCAACATGATTGCGACCGACTGGCGGCAGATGGGCCACGCGGTGCAGTTGCAGGCGGTCGACATCCCGCTCGCCGATCCGCACTTCTGGACGATGCAGGGTTCGGTGCGCGTCGCGCAGATGTGTCGCGACTGGGGCCTCACGTGGGGTTCGCACTCGAACAACCACTTCGACGTGTCGCTCGCGATGTTCACGCATGTCGCGGCCGCCGCACCGGGCCAGGTCACCGCGATCGACACGCACTGGATCTGGCAGGACGGCGAGCGCCTGACGCGCGAGCCGCTGAAGATCGAGAACGGGCTGGTGGAGGTGCCGAAGCGGCCGGGTCTCGGCATCGATATCGACATGGATGCCGTCGCGGTCGCGCACGAACTGTACAAGCAGCACGGGCTCGGCGCCCGCGACGACGCGGCGGCGATGCAGTACCTGATTCCGGGGTGGACTTTCAACAACAAGCGCCCCTGCCTCGTGCGCTGAGCGCGGAACGGACCGGGCGGCTGAATCGCCCGGCCGAGACGGGCTGGATAGGAGCGGCGAGGCCTGGCAGGCGGGTGTCTGGCGGAAAACGCCGCTCGAGTCGAACAGGATCCCGATCCGGATCCGGATCGGGATGGCGATGCGAACCGGGCCGGCCATATCGAGACTCGGCCGGGCCTGGCCGGTCTTGGCCGTCCGCACCTAGCCGGCCGTTCCTAGCCGGCCGCCCCAATCCCCCGCGCCCGCCCGCCGTGCGCGGGACTTGTCAGACGATCTGTTTGAGCGCGGCGTCGAGAGCAAGCACCGCGACGCGGTCGCCTTCGGTCGCGAGCGGCGCGCGCATGACGATCTGCCGGTTATGGCCGACGGCCGCCGGCGAATCCCACAGCAGCTCGACCTTCGGTCGATTGAACAGGCCGCCGCGGCGCGGCGGCACGACCGAGGGCTGTCCGCCCGTCGCCCCTTCGCCGGCGGCAGGCGCCGTACGGCCGGGCCAGCGCACCGACAGTTCGCGCGCGTCGTACTGGCCGACCTTGCGGCTTTCCATCCAGACGATCGCGGTGCGCGTCAGCACGTCGAGCGAAATCGCATAACGGCCGACCGCGAAGCGGCGGGCCGCCACGTTGGTCCGCCACAGCGGCCGCGGGCGGCAAATCCAGACGATCGCCGCATAAAGCGCCGGGGCCGCAACGAGCCAGCCGTTGGTCGCCGTCACGGCATGCAGCGCGAGGCGCCAGCCATCCACCCAGACGAACATGCCGATCGACCAGACCGCGAACAGGAAACCGATCAGCGCGAAGACGCGCAGCGCCTGGCGCAGCCACTGCGGCAGCGGATGGAACGGCCGCTCGGCGCGCGCGACGGCACCCGGCAGCGCGAGCAGCAGGAAGATCAGCAGGAGGTAGACGAACGCCCAGGGCGACGACACCATCGCGGACAGCGACGAGCGATAGCCCATCTGGGACATCGAGAACAGCCAGCGCGCGAGCAGCACGAGACCGATCGCACGCAACGCGAAGATCACACCGGCGCCGGGGGCCGGCGCTGCGCGCGTGGATTTCGTTCTCGCCAAGACTGCTCTCCTCTGGATATTCGTGCGGGGCCGGATTTCACGGCACGGCCATTATAGGGACATTACCGTCTGGACAGATGGCTGGATGCCATGCCGGGCCGCTTCGGGGGCCGTTCGCGGCGTCGGGCGCGGCGAGAATACAACAGATCCGCGCCGCGGATGTGACAACGCCCCGCCGGAAACCCGGACGGGGCGTCGTTAGCGAGCCGCGCGCCGCCGGGCGGCGGCCCGCAATCAGCCTGCGTTGACTTCGCGGAGCACCGTGCGACGCTTCTGGCGCAGCAGTTCCTCGTAGCCCTTCACGTAGTTCTGCGCCATCACCTTCGACGAGAAGCGTGCTTCGAACGCGGCGCGGACCTTCTCGCGCGGCAGCGTATCGAGGCGCTTGAGCGCCGCGACGGCCGACAGTTCGTCTTCGACGACGAAGCCCGACACGCCGTTGTCGATCACTTCCGGCACCGAGCCGCGCTTGAACGCGATCACCGGCGTGCCGCAGGCCATCGCCTCGATCATCACCAGGCCGAAGGGCTCCGGCCAGTCGATCGGGAACAGCAGCGCGTGCGCGTTGCCCAGGAATTCCGTCTTCTCGGCTTCGCTGATTTCGCCGATGTACTCGACGTGCGGCAGCGCGAACAGCGGCTTGATCTTCTCTTCGTAGTACGCGCGGTCAGCCTTGTCGAGCTTCGCGGCGATCTTGATCGGCAGGCCGGCCTGCTCGGCGATGCGGATCGCCGTGTCGACGCGCTTCTCCGGCGAGATGCGGCCGAGGAACGCGAGGTAGCTCGGCTTCACGTTCGGGATCGGCGTCAGCAGGTTTTCCGGCAGGCCGTGGTAAACGGTCGACAGCCAGTTCGCCTGCGGCAGCGGGATGCGCTGGTTGTCGGAGATCGACACGACCGGCACGTCGCTGAACGCATTGAAGATCGGCTGCAGTTCCGGCAGGTCGAGACGGCCGTGCATCGTCGTCAGATGCGGGACCGGCTGGCGCGAGAACAGCGAGAACGGGTAGTAGTCGATGTGGCAGTGCAGGACGTCGAACTCTTCCGCGCGGCGGCGCACCTGCTCGAGGAGCAGCATGTGCGGGGCCATCACGTCGCGGATCGTCGGGTCGAGGCGCAGCGCCTGCGGCCAGCACGCCTCGAGCTTCGCGGAGGTTTGCGAATCGCCGCTCGCGAAGAGCGTAACGTCATGCCCCATCTCGACAAGTGCTTCGGTGAGGTAGGACACCACTCGCTCGGTACCACCGTACAGTTTCGGGGGCACCGCTTCGTGCAACGGAGCGATTTGGGCGATTCGCATGCGCAACTCCTAAAAAATCGGCTAAAAACCAGGTATGGGTCGGCAACCTGCCGGCGGTCCGGGCTGGATGCATTTCGCCCGAAAAGTCGGACGAATCAGCCTGCCGGGGGCGTCAAACCCGCGCTGCTCAAGGAGCGTCGGCGACGCGACAGGCATAGAACGTTTGAAACGAAGACCCGTTGACAGGGGTTCGTAAAAAACCTGGAATCGAACCCGGAGCCGATTATCTAGGGTTAATCCCGATACGGCGCACAACATTTCAAACACTTTACTTTGTTACAAAGGTGCAACACTTTGCAACCCGCGGACTTGGGTGTCCGTTCTAGAGTGGAAGGCCCTTTTGGCATTCCTTGCCCCCGTGACTGCCGGCAGCGTGATTCCGGCACATGAGACAGGACGGGATGCCGGATTTTATCTCAAAATCGATCGCGCACCCCTGGCCGAGGCAAGATTCGCGCAGCGCAGCGCACGGCCTTGTTTACAATGCCGGATTATTCAGTCCGGGCGAACGCCGGCAAGCGATCCCGCCGCCACGCTCAATCACCGAATCACCGCACGCATATTTTGGAATCTCTCACCCCTGCCCAGCGCAACGCCCACAACGCGAAGCTGTCGAGCTACGCGCACCGGCCGATCGCGTTCCTGTTCCGCTACATCCGCCTGCATCCCGTTGCCCACCTGATCGTGCTCTGCAGCGTGCTGGCCGCCGTCGGCTGCGCGCTCGGCTCGCAATACGCGATCAAGCACCTGATCGACGTGCTGGCGACCGGGCGTCATCACCCCGGCCCGCTGTGGAGCGCATTCGCGCTGCTCGTCGGGCTGATCGCGGCCGACAACCTGCTGTGGCGCGTCGGCGGCTGGGTCGCCGCGCATACGTTCGTCGCGGTCACCGGCGACCTGCGGCGCGACCTGTTCCAGTACCTGATCGGTCATTCGCCGACCTACTACTCCGAAAAGCAGCCGGGCACGCTCGCGAGCCGCATCACGGCCACGTCGAACGCCGTCTACACGTCGGAGAACACGATGGCGTGGAACGTGCTGCCGCCGTGCATCGCGGTGATGGGCGCGATCCTGATGATCATCGTCGTCAATCCGATGATGGCCGCCGGCCTGCTCGGCTGTTCGGCCGTGCTGTCCGTGATCCTGTTCAAGCTCGCCGGGCGCGGCTCGGCCCGCCACCATGCGTTCGCGGCGAAGGCCGCCGCGGTCGACGGCGAACTCGTCGACGTGATCGGCAACATGGGCCTCGTGCGTGCGTTCGGGATGACGCTGCGCGAACAGAAGCGCTTCGGCGCAACGGTCAAGGCCGAGATGGATGCGCGCCAGCAAAGCCTGCTCTATCTCGAAAAGCTGCGCCTGCTGCACGCGGTGATCACCGCGATGCTGTCCGCCGGCCTGCTCGGCTGGGCGCTTTGGCTGTGGGACCAGGGCCGCGCGACGTCCGGCGACATCGTGCTCGTCAGCTCGCTCGGCTTCACGATCCTGCACGGCACGCGCGACCTCGCGGTCGCGCTCGTCGACGTCACCCAGCACGTCGCGCGCCTGTCCGAAGCCGTCAAGACGTTGCTCGAGCCGCACGGGATGCCCGATCGCTCGGACGCCCAGCCGCTGTCGGCCAAGGGCGGCCGCGTCGACTTCGAGCGCGTGACGTTCGCGTATCCGCACCGCCGCGCGATCCTCGACCACTTCGATCTCCATATCGAGCCGGGCCAGCGCGTCGGCCTGATCGGCAAGTCGGGCGCCGGCAAGTCGACCGTGCTCGCGCTGCTGCAGCGCTTCTACGACACGCAGGACGGCGTCGTGCAGGTGGACGGCCAGGACGTGAAGACGATCACGCAGGACAGCCTGCGCCACGCGATCGCGCTCGTGCCGCAGGACATCTCGCTGCTGCACCGGACCATCTACGACAACATCGCATACGGCCGCCCCGATGCGACCCGCGACGAAGTGCTCGCGGCCGCGCGCGACGCGCGCTGCGCGGAATTCATCGAAGCGATGCCGGAAGGCTATGACACGATCGTCGGCGACCGCGGCGTCAAGCTGTCGGGCGGGCAGCGCCAGCGCATCGCGATCGCGCGCGCGATCCTGAAGAACGCGCCGATCCTGCTGCTCGACGAAGCGACGTCCGCGCTCGACAGCGCATCCGAGGAAGCGATCCAGAGCGCGCTCGACCGCCTGATGGTCGGTCGCACGGTGATCGCGATCGCGCACCGCCTGTCGACGCTGCGCAACTTCGACCGGATCATCGTGATGAACAACGGCAAGGTCATCGACGACGGGCCGCCCGACGTGCTGCGCAACCGCCCCGGCCTGTACCGCGACCTGCTCGCGAAGCAGCACGGCCGCCATCACGCGGCGCCCGACGGCAGCACGCCGACCGGCGAACGCGTGGCCTGACGCACCGGCCCGCAGCCAGCAAAAAAGCCGCAGTGCTGCTCGCACTGCGGCTTTTTCATTTCCGGCGAGGGGCGTCGGTTACGCGTGCTGCAGATCGCGCAGGAAGTTGTCGCGCCACACCGACACGTTGTTCTCGCGAAGCTGCGCAATCATGTCCGTATAACGCGCGCGCCGCTCGGCGAGCGGCATCGTCAGCGCCTGCGACAACGCATCGGCCATCCCGTCGATATCGATCGGATTGACGATCAGCGCCCCCGTCAGCTCGCGCGCGGCGCCCGCGAAACGCGA
This sequence comes from Burkholderia sp. 22088, assembly GCF_052045915.1. Taxonomy (NCBI): domain Bacteria; kingdom Pseudomonadati; phylum Pseudomonadota; class Betaproteobacteria; order Burkholderiales; family Burkholderiaceae; genus Burkholderia; species Burkholderia sp. 22088. The sequence continues at coordinate 185,233 of NZ_JBQEPY010000004.1, forward strand.
CAGCACGAGCACGCCCGGATCGTCCGGATCCTGCGCGGATACGTACTCCTTCGCGACGAGGTTCATCCCGTCACGCAACGGTGTCACGTAGCCGACCCGCGCGAGCCGGTACAGCGCCGCGAGCAGCTGGCGGTCGTACTGGCGATGGATATAGAGGATCGGTGCCCAGTCGAGCTCGGCGAAGCGTCCGTTGATGCGTCCCGACTCTCCTTCGAGCTGCAGGCGGATGTCCTGGTACGCACGCAGCTCCGCACGGGTCGACGGCGCGATCTGCAGGAACGACACGCGATTGCGATGCGACGGCTCGTGCTCGAGCAACTTCTCGAACGCGCGGAAGCGCTCGACGAGCCCCTTCGAGTAATCGAGCCGGTCGACGCTCATGATCAGCTTGCGGCCCCGCAGCGACGTCGCGAGCGTGCGCACCGCCTTGCCGTGCTCGCCGGCCTGCGCGAGCGCCGCGATCTCGTCCGGATGCACGCCGATCGGATACGCGGCCGCGCGCAGCGTCCGGCCGAATGCGCGCACCGTCACCAGGCGGCCGTCGCGCTCGATCACGCCGTCCGCTTCGGATTCGACGTAATCGCAGAATGCGCGCAGGTCGGGTTCGGTCTGGAAGCCGAGCAGGTCGAACGCGCACAGCGACTCGACCAGGTCGCGATGCGGCGGCACGTTGACGAGCACCTGCGCGGCGGGAAACGGGATGTGCAGGAAGAAACCGATGCGGTTCTTCACGCCGGCCGCGCGCAGCGCGCGCGCGAACGGGATCAGGTGATAGTCGTGCACCCAGATCACGTCGTCGTCCTGCAGCAGCGGCACGAGCTGCTGCGCGAGCCACACGTTGACGCGGCTGTAGCCTTCGAACTCGTGACGGTCGTACTGGATCAGGTCGGTGCGGTAGTGAAACGCGGGCCACAGCGTCGCGTTCGAGAAGCCGCGGTAATACTGGTCGTAGTCGCGCCGCGACAGGCCGATGGTCGCGAACGTGACCGGCCCGTGCTCCTCGACGCGAATCTGCGGCGCGCCGGACGCGACGACCTCGCCGCTCCAGCCGAACCACATGCCGCCCGTCTCCTTCAGCGCATCGTAGACACCGATCGCGAGGCCGCCTGCCGCCGGTTCGCCTTCCGAAATCGGTGCGACGCGGTTTGAAACGATGATGAGGCGACTCATGCGTGCGGCTGCCCCGCACCGAGCCAGTGCGCGATCTGCTCATGCAGCGCGTCGACCGAATCGAGCCGCGTGCGGGCGGACGTCTCGCCCGCGCCGACCTTGATCGACAGGCCGCCGCGCGCGTTGACCACCGCGAAGCCCTTCTCGTCGGTCAGGTCGTCGCCCGCGAACAGCGGCACGCGGCCCGCGAACGGGGGCTCGTCGAGGAACGCGGCCAGCGCGCGCCCCTTGTCGACCCCCTTCGGCTTGATCTCGAACACCATCTTGCCGGGCTGCAGCACATACGCATCGGCATAGTCGGCGACGAGGCGCTCGGCGGCCGCCCGCGCAGCCGCCTCGCGCTCGGGCGCGTTGCGGTAGTGCAGCGCAACGGCCGCGCCCTTGATTTCGAGCAGCATGCCCGGATGACGGTCGACGACGGCCGCCAGCTCGCGCTCGATGCGCAGCAGGCGTTCGTCGTTGAAGCCGATGCGCTGCGTGTCGCCGTTCGCATCGCGGCGCTCCGCGCCGTGCAGGCCGGCGATCGGCAGGCCGGGCATCTTGAGGAACGTGTCGAGGTTGTCGATACCGCGCCCGGACACGATCGCGACCGCACCGTGCGAGCGGCGCCGCAGCTCGTCGAGCAGCGTCAGCAGCGACGGCGGAACGTGAATGCTGTCGGGCGTCGGCGCCAGTTCGACGAGCGTGCCGTCGAAGTCGAAGAAGAACGCGGTATCGGTCAGGGACAGGGAAGCCGGAACGGATTGCATCGATTCGATAGTCTGAGAGGCGGCCGGCAAACGCCGCACCGCCGCTGCGCGATGGAATTGTGCGCATCTTACCGCGCCTGCGCACCGAGATGGGCGAAACCGGCGCATCGCCGGCCGTCCGCCGCCGATTGCGTCGACTGCGACATATTGCCCCGCTCGCCCGCCCCGTACGGGTTTCGAAAGGACGCGGGCGCGCGAATTGCGCTACAGTCGCAACCGCCTGCCGCGCGACGCATGGCATCGCGCCGGCCGGTCACCTTTCCGTCCGATCGAGCCCCAGGATGTCGTCTGCCCGCCCAGCGCCGCACCGGCGCTTCTCCCGCCTCATCCGCACGACCGCGGCCCTCGCCGCCGCCGTGGCGCTCGCCGCGTGCACGCACGACGAGCCGCGCTGGAACCTGACCAACGTCACCGGCCACCTGCCCGACCTGTCGTTCACGCTGACGGGCGGCGACGGCCATCCCGTCGACGCCGATGCGTTCCACGGCCAGGTCGCGCTCGTCTACTTCGGCTACACGCACTGCCCCGACGTCTGCCCCGAAACGATGGCACGGCTGATGGAAGTGCTGGCGAAGCTCGGCCCGCAGGCCAACGACGTGCGCATCCTGTTCGTCTCGGTCGATCCTGCGCGCGACACGCCGCAGGCGATGCAATCGTATGTCGCCGCGTTCGACGCCGCGCATGCGCGCGGCCTGACCGGCACCGACCGCCAGATAGAATCGCTCGCGAAGCGCTATCGCGTCGCGTACCAGATGGAACAGCGCGATCCGTCCGACGGCTACGAAGTCACGCACAGCTCGGCCGTCTACATCTTCGACGCAACCGGCCGCGCCCGCCTGCTTGCGACCGACCGCGACTCGCCCGACGCCATCGCCGCCGATGTGCGCCGGATCATCGACACCGCCTCCACCACCTGAATTCCTCTCACGACATGAAGACGAAGACGACACTCAAGACGCTCGCCCTCCTCGCCGCGCTGTGCGCCGGCACCCACGCCTATGCCGCCGGCGCGATCACCGCGCAGAACGCATGGGTGCGCTGGCTGCCGAACAAGCTGCCGGCCGGCGGCTACGTGACGATCGTGAACACGGGCGACAAGCCGGTCGATCTCGTCGACGTCGACAGCCCCGACTACGGGATGGCGATGCTGCACCAGACCGTCTCGAACGGCTCGACGCAGAAGATGGAAATGGTCGACAAGCTGACAGTCCCCGCGCGCGGCAAGGTCGACATCGCACCGGGCGGCTACCACTTCATGCTCGAGGAGCCGAAGCACGCGATCAAGCCGGGCGACACCGTGCACCTGCGCCTGAAATTCTCCGACGGCGAAACGGTCGATGCGCCGTTCGCCGTGAAATCGCCGGCCCAGGCGAAGTGATGCGCGCGCGATGAACCTCCTGTACTGGCTCGATCCGTGGGAACCGTCGCCGACCGTGGTGATCGCGGTGCTCACCGCTGCCGTGCTGTTCGCGCGCGGCGTGAAGAAGGCGAAGGTGTCGCCGCTGCGGCAGTTCTCGTTCTGGTTCGGGCTGACGGCGCTCTACATCGCACTTCATACACGGCTCGACTATTTCTTCGAGCACGAGTTCTTCCTGCACCGCGCGCAGCACCTCGTGCTGCACCACCTCGGGCCGTTCTTCATCGCGCTGTCCTATCCGGGCGCGGCGATTCGCGCGGGCATCCCGTTTCGCTGGCGGCAGCGCTTCGTGCGCCCCGCCCTCGCGTGGGCGCCCGTGCGCGCGACACTCGACGTGGTGTTCCATCCCGTCGTCGCGGTCGTGCTGTTCGTCGGGCTGATCTATTTCTGGCTGCTGTCGCCGATCCACTTCATCGCGATGCTCGACTGGCGTCTCTATCGCGTGATGAACTGGAGCATGGTGATCGACGGGCTGCTGTTCTGGTGGCTCGTCGTCGATCCGCGCCCCGCGCCGCCTGCGCGGCTGTCGCCGGGCCGCCGGATCCTGATCGTCGTCGCGGCGATCCCGCCGCAGATCGCACTCGGCGCGCTGATCTTCTTCACGCCGCACGAGCTGTATCCGATCTATTCGATCTGCGGCCGCGCGTTCACGTGGCTGAGCCCGCTGCGCGACCAGCAGATCGGCGGCCTGCTGCTGTGGATTCCCGGCTCGATGATGAGCGTGATCGGCGCGCTGATCGCGCTGCGGCACTGGCTGCGGCTGTCCGCCCGCGGCCGCCTGATCGGCGAACGGGCCGCGCAACGCGCGGACGCGCCGTCGGTCGCGCGCGCCGCGCACTGACTGCCGCGCGGCGCGGCACGCATTACGCGCGCGCGCTGCTCATCCACACGTGCGGGATGCCGTCCTCGTCGTGCACGTCCGAGCTCGGCGTGAAGCCGAATGCCCCGTAAAAACGCTGCAAGTGGGCCTGCGCATGCAGGCTCACCGGCGTATCCGGCCACTGCGCGCGAATATGCTCGAGCGCGCGCGACAGCAGCCCGTTGCCCAGGCCGGCGCCGCGAAACGCGGCGGTCGTCAGCACGCGGCCGATGCGGACATCGGTGTTCTGCGCATCCGGCAACAGCACGCGCAGATAGCCGGCGAGGCGCCCGGCCGGATCGAATGCAGCCAGGTGCCACGCGGCCTGGTCCGCGTCGTCGATGTCGCGATACACGCAATTCTGCTCGACGACGAACACGGCGCTGCGGGCTTCGAGGATCGAATAGACTTCGCGCGCCGTCAGCGCGTCGAAGGATTTCCAGCGCCAGTCGAGATCGGCGGCGCTCGGGGATGCGGCGGATGCGTTCATGGTCGGTCCTGATTCGGGCGCGCCGGCCGGCGCGCGGCAATCGTCGATTATGCCCCGAAGCGCACGCGCCGCGCGACCGGCTGCCCGTCCCCGAAAAAAAGGCCCCGCATTGCGCGGGGCCTGTCCGTCATGCCGGCATCTGGCCGAAGCGGCCGTTGTTGAAGTCCTCGATCGCGGTGCGGATCTCCGCTTGCGAGTTCATCACGAACGGCCCGTATCCGACGACGGGCTCGTCGATCGGTTCGCCGCTCAGGATCAGCAGCTTCGCGTCGCCGTTCGCTTCGATCTCGACGTCGCTGCCGTCGCGGCCGAGCTGCACGAACTGCGCTTCGCGGGCGACCGTCTCGCCGTTCACCTGCACGGTACCGCTCAGCACGACCACCGCGAGCGTGCGCCCTTCGGCGACCGGGAACCGCGCATGGCCGCCGGCCACGAGCCGCACGTCCCATACGTCGATCGGCGTATGCGTGCGGGCCGGGCCGCGCCGCCCGTCGAGCTCGCCCGCGATGATCCGCGCACGCCCCGCGCCGTCCGGCAGCTCGACCACGGGGATGTCCGCGTCCAGCAGCGTCTGGTAGCCGGGCGCCCCCATCTTGTCCTTGGCGGGCAGGTTCACCCACAGCTGGACCATCTCGAGCGGGCCGCCACGCTTCGTGAACCCTTCCGAGTGGAATTCCTCGTGCAGGATCCCGCTCGCGGCCGTCATCCACTGCACGTCACCCGGGCCGATCACGCCGCCCGCGCCGGTCGAGTCGCGGTGCGCGACCTCGCCGTCATAGACGATCGTCACCGTCTCGAACCCGCGGTGCGGATGCTGGCCGACCCCGCGCGGCGCCGAGGCCGAGCCCGGCTCGAACGTGGCCGGGCCGGCGTAGTCGAGCAGCAGGAACGGGCTCAGATGCGCGCCGTGAGACTGGTAGCTGAACATCGAACGCACCGGGAAACCGTCGCCGACCCAATGGCCGCGCGGCGCACTGTACACACCCTGGATCTTCTTCATTGCCTTCTCCGAATTGCGGCGAAACACGTGTTTCGCATCCTGGACAGGAATATAGAGGTGGAACGATCGATCCGGTAGACTGCCAAAATCGCACTCAGCGTTCCATTTCATGAACGATAAAGCGCGGGATCTGAACGATCTCTATTATTTCGTGCAGGTCGTCGAACACGGCGGCTTCGCACCGGCCGGGCGTGCGCTGGACATGCCGAAATCGAAGCTGAGCCGCCGCATCGCGCTGCTCGAGGCGCGGCTCGGGATGCGGCTGATCCAGCGCTCGACGCGCCGCTTCACCGTTACCGACGTCGGCCAGACCTACTACGCGCATTGCCGCGCGATGCTCGTCGAGGCCGATGCGGCCGACGAGGCGATCGCGCTGCTGCACGAGGAGCCGCGCGGCATCGTGCGCGTCAGTTGCCCGATCGTGCTGCTCGATTCGCTCGTCGGCGAGATGATCGCCGCGTTCATGGTCGCGTGCCCGCGCGTCGAGATTCATCTGGAAGCGACCAACCGGCGCGTCGACGTGGTCGGCGAAGGGATCGACGTCGCGATCCGCGTACGCCCGCCGCCGCTCGAGGACAGCGATCTCGCGCTGCGCGTGCTGGCCGAGCGCGGCCAGTGCCTCGTCGCGAGCCCCGCGCTGCTGCGCGAGCATGGCGCACCGGCCGTTCCCGCCGATCTCGCGCGCCTGCCGAGCCTCGATCACGGCGTCCCGCAGTCCACGCACGTGTGGCGGCTGCGCGGGCCCGACGGCGCGCATGCGGAAATCCACCACCTGCCGCGCTTTGTGACCGGCGGCATGCTCGCGTTGCGCGCGGCGGCCGTCGCGGGTGTCGGCATCGTGCAGTTGCCGACGATGATGGTGCGCGACGAGGTCGCGCGCGGCGCGCTGGTAACCGTGCTGCCCGACTGGGCACCGCGCCGCGAGATCGTGCATGCGGTGTTCGCGTCGCGCCGGGGGTTGCTGCCTGCGGTGCGCGCGCTGCTCGATTTTCTGGCCGCGCGGTTTGCCGAACTCGAACCCGACTGAGCTCGCCGCGTCACGCGCAACCGCGCGCTGCAAACCGTGCGTGCGTGCCGTAGACTGCGGTACGCGCATCGCGCATTCCACAACCCTGATCGCTTTTCCGCCATGTTCACGCTGTCCAACGACCCCAACGCCTCCAAGGCCGATCAATACGCGACGCTCGTCGAGCAAGCACGCGCGCTCGTCGAATCCGAACGCGACCTGACCGCGAACGCGGCCAACTTCGCCGCGCTGGTCTACCACTCGCTCGACCGTCTCAACTGGGCCGGCTTCTACTTCTTCGACGGGACGGAGCTCGTGGTCGGGCCGTTCCAGGGCAAGCCCGCCTGCGTGCGGATCGCGCTCGGCAAGGGCGTGTGCGGCACGGCTGCGCAGACGCGCGAGACGCAGGTCGTGCGCGACGTGCATGACTTCCCCGGCCATATCGCGTGCGACGCCGCGTCGGAATCGGAAATCGTCGTGCCGCTGGTGGCCGGCGACGGCACGCTGATCGGCGTGTGGGACGTCGACAGCCCGGTAGCCGCGCGCTTCGACGAAGAAGACCGCCAGGGGATGGAGGCGCTCTGCCGCGTATTCGTCGAATCCGCCTGGCAGAAGGCGCGCGGTTGAGCGGCGGCTGAGCCGCGTTCATCCACTGCGCGGCGCGCGGCAGGTCGCCGCGTTCGCGCATGAATAGCGCCGCATGACCTCGAACGAAACGGGCTCCGCAAAGGAGCCCGTTTCACTGTGCCGCCGCACCGCCCTTCGCGGCGCACTTTACGCGTCAGGCAGCGTGCGTGCCGGACAGCGCCGGGAACGCTTGCGGCTTCACATCCTCGGTCAGCACCTCGAAGCCCGTTTCCGTCACCACGACCATGTGCTCCCATTGGGCCGACAACGAATGGTCCTTCGTGACGACCGTCCAACCGTCCGCCAGCATGCGCGTGTCGCGTTTGCCCGCGTTGAGCATCGGCTCGATCGTGAAGATCATCCCCGGCCGCAGCGGTACGCCGGTGCCCGGGCGGCCGTAGTGAAGCACCTGCGGCTCGTCGTGATAGACGTCGCCGATGCCGTGCCCGCAGTACTCGCGAACCACGCTGAATCCTTCGCGATGCGCGACCTGCTGGATCGCGTAGCCGACGTCGCCGAGCGTGGCGCCCGGGCGTACCGCGCGAATGCCCGCATGCATCGCCTCATAGGTCGTCGCGACGAGGCGCCGCGCGAGTTCATTCGGTTCGCCGACGAAATACATGCGGCTCGTATCGCCAAACCAGCCGTCCTTGATCACCGCGATGTCGAGGTTCACGATGTCGCCGTCGCGCAACGGCCGCGACGTCGGGATACCGTGACACACCACGTGGTTGACCGACGTGCACAGCGTCTTCGGATAACCGTGGTAGCCGATGTTCGCCGGGATCGCCCCGAGCACGTCGACGATGTATTCGCGGCAGCGTGCGTCCAGTTCGTCGGTGGTGACGCCCGGCTTCACGTGCTCGGTGATCATCGTCAGCACCTGCGACGCCAGCTTCGCGGCTTCGCGCGACTTGGCGATTTCCGCCATGCCGCGGATCGGGATGTCTCGCTTCGCCATTACGCCACCTGCTCGATGCCGTGTTCGACCGGTTCCGCCGGCCCCGCGTCGCCGCCCCGTGCTTCGGCCTCGATCAGCATCCGGCAGATGTCGCCGTAGGACAGCGCCGGATTGAGTTCCGCCAGCATCCCGACGCGCAGCCAGTGCTCGGCCTGTGCGTTGATCGAGCGGCTCAGCGCCGTGCTGGTCGAGCGCAGCCGCTCGTGCATGTGCTCGGAAATCTTGATGATGCCCATATATCCCCAATTAAACGAAACGTAGCCGGTTCGTATATTACGCTGCGGTCGGCTGGCGGGCAAGCCATGCGGATTCCGTTGAGCCGCCAGCCCGTCATCGGCGTTGACACTGAATTCCAGTTTGCTGGAAAATAAATCCACCATGAAAGAATCCGTCACCGCCGCTGCCGACGACACCGGCATCAACGAACGCATCGCCCGGCGCGTGCGCGACCTGCGCACCGTACGAGGCTACACGCTCGATGCACTGGCCGCGCGCTCCGGCGTCAGCCGTTCGATGATCTCGCTCATCGAACGTGCATCGGCCAGCCCGACGGCCGTCGTGCTCGACAAGCTGGCAGCCGGTCTCGGCGTGTCGCTGGCCGGGCTGTTCGGCGGCGACCACGACGACGCGCCCGCGCAGCCGCTGGCACGCCGCGCGCAGCAGGCCGAATGGCGGGATCCGGCGTCCGGTTATGTGCGCCGCAACCTCTCCCCGGCTGGCTGGCCGTCGCCGATCCAGCTCGTCGAGGTGGATTTCCCGCCCGGTGCGCGCGTCGCGTACGACAGTGGCGGGCGCGAAAGCGCGTTGCATCAGCAGGTGTGGATCATCAGCGGCCGCGTCGACGTCACGCTCGGCGAAACGCTTCACGAACTTCACGAAGGCGACTGCCTGGCCATGCGGCTCGACCAGCCGCTGATTTTCAGCAACCCGTCGCCGCACGCCGCGCGTTATGTCGTCGTGATCTGCGACGCATCCGCCGCCGGTATGCGCACCCTCTGATGAACGCGTCGTCGCAGCAGCCGTGCGCGCGACCCACTTACTGCCCACAGGAGTCCGTATGAATTCCCCGAAACAGCGCGACGACGTGCGCCTGATCGATTGCAGCGAGGCCGAGCATGCGCCGGCCATCCTCGAGATCCTGAACGACGCGATCGCGAACTCGACCGCGCTGTACGACTACAAGCCGCGTCCGCCGGAAGCGATGGTCGCGTGGTTCGCGGCGAAACGCGCAGGCGGCTTCCCGGTCATCGGCGCGGTCGACGCGTCGGGCACGCTGCTCGGCTTCGCGAGCTGGGGCACGTTCCGCGCGTTTCCCGCGTTCAAGTACACGGTCGAACACAGCGTGTATGTGCATCACGACCAGCGTGGCCGCGGGCTTGGCGAAGTGCTGCTGCGCGAAGTCGTCCGGCGCGCGCGGGAAGCGGAAGTACACGTGCTGGTCGGCTGCATCGATGCGGCCAATGCGGGGAGCATCGCACTGCATGCGAAGCTGGGATTCGTGCACTCGGGCACGATCAAGGAAGCGGGCTTCAAGTTCGGCCGCTGGCTCGACGCGGCGTTCTATCAGTTGACGCTCGACACGCCTGCGCAACCGGTGGACGGCTGAGCGGATGTCGCGATGGACGAGCGGCATCGCATGGCCGAAGCCTGCTCGAGAATCCCGCTGCATCTGCCGAAATCAAAAAGCCCGCTCGCAGCGGGCTTTTGTTTTCAAACATGCGCTACGTGCGCATTTTCCTGGAAAGACGCTGCCCGTCGCGCGCGAAACCGTGATGCGTATAAAAACGGTGGGCGTCCGGACGTTGGTCACCACTCGTCACCTCCAGCTTCACGCATCGGCCGCGCTCGAACCAACGTTGCGCGTCCGCCATCAGCGCAGCGCCGATTCCGCATCCCCGGTGACGCTCGTCGACGACCATGCTCGTAATGCGCCCGAGATTACCGGCCGCGTGAAAGAGCGGAAGGATATGCAGGCTGATACTGCCGACAATCTCGCCATTCAGAATCGCCACGCAGACCCGGTCACTCGACTTGTCGGCCAGCGACAGCAATTTTTCATGGATCAGCGCGGACGTGACGTCATATCCGAGCTGGCACAACAGCCTCGCGATTGCGGTGCAGTCGGAAAGCCGCGCCTCCCTCGTTTCGGGCTCCGGGGTGTTCAATCCGCCTCACCAGGTTTCTGCATCGATAGCCTCGACGTTTCGCGCAGGGCTCGAACGCCCGCGGCGTCGCGTCATGCTACCGCATCCATCTCGCCCGTCTCACGAACCATCTCCGCAACGGGCGCGGAAAAAAGAAAAGCCCCGCCGAAGCGGGGCTTTTTCTCTTCTTACTTGGAGGCGCGAGCCGGAGTCGAACCGGCCTAAACGGCTTTGCAGGCCGACACACTTACTTTAAATTCAATTACTTAATTAAATTAACCATCCAAATTGACCACTTTATCCCCAGACAGCTACAGCTCACGTAAGGTCGCACGTAGGTCGATGTACGATAATGCCCTTTATCCTACGTAACGGGAGGGGCCATGGCCCGCGCCAAACCGGAAGAAACAGTCGCCCCCAAGCTGCAGCTTTCTCCATCTATGATTCAGCGCGGCATCGGCCGACTGAACGATCGTATCGCCGAATTGCAAGCGTTCGATGCTAGCTCTGTACCAGAAGGACTATCTCCGGCACTGACGGCACTGTCAGCCGACATCAAAGACACACTGGACCGATGTTTCGGCGAAAACACATCTGTTTACAAACGCTTCCAATCAGCTGCTCATCTTCAGTTCCGGACAGGCGTGTTTACTGATACCTACCCGCAAAGGCACCACTATGTGGAAGGTACGAAGAAGAATATCGCGCAATCAATTGTGTTATTAGAGGCTGCAAAACGTGCGCTTCAGGAGGATCTGGAGGACGCTCAGCATACGCCGGCATCAGTGCCTCCCCCCATGGAAACGGAAGAACCAGCACTCTCACGGCGTGTATTTGTAGTCCATGGACACGACGGTGAAGCCCGCGAGGCAGTCGCCCGCTTTCTGGAAAAAATTGGTTTCGAAGCAATCATCCTGCACGAGCAGGCTAACCAAGGACGCACGATCATCGAAAAAATCGAGGCGAACGATGATGTCGGTTTCGCCGTGGTCCTGCTGACGCCAGACGATGAAGGTTGCGTGAAAGGTGGCGAACCCAAGGCACGCGCGCGACAAAATGTAATGCTTGAGCTTGGCTATTTTATTGGCAAACTCGGTCGAGACAAGGTGTGTGCGCTCAAACGAGGCGAGCTTGAGATTCCCAGTGATTATCTTGGCGTAGTGTGGGTTGCGATGGACTCGGGCGACGGCTGGAAGCGAACATTAGGCCAGGAGCTGCAAGCTGCAGGCCACGACATCGACTGGAACAGAGTGATGCGGCCATAACGACCACAAAGAAGTCGACGGAATAATGACGCCAGCACTCCTCGCAGCGGCGACGGGTACGCCCCATAGTTCCGGGGATGGAATGATACGCGCGGGGGTTGTCCCGCAAGGCTTCCGCCCCTTGCTGTAGCAAATCTGTAGCACACAAAAAAGCCCGCTCTCAGCGGGCTTTCGCATTTTTCGGCGCTAGATCCCTCCATCAGAGTTGCAAAGCAACGTGCAGTGCCGAACGACGCAGTCATGTCTGCTCGCGTGGGGCATTCAAATAGACTTGGGCCAAGCGACGCTACCGTGTGACAAAAGAGACTTTGCCGGCGCATATGCTCGTCACCCGACATCAGGTCGTCGCCTCCTATCTGCGATGCGCACATCGCGAGCGACGAAGAAGCAATCGCTCCTGAGTCCGCCGCCATCCGAAGCGACACCAATCCCGGTAAAAATTGACTGATCAAACAGAATGTTACTGTTGGTTTCAAAGATGCCCAAATAGTAGGCTGGAGTGCCGCTATTCTTCTGTCACCCACAATAACGATCCCAACTTGGGGGGTGACATGAACAACATCATCAAAGGCGCCCTTTGCGCCGCCTTCGTACCATTCATCCTCGCCGGTTGCGGCGGCGGCGACGACGGTGGCGGCACGCAAACCGGTACGCTGCACGTCGCGATGACGGATGCGCCATCCTGTGGCTTCGACCATGTGTACATCACCGTCTCGCAAGTCCGCGTCAACGCAAACGCGAACGCTGCAGACAACGACGCCGGCTGGTCGACCGTATCCCTCGCTACACCGCAGAAAATCGATCTGCTGTCGCTGACCAACGGCGTGCTCGCCGATCTCGGGCAGACCGCCCTGCCCGCCGGCCAGTATCAGCAAGTCCGCCTGGTTCTCGCACAGAATCAAGGTAACAACCTCGCGAACTCGGTCGTCCCGACCGGCGGCACCGAACAGGCGCTCGCCACGCCGAGCGCGACGCAAAGTGGCTACAAGATCATCCACCCGTTCACGGTCCAGCCCAACACGCTCGTCGATCTCGTGCTCGACTTCAACGCATGCAAGTCGATCGTCCAGCGCGGCAACGGCTCGTATGCGCTGAAACCCGTCGTCACTGCGGTCCCGACAGTTGTGAGCGGCGCGATCTCCGGTTACGTTGCCTCGGCCGAAGCCGGCGCGACGGTCTATGCCGAGCAAGGCGGCAAGGTCGTCCGCGGCACAGTGGCCGACAGCACCGGCAAGTTCGTGCTGTCGCCGCTGATCCAGAGCTCGACGCAAGGCAATTACGATGTCGTGATCGTGCAGAACAACTTCGCGTCGGGTATCGTGCGCTCCGTCCCGGTCGTCGTGAACACGACCACGGCGGTGTCGGCGTCGACCGCACCGATCACGCTGCCGGCGTCGACGATGAGCACCGTCAGCGGTGCGGTGACTGCCAGCGCCAATGCATTCGTGCGCGCGCTGCAGACGATCGACACGAATGCCTACGAGATCACGTCGATCAACGCGAACCTGGATACGGGCGCCTATGCGCTCAACGTACCCACTGCCGCGCCGATCGTCGGCACTTACTCGGGTTCGCTACCGGTCGCGCTCGCCGCATCGCCGGCCGCCGCCGCACAATATACGATCGAAGCGGACGCAGCGTCGGGGGCAACGCAATCGACGAACGTCAACGCAACGACCAGCCAGTCGAACGTCAATTTCAGCTTCTGACGCGTCGGCAGCGCACCGAAAGGGCCGTTCGGCCCTTTCATCAATAACGGGAGAACGAAGTGAAAAAAGGGGTTATCGCGTTGCTTGCAGCGGCGAGCATGGTCGGCACGCTCAGTGGGTGCGTCGCATACGTTCCGGGTGCACCGGTAGTTGTTGCACCGCAGGGTGGCCCGGGGAACGGATTCTGCCCACCGGGACAGGCGAAGAAAGGCAATTGCTGATTGCACAGGGGCCCGCATTCAGCGGGCCTGTCCAGACTTTGTTTGCGAATTACAGGCCATAGGAACTGGTTGCTGCGCCCCCAATTGGCGTATCGGCTCCGTTTCGTCAAGAGCACCGATGTCCGCAAGACACTCAACGAACCGGACGTAGAGTTCGTCCTGTACTAGGCCGTTTGATCGCATCCATTCCATGGCTGCGTTTGGGTTCAGTAGCAAGACATGATGGAACTGCCCAGACGGCCCAGGCTTGGTTCGGATGAAATTCAGTTCGCGTAGCCTACTCATCCTGCGACGCCAGGTGTCGACAGCGCACTCGCCGGTGAATCCGACCTCTGCCGCCAAGGTCAAGGGATCGGCAATTGACAGCACTGGATAATTCCACGCCCTTGCCCACAGGCAGAAAAGTGTTTGACCTGCTGGCTGTCTCTTTGACTGGGCGTCGACGGCTTGCATCGCAATCGGTAGCGTACGAGGAATAGTGACGAACCCAACGTTTCGATGTGGGTGCCAAAGCCAAATTTCAGGTATGCCGGGAAAATGAAGATCCAGCAGTTGCTGGGCACGGTCAGCCATTTTCAGACGACGAGGAATTGTATGTTGAATGTTCGCCATGGTCGTCCCCTGGATGCCGCTTATTTGTCTGATGTTTTAATTGGGATCGCCTGCCAGACCACAAGTTTCGATGCTGCGTTTGGCCTCGCAACGACGCAATTTCGTCCGGACGCGCCCCCTTTTCCGTGGCAATGGAGAGCGAACGCACCACGTTTCGGACGCCCTCCCGAGACGCATGCAAGTTGAATCGTCGGGCGATCGTGAATGGGCAACGACTATCGTTCCCAACGCAACTGATGAAGCGAACAACGTGCCAGCCTCACGACTGCACCGCCCGAACAGTGCTCGGCGATGCCGAGCATCAAATACGGGCGAGTCCTGGCAAATGCGTTGCAGCGTCGATACACCGTGCGGGTGGTCAATGGGACGAAATCGGCGAAAAGTGCCGAGACTGACGATGTGAGAGGCGCCGCATCACAACGGTTCCGCGCTCGCCAAATGCCTTTACTGGAACTCGGCGAGTGTGCCAGTACGTCACCGAATAATGATTCGAACATGCAACACCGGCGCTGCATGCATGTCACCGCCCAAGTTACTTTGGCTCTGCGGCCATCTGTTCCGCCGGATAGAGCTGCAGCATCATGCGCGCAGCTTCCGCATTCTTCTTGTGCAACCGTTCGTGATAGTCAAAAGAAAAAGCCCTGATTTCTCAGGGCTTTTTCTTTTCTTACTTGGAGGCGCGAGCCGGAGTCGAACCGGCCTAAACGGCTTTGCAGGCCGCTGCATAACCGCTTTGCTATCGCGCCAAAAGCGGACTGTCCGGATGCCGTGAGGCAAGAGACAGATTTTTTATTCGAGGACCGGAGGTCCATCAAATAAAAAGGGAAGCGTGGCTTCCCCATTACTTGGAGCGGGAGACGAGTCTCGAACTCGCGACCTCAACCTTGGCAAGGTTGCGCTCTACCAACTGAGCTACTCCCGCATTGTCCTGCATCTGCAGCGCTTCGCCGTACCACACGCTGCCAGAAAAAATCTGGAGCGGGAGACGAGTCTCGAACTCGCGACCTCAACCTTGGCAAGGTTGCGCTCTACCAACTGAGCTACTCCCGCATGTGTCCTGCATCTGCAGCGCTTTGCCGTACTACACGCTGCCAGAAAAAATCTGGAGCGGGAGACGAGTCTCGAACTCGCGACCTCAACCTTGGCAAGGTTGCGCTCTACCAACTGAGCTACTCCCGCATGTTGCTGCGCTACTGCTTTCCCGTCACACACTTACTTCGTCGTGCAGCGGAGAAGCGAGATTATGTCGAAGGCACATTCGTGTGTCAAGGGCTTTTCCAGCCCTTTTTCCAAAAAACCTGCTCGACCGAACGCGTGACACGCATCACGCGCCGCCGCGCTCGCGAATTTGCGGCCACGCGAGCTTCATGTAGTACAGCATCGACCAGATCGTCAGCACCGCCGCGAGATACATCAGCCACTCGCCCCACACGCGCGTATCGATCGTGGCGATGCCGAGCGGCAGCGGCCCGTAGAACAGCAGCATCGGAATCGCGACCATCTGGCATGCGGTCTTGAACTTGCCGAGCTGATTCACCGCCACGCTCTTCGACGCGCCGATCTGAGCCATCCATTCGCGCAGCGCCGAAATCGCGATCTCGCGGCCGACGATCACGAGCGCGATCGCCGCATCGACGCGCGAAATCTGCACGAGGATCAGCAGCGCCGCCGTCACCATCAGCTTGTCCGCGACCGGATCGAGAAAGGCGCCGAACGACGACGTCTGGTTCCACTTGCGGGCTAGAAACCCGTCGAACCAGTCGGTCAGCGCGGCGAGAATGAAGATCGCCGCCGCCGCGAGATTGCGGTGCGCGCCGCCCATCACCGTGTCCGGCAGATAGAACACGCCGACGACGAGCGGAATCAGCACGATCCGTACCCACGTCAGGAAAATCGGGAAATTGAACGGCATGGCATGCGGGACAGTAAAGGATTCGCAATTGTGCCGTGTCGACCGGCCTGCCACAAGAACGCTGGCGAGGCAGCCGGCCGCACGGCCGCGTCAGTGAAGCTGCTTGTAGATCTGCTCGGCGAGCGCATGCGAGATGCCCTCGACGCTCGCGAGTTCCTCGACGCTCGCGGCAACGACACCACGCAACCCGCCGAACCGCGCGAGCAGCCGCTGCCGGCGCTTCGCGCCCACGCCCTCGAGCTCCTCGAGCCGTGACGTCTGGCGCGCCTTCGCCCGCTTCGCGCGCATGCCGGTGATCGCGAAGCGGTGCGCCTCGTCGCGAATCTGTGCGACGAGCATCAGGGCGGCGCTCTCCTTGCCGAGCTCGAGCGGCGTGCGGCCGTCCGCGAACACGAGCGTCTCGAGGCCGACCTTGCGCCCCTCGCCCTTCGCGACGCCGACCAGCATCGACGTATCGAGGCCGAGCTCGGTGAACACCTGGCGCGCGATTTCGACCTGACCCTTGCCGCCGTCGATCAGCACGATGTTCGGCAGCAGGCTCGACGCCTCGGCCTGGCGCGTCGACTCGCCGTCGATGCCGGCCGCTTCGTCGACAGCCGCCGCCTGGGCCGCCTGCTCGACCATCTTCTCGTAGCGGCGCGTGAGCACCTGCCGCATCGCCGCGTAGTCGTCGCCCGGTGTAATCCCGGTGATGTTGTAGCGGCGGTACTCGCCCGACTGCATCTTGTGATGGTGGTAGACGACGCACGACGCCTGCGTCGCCTCGCCCATCGTATGACTGATGTCGAAGCATTCGATCCGCAGCGTCGCCAGATCGTCGCATTCATAGCTGAGCGTCTCCGCGAGCGCACGCGTGCGCGCCTGCTGCGAGCCCTGCTCGGACAGCAGCCGCATGAGCGCGATCTGCGCATTCTGCTCGGCCATCGACAGCCACGCGCGCCGCTGCCCCTGCGGCTGCCGCACCAGCGACACCTTGTGGCCGGCCTGCTCGGACAGCAACTCGAGCAGGTCACGGCTCGCGGGCGCATGGCTCACGACCAGCACGGGCGGCACGCGATTGCCGAGATAGTGCTGAGCGATGAACGCGTCGAGCACCTCGGCCTCGACCGACGCCGCCGCGTCGCCGCGCGCGCGGCCGGATTCTTCGGCGGGCAGGTCGGGGAATGCGTCGGCCGGCGCGGCGGCAGGCGCGGCGGCCGCCTCCGGCAGTTCGGACTCGTCGCCGAGACCGCCTTCGGCGAGCGTCAGCGCGCTTTCGACGTGCGTCGGGAAATACGCCTTGTCGCCGAGATGCCGGCCGCCGCGCACCATCGCAAGGTTCACGCACACGCGCCCGCCCTGCGCGACCACCGCCAGGATGTCGACGTCGCTGTCGCTGCCGACCTCGATCGCCTGCTGGTGCAGCACCGTCGCGAGCGAGCTCATCTGGTTGCGCACGGCCGCCGCCTGCTCGAATTTCAGCTCGGACGCGAACGCGTGCATCTTCTGCTCGAGCTCCTTCATCACTTCGGACTGCCGGCCGAGCAGGAAACGCGCGGCGTTCGACACGTCGATCGCGTAATCCTCGTCGGAGATCGCGCCGACACACGGCGCCGTGCAGCGCCCGATCTGATGCAGCAGGCACGGCCGCGTGCGGTTGTTGAAGACCGAATCCTCGCAAGTGCGCAACTGGAACACGCGCTGCAGGATCTGGATGCTCTCGCGCACGGCCCAGGCGCTCGGGAACGGCCCGAAATACTGGTTCTGCTTGTCGACCGAGCCGCGGTAATAGGCCATGCGCGGAAAGCGGTGCGCGGTGAGCTTCAGATACGGATACGACTTGTCGTCGCGAAACAGGATGTTGTAGCGCGGCGCGAGCGCCTTGATCAGGTTGTTCTCGAGCAGCAGCGCTTCGGCCTCCGAACGCGTGACGGTCGTCTCGATGCGCGCGATGCGCGTGACCATCATCGCGATGCGCGGCGACAGCTGCGTCTTCGTGAAATAGCTCGATACGCGCTTCTTCAGGTCGCGCGCCTTGCCGACATAGAGCACGGCGCCCGTCGTGTCGTAATAGCGATAGACGCCCGGCATGTGCGGCAACTGCGCAAGGATCTTCTTCGGTTCGAACGGGGTATCGGGAGCTTCAGGGGATGTCATGCGTGATCCGGGCGCCTTGTAACGCGGAACGGGTCTATTAGAATCGCCAGTTTAGAGCATTCACCGGCCCGCTTCGATGCCACGCACCACCGCTGCCCCCCTGCCCGCCGCGCCGG
This sequence comes from Burkholderia sp. 22088, assembly GCF_052045915.1. NCBI lineage: Bacteria > Pseudomonadati > Pseudomonadota > Betaproteobacteria > Burkholderiales > Burkholderiaceae > Burkholderia > Burkholderia sp. 22088. The sequence goes on from NZ_JBQEPY010000004.1 coordinate 203,627, forward strand.
GCGAACCGATCGCCTGCGACCTCTTCTGTACCGTGATCGACAATTTCGGCGACATCGGCGTCTGCTGGCGCCTCGCGCGCCAGCTCGCGCACGAGCACGGCTGGCAGGTTCGCCTGTTCATCGACGACCTGCGCACGTTCTCGCGCCTGCTGCCCGGGGTCGATCCCGACGCGAGTCGGCAGACGGTCGACACGATCGTGGTCGAGCACTGGCATGCGGAAGTCGGCGACGCGCTGGAGATCGCCGATGTCGTGATCGAAGCGTTCGCGTGCGAGTTGCCCGGCGCGTATCTCGCGGCGATGGCGCGCCGCGCGCGCCGCCCGGTGTGGATCAACCTCGAATACCTGAGCGCCGAGGACTGGGTCGCCGACTTCCATCTGCGCCCGTCGCCGCATCCGCGCTACCCGCTGCTGAAGACGTTCTTCTTCCCCGGCCTGTCGGCCGGCACCGGCGGCGTCCTGAAGGAGCACGACCTCGATTCGCGCCGCACGGCCTTCGAAGCCGACGCGGCGGCGCGCGACGCATGGTGGCGGCGCGCGACCGGCGGCGCGCCGCCGGCCGCCGGCACGACGGTCGTCAGCCTGTTCGCGTACGAGAATCCGGCCGTCGACGCGCTGCTCGCGCAGTGGCGCGACGGCCCGTCGCCGGTCGTCGCGCTCGTGCCGGCCGGCCGCGTGTCCCCTGCCGTCGCGCGTTTTTTCGGGGTCGAGTCGTTCGACGCGGGCACGCATGCGCACAGCGGCAACCTGACGGCTCACGGGCTCGCGTTCGTCCCCCAGGCTGACTACGATCCATTGCTGTGGGTGGCCGACATCAATTTCGTGCGCGGCGAGGATTCGTTCGTCCGCGCGCAGTGGGCACGCAAGCCGTTCGTGTGGCACATCTATCCGCAGGCCGACGACGTGCACCTGCCGAAGCTCGACGCCGCGCTCGCGCACCTGTCGGCCGGCCTCGCCGACGCGCCGCGCGCGGCGCTCGAGCGGTTCTGGCATGCCTGGAACGGCGCCGGCACGCCCGACTGGGCGGATTTCTGGCAGCACCGCGCCGCACTGGACGCCAACGCGGCCCGCTGGGCCGATGCGCTCGCGGCCGTCGGCGATCTCACGGGAAAGCTGGCGGAATACGCAAAATCTCAGTTAAAATAAGCGGTTATCCGACGGCCGACCGCGCAAGCGCTTGCTTTTGGCGCCCACCGGAACGCGTCTGCTTGGCGCCTCACCCGTTGTGCAACGCTCAGGCACCTATTTATTTGATTTGATCAGGACAGTTTTTTATGAAAACCGCACAGGAACTCCGCGTAGGCAACGTCGTGCAGATCGGCAGCGACGCATGGGTCATCGCCAAGGCTGAATACAACAAGTCGGGCCGTAACTCCGCCGTCGTCAAGATGAAGATGAAGAACCTGCTGACGAATGCAGGCCAGGAAGCGGTGTACAAGGCTGACGACAAGTTCGACGTCGTCGTGCTCGACCGCAAGGAAGTGACGTACTCGTACTTCGCCGACCCGATGTACGTGTTCATGGACGCCGACTACAACCAGTTCGAAGTCGAAGCCGAAATGATGGGCGAAGCGCTGAACTACCTCGAAGACGGCATGGCTTGCGAAGTCGTGTTCTACAACGAGAAGGCGATCTCGGTCGAACTGCCGACGGTCCTCGTTCGCGAGATCACCTACACGGAACCGGCAGTCAAGGGCGACACGTCGTCGGGCAAGGTGCTGAAGAACGCCAAGCTCGCAACGGGCTTCGAACTGCAAGTGCCGCTGTTCTGCAACACCGGCGACAAGATCGAAATCGATACGCGCACGAACGAATACCGCAGCCGCGCGTAATCGCCGGCGATGCCCGCATCGAACAAAGCGCCCTTCGGGGCGCTTTTTGTTTGTCCGGCGCCAACAAGCGAGCGCGGGCCAGGCTCATGTAAAGCACAAAAGCCACCGGTAAAGATATTCAATTTGTATCATCGGTAACTGTTTTATAGCGCCGGAGAAATAATGCTCGTTACGCGTTCAGCGGGGCATAAAATCAGTCTTTAATCTGACATGCGGCTGCGGCCCCGATGACCGACAGCCCGCCTCTCTTGACTCGACTCGCGTCCACCATGCCACACGCCCTGATTGTCGAAGACGATCCCAACAGTCTGTCCGGCCTCACCGCGCTGCTCGCCGCGGACGGCTTCTCGGTCGACACGGCCACGTCGCTCGCCGAAGCGCGCACGGCGCTCGGCCGTTCGATTCCCGATGTCGTGCTCGTCGACCTGAACCTGCCGGACGGCAGCGGGTTCGACCTGCTCCAGCACCTGCCGCAGCAACAGCCGAACGGCTCGCTGCCCGTCATCGTGCTGACGGGCAATGCGACGGTCGAGAGCGCCATCGAGGGCCTGCGTCACGGCATCTGGGACTACCTGCTGAAGCCGATCAACATTCCGCGCCTGCGCAGCCTCCTCGCGCGGATTCCCCGCCCCTACGAACTGATCGACGAAGTGCAGTCGTTGCGCGCATCGCTGCGCCATCTCGGCCGCTTCGGCGCACTGGTCGGCCGCAGCGACGCGATGCAGCACGTGTACGACATGATCGAGCACAACGCGCGCACCGAAACGGCCGTCCTGTTCTCCGGCGAAGCCGGTACCGGCAAGAAGCTGGCCGCGCGCACGCTGCACGACCTGAGCCGGCGCCGCAAGGGGCCGTTCGTGTCGTTCGACTGCAGGACGATCGCGCAGGCCGGTCGGCACGGCGCATCGCTCGACAGCGTACTGTTCGGCCATGAGCGCGGCGCGTTCGACGGCGCCGAGCGCCGCGAATCGGGCCTGTTCGAGCAGGCCGGCGGAGGCACGCTGTTCCTCGACGAAATCACCGCGCTGCCGCTCGTGCTGCAGGAAGCGCTGCTGCATGCGCTCGATTCGCAGAACTTCATGCGGATCGGCGGCACGAGTTCGATCACGAGCGATTTCCGGCTGATCGCGACCACCCGCCGCCCGGCGCGCGAAGCGGTCGCGAACGGTACGCTGCGCGAGGATCTGTGGTTGCGCCTCGACGCGGCGTCGATCACGATGCCGCCGCTGCGCGAGCGCGACGGCGATGCACTCGCGATCGGCGACGCGCTGATCGACGAGCTGAACCGCGAAGCGCGCGCAACCGGCCGCAGCACGACCGACAAGCGCGCGGCACCGGGCTTCGTGCGCGAATGCCTGTCCTACGAATGGCCGGGCAACGTGCGCGAACTGCAGGAACGCGTGCGCTTCGCGTACGACGCATCGGGCGATTTCATCGAGACGCTGCGCGCGGGCGAGCCGAGTTTCTCGGCCGGCGCCGCGCTGAACGGCAGCAGCGTGCAGATCAAGGTCGGCACGCCGCTGTCCGACGTCGAGGATCTGCTGATCCGCGCGACCCTCGATGCGGTCGGCGGTACGCGCCACCGCGCGGCCACGCTGCTCGGCATCAGCCCGAAGACGCTGTACAACAAGCTGCAGCGGATGAAGGTGAACTGAGCGGGCGCGTCGATGCTTACAGGCACTGGCGGAATCAGACCGTTAGTTGCGCCAAGAGAATCACCGTCCCGGCCCGCTTGACTCGTGACGCTACCCGGTTCGCATCCGCAGTAACCCATGAAAAAGCCGCGCAACTGCGCGGCTTTTTGTTTCGGCGACGGGGAATGGCACACGTCGCACCATCCCCTCCCCGTTCATGCCAGTGCGCTGCTCAACAGCGCCTGCGCCTGCAGGTATTCGGGCTGCGCGATCAGCTTGTCCCACTTGGGTGCCTTGCCGCGCGCGCGCATCCGCTTGAGGCGTCGCACCGACTCGTCCGTTGCCCGCGCTTTCAACCCGTTCAGCACGACCTCGGCCGCGTCCGGCTGGTTGCAGACGAGCACCATGTCGCAACCGGCAGCGAGCGCGGCGTCGGCCGCCTGCGTGAGCGTGCCGCCTTCGCGCGCGGCTTCCATCGACAGGTCGTCGCTGAAGATCGCGCCGGTGAAGCCGAGCCGCCCGCGCAGGATGTCCTGCAGCCACACGCGCGAAAAACCGGCCGGCCGCTTGTCGACCTGCGTGTAGATCACGTGCGCGGGAATCACCGCGGACAGCGACAAGCCGAGCCAGTCGTAAGGCGCGACGTCCTGCTTGAGGATCGCATCGAGCGTACGGTCATCGGTCGGCAGCGCCACGTGCGAGTCGGCCTCCGCGAAGCCGTGCCCCGGGAAATGCTTGCCGCAGTTCGCCATCCCGGCGAGCGACAGCCCGTGGTTCAGGCTCTTCGCGAGCAGCGTGACGACGCGCGCATCGCGATGAAACGCGCGATCGCCGATCACTTTCGAGTGCCCGTAATCGAGGTCGAGCACGGGGGTGAAACTCATGTCGATCCCGCATGCGCGCAATTCCGCGGCCAGGATATAGCCGACGGCCGTCGCGACCTTCGTCGCGAGCAGCACGTCGCGATCCCACAGCTCGCCGAGGCGCCGCATCGCGGGCAGCACGGTGAAGCCGTCGGTGCGGAAACGCTGCACGCGCCCGCCTTCGTGATCGACGGCGATCAGGATGTCTTCGCGCACCGCGCGGATCGAATCGGTCAGCGCGGTCAGTTGCGCACGGTTCTGGAAGTGCCGCGCGAACAGGATCACGCCGCCGGTATTCGGATGCGCGAGGCGCCGCGCATCGTCGCGCGACAGGGCCGTGCCGACGACGTCGAGCATGACCGGGCCGGGAGTCGTTTTCATCGAATCGGGAATTCCGTCAGGAGGAGGTTCGGGAAACAGGGGCAGGCGCGGTGTCCGTCTCGGCGATCACGAACGACACCGCGTAGTCGCGCTCGTCGCTGACCGTCACGCGTGCCGTGATGCCGCGGGCGGCAAGCCAGTCGGCCAGCTCGCCCGACGCGACCACGTACGGCTCGCCGCTCGGGTGATTGAGGGTCTGCAGCGCACGCCACGTCATCGGCCAGTGCATGCCGAGCCCGATCGCCTTCGAGAACGCTTCCTTCGCGGAAAAGCGCGTCGCGAGGAACGCGATGCCGCGCGCCTCGGAGCGGGCGCGGCGCGCATGGAACACGCGCAGTTCGTCGGGGCCCAGCACCTTCTCGGCAAACCGGCCGCCCGTGCGTTCGAGCACGGCCGCGACGCGGCTCACCTGTGCGATGTCGGTACCGATGCCGTAGATCGCCATGTCAGTACGCGCCGGTGTGGCCCGGCTGAGCCGGGTCAGGCATGACGTGCGATGCGCGGCGGCCTTTCATCTTCAACGCGCGCCGCCATGCAGCGCGGCGACGCGTGCGGCGACCATGATCGCCTTCATTTCGCGCACCGCATTGTCCCAGCCCGCGAAAATCGCGTGCGCGACGATCGCATGGCCGATGTTCAGCTCGACGATGCCGTCGATCGCGGCGATCTGCTGCACGTTCGTGTAGTGCAGCCCGTGACCGGCATTGACCTTCAGGCCAAGCTGCGCACCGGCCTGTACGCCCGCGACGATGCGCTCATATTCGCGCTGCTGCTCGGCTTCGTCGTGCGCTTCGGCATAACGGCCCGTATGCAGCTCGATCACCGGCGCGCCTGCTTCGTGCGCGGCACGGATCTGCGTCTCGTCCGGGTCGATGAACAGCGACACGCGCACGCCCACGTCGGCAAGCTGCTTGCACGCCGCACGCACGGCCTCGAAGCGGCCGGCGACATCGAGACCGCCTTCGGTCGTCAGTTCCTCGCGCTTTTCGGGCACGAGGCACGCGTCGTGCGGGCGCACTTCGCAGGCGATATCGAGCATCTCGGCCGTCACCGCGCATTCGAGATTCATGCGCGTCTTCAGCAGCGGGCGCAGCTTGCGCACATCCGCATCGACGATGTGGCGGCGATCCTCGCGCAGATGCAGCGTGATCGCGTCGGCGCCGGCTTCCTCGGCGGCGAGCGCCGCCCGGATCGGATCGGGATAGGTCGTGCCGCGCGCATTGCGCAGCGTCGCGACGTGGTCGATGTTCACGCCGAGGTCGATGGCGGTGGGCGTTGTCAGGAAGAAGCTCATAGGTTTTGCAGGTCGATCAGGATCTGACGCGTGGCAAGCGGCGTACCGCCGAGATAGGTGTTCAGCAGGAAGCGCATCAGCGTCTTGCTTTGCGCAACCGTCTGGGCTCGATGGTAATCGTCCTGCTCCATGTCGAGCAACGTCTGCCCGGAAATGACCGGCCAGTGCGACGGAACTTCGTCGTCCGCGTTGCGCACGCCGCGCTCGGGATCGAACACGTAGCGGCGGTCAGGCTCGACCGCGCGGCGCGCGACCGTGCGGTTCAGCGCCATCGCGTAGCCGGTCTCGCGCAACAGCACGCGCTCGAACGAGCGCAGTACCTGCACCGCGGGCTCGCCGTGGGCGAGGCGCGTGAGGGTCAGCACGTAGTGATTGAAGAGCGGCGGCTGGGGATCCTCGCGCGCGCAGAATTTCACGAGCAGCTCGTTCGCGTAGAAGCCGCACAGCAGCCCGTCGCCGCCGAGCGGCAGCATCCCGCCGACCCACTCGGCGCCCGTGAGCGTGCGCACCTCGGATTTGCCCGACCACGACAGCAGCAGCGGCTGGAAAGTCTGCAGTACGCCGCGCAGCGCGGAGTGCGGGCGCTTCGCGCCCTTCGCGACGAGCGCGAGCCGGCCGTGATCGCGCGTCAGCACGTCGACGATCAGGCTCGTTTCACGATACGGGTAACTGTGCAGCACGAACGCCGGCTGCTCGGCGACGCGGAAATCGGACGTGCGAGACGTCGCGCGCCGCGCCTTGCGCGGCGGTTCGGGCGGTGCCGGCAGCGGCGCGTCGTTCGCGCCGGCCGTCACCGCGTCTTCGGTCGACGTCAGTGCGTCATTCGTACCCATAGGCGCGCAGCCCTGCCTCGTTGTCGGCCCAGCCGCTCTTCACCTTCACGAAGGTCTCGAGATACACGGGGCCGTCGAACAGCTTCTCCATGTCCATCCGCGCCTCGGTGCTGATCTGCTTGAGCTTCTCGCCCTTCTTGCCGATCACCATCGCCTTGTGCGAATCGCGCTCGACGAGGATCGTCGCGAAGATGCGCTTCAGGCGCCCTTCCTCCTCGAACTTGTCGATCAGCACGGTGCTCGTGTACGGCAGTTCGTCGCCGGTCCAGCGGAACACCTTCTCGCGCAGGATTTCGGCGGCGAGGAAGCGCGAGCTGCGATCGGTCAGCTCGTCCTCGCCGTAGATCGGCTCGCCTTCCGGCAGGTACGGCTTGATCGTGTCCAGCAGGCGCTTGATGTCTTCCGGACGCTGCGCCGACAGCGGCACGAGCTCGGTGAATTCGCGCAGCGTGCTCATCTGCTGCATGAACGGGAACAGCGACGCCTTGTCGGTCACGCGGTCGATCTTGTTCGCGATCAGCAGCGTCGGCATGCCCGGCGGGATCAGGTCGAGCACCTTCTGGTCGTCGGGCCCGAAACGGCCGGCCTCGATCACGAACAGGATCACGTCGACCGACGTGAGCGTCGACGTGACCGCGCGGTTCAGCGAACGGTTCAGCGCGGTGCTGTGGCGGGTCTGGAAGCCCGGCGTGTCGACGAACACGAATTGCGCGTCGTCGAACGTATTGATGCCGGTGATGCGGTGGCGGGTCGTCTGCGCCTTGCGTGACGTGATGCTGATCTTCTGGCCGACGAGTGCGTTCATCAACGTCGACTTGCCGACGTTCGGGCGGCCCACGATCGCGATCATGCCGCAACGAAAACCGGTAGGAGCGGGAGTGTTCATATCGTTTGGGAGACAGGTTCGGAAACGGCCGCGCGGCGCGCGGCACGATCGATGGGCAATTCAGTGGTCGGCATCGGCCACGCGCGCCTGCGCGGCAGCGAGGCTCACGCCGCCCGGCGGCGTCTCGGAATCCGGTGCCGCCGTGTCGCGCGTGCGCGCGGCCGTGCGCGAAGCGGAGTCGGTACCGGCGGAAGTCTTGTCGGCAGACGCGGGGGCCGGATCGGCGGCCTGCGCAGCCGGCTTGTCGGCTGCGCGTGCGGCGGGCACGGCTTCAGCGGGCTTCTCCGCGGACTTGTCGGGTCGCTCGGCCGGCTTTTCAGCTGGCTTTTCAGCAGCCTTGTCGACCGCCGGCTTCGCCGCCCGCTCACCCTTCTCGGCAGATGCGTCGACATGCGCCGCGCGAATCGCGGCCATCGGCGCCGCGGCCGGCTCATTACCGGTCGCCGCAGTTGCTGCGGGCGCTGCACCGGCCGCCCTCGCCTCGCGCGCCGCCGCGCGTTCCTTGCGCTCCGGCGAGCGCAGGTCGAGTGCTTCCTGCACGCCCTTCACGCCCGGTACGATTTCGGGTTCGACATGCTTCGACCCGCGTGCGTTTTTCGAGCGCTTCGGCTTGGTGGCCAGCATCGGCGCGGCCGCCATTACCTCGTCGAGCGCCTTCTTCGCGGCGGCCTGCTCGGCCGCGCGCCGGCTCGCCCCGGAGCCCGACACCTTCACGTCGAGCTTCGGCACCGTGCATTCGACTTCGAATTGCTGATTGTGCGCCGCACCATGCGTGGCGACCACCGTGTAGGTTGGCAGCGCGATCTTGTGCCCCTGCAGGTATTCCTGCAGCAGCGTCTTCGCGTCCTTGCCGAGCGTGCGCGGATCGATGTGGTCGAGAATCGGGATATAGAGGCGCTTGATGACCCCTTGGGCGGCTTCGAAGCCGCCATCGAGGAACACCGCCCCGATGATGGCTTCGAACGCGTCCGCGAGGATCGACGGGCGGCGGAACCCGCCGCTGCGCAACTCCCCCTCGCCGAGCCGCAGCCCGTCCGAGATATTCAGGGCCTGAGCAATTTCGTACAGCGACTGCTGTTTGACGAGGTTGGCGCGTACGCGCGACAGATCGCCTTCGTCCAGCTTGCTGAAACGCTGGAACAAAAGGGCAGCCACCGCGCAATTCAGAACGGAATCGCCGAGAAACTCGAGCCGTTCGTTGTGCGTGGCACTGTGACTACGATGGGTCAAAGCCTGGCGCAACAATTCCGCATTGCGAAATTCGTAGCGCAGCCGGCTTTCCAACTGGGATAGGGGCATGTGCAGGAGTATAACGCGGGCGCCGGTCGGGCCGAAACGGCACGGCCGGACGCGAAAAGGCGTGACGAGGCGGTGTTACCGCCGGTTCTTAAAGTAGTTCGGCAATACGCGACGCGGCCCGTGCGTCGCGTATTGCGAGTGACCCGGATGCGATCAGTTGAAGGAACCGATGCGCTTGAGGTCGCTGAAGTTCATCCAGATGAAGAACGCGCGGCCGACGATGTTCTGGTCCGGCACGAAACCCCAGTAGCGGCTGTCCGCACTGTTGTCGCGGTTGTCGCCCATCATGAAGTAGTGACCGGGCGGCACCTTGCAGATCACGCCGCGGCTGTTGTACGTGCAGTTGTCGCGAAACGGATAGTCGTATGCGCCCATCACGAACGGCGGCACGGCCGGGTTGTTGAGGATCGCGTTCTTCTTGTTGCCGATCGTTTCCTCGAACTGCTTCGCGTAATTCTGGCGCTCGTCGTCGAAGAAATCGGGCAGCGGCGTTTCGGGCACCGGCTGGCCGTTGATCGTGAGCTGCTTGTCCTGATATGCGACGGTGTCGCCCGGCAGGCCGATCACGCGCTTGATGTAGTCGACCGACTCGTCCTTCGGATAGCGGAACACGACGACGTCGCCGCGCGACAGCGGGCTGCCCTGCGTGATCTTCGTGTTCGTCACCGGCAGGCGCAGCCCGTATTCGAACTTGTTGACGAGGATGAAGTCGCCGACGAGCAGCGTCGGCACCATCGAGCCCGACGGAATCTTGAACGGCTCGACGACGAACGAACGCACGACGAACACCGCCAGGATCACCGGGAAGAAGCTCGCGGTGTACTCGAGCCACCACGGCTGGCGCAGCTTTTCGTCGCGCAGCTTCGAACGCGTCTGCACCGCGTTTTCATCCGCGAAACGCTTGTCGATGCGCGACTGCTGGCGATCGAACTCCTCGATCGCCGAGTCGGCCGCCTTGCGTCGCTGCGGCAGGAACACCAGTTTGTCCAGCACCCACGCTACGCCCGTCAAGATGACGAGCACAAAAAGAATCAGCGCAAAATTCATAAAAGGAACAGTCCTGTTATTTGTCTTCGACGCGCAAGATCGCAAGGAACGCTTCCTGCGGGATCTCGACCGAACCCACCTGCTTCATCCGTTTCTTGCCTTCCTTCTGCTTTTCGAGCAGCTTCTTCTTTCGCGTGATGTCACCGCCGTAGCACTTCGCAAGCACGTTCTTTCGCAGCGCCTTGATGTTCTCGCGCGCAACGATGTGCGCGCCGATCGCAGCCTGGATCGCCACGTCGTACATCTGGCGCGGGATGATCTCGCGCATCTTCGCGGCCACTTCGCGGCCGCGGTATTGCGACTGCGAGCGGTGCACGATGATCGACAGCGCATCGACCTTGTCGCCGTTGATCAGCATGTCGACCTTCACGACGTCCGACGAACGGTATTCCTTGAACTCGTAGTCCATCGACGCGTAGCCGCGCGACACCGACTTCAGGCGATCGAAGAAATCGAGCACGATCTCGGCCATCGGGATCTCGTACGTGAGCTGCACCTGGCGGCCGTGATACTGCATGTTGATCTGCGAGCCGCGCTTCTGCTCGCACAGCGTGATCACCGAGCCCACGTAGTCCTGCGGCATGTACAGGTTCACGGTGACGATCGGCTCGCGCACTTCGGCGATGCGGCCGGGCTCCGGCATCTTTGCCGGGTTCTCGACCATGATCGTCGAGCCGTCGCTCTGCACGACCTCGTAGACGACCGTCGGTGCGGTCGTGATGAGATCCATGTCGAACTCGCGCTCGAGCCGCTCCTGCACGATTTCCATGTGCAGCAGCCCAAGGAAGCCGCAGCGGAAACCGAAACCGAGTGCCTGCGACACTTCCGGCTCGTACTGCAGCGACGCGTCGTTCAGCTTCAGCTTCTCGAGCGATTCGCGCAGCGCGTCGTACTGGTTCGCCTCGACCGGATACAGCCCCGCGAACACCTGCGGCTTCACTTCCTTGAAGCCCGGCAGCGGCTCGGCGGCAGCCTTGGTCGCATGCGTGACGGTATCGCCGACCTTCGCGGCCGTCAGTTCCTTGATGCCGGCGATGATGAAGCCGACCTGCCCCGCCGACAGCGATTCGAGATTGCGCGATTTCGGCGTGAACACGCCGACGTGCTCGACCGGATACTGCGCGCCGGTCGCCATCATCTTGATCTTGTCCTTCGGACGCAGCGTGCCGTTGACGATGCGCACCAGCATCACGACGCCGACGTAGTTGTCGAACCACGAGTCGATGATCAGCGCCTGCAGCGGCGCGGCCGGATCGCCCTTCGGCGGCGGCACCTTCGCGATCAGCGCTTCGAGCACGTCCTCGACGCCGAGGCCCGTCTTCGCGCTGCAGCGCGTCGCGTCGGTCGCGTCGATGCCGATCACGTCCTCGATCTCCTCGATCGCGTTCTCGGGGTTCGCGGCCGGCAGGTCGATCTTGTTCAGCACGGGAACGACCTCGACGCCGAGCTCGATCGCCGTATAGCAGTTCGCGACCGTCTGCGCCTCGACGCCCTGGCTCGCATCGACGACCAGCAGCGCGCCTTCGCACGCGGACAGCGAACGGCTGACTTCGTACGAGAAGTCGACGTGCCCCGGCGTGTCGATCAGGTTCAGGTTGTAGACCTTGCCGTCGCGCGCGCGATAGGACAGCGCGGCTGTCTGCGCCTTGATCGTGATGCCGCGCTCGCGCTCGATATCCATCGAGTCGAGCACCTGCGCTTCCATTTCACGGTCGGCGAGGCCGCCGCATACCTGGATGATGCGATCCGCGAGCGTCGACTTGCCATGGTCGATGTGCGCGATGATCGAGAAATTGCGAATATGATCCATTCAGTGCCGATCAAGCGAAAAAGGCGCGCTCGACGACCGCTGAGCACGCCTTGTGTAAGTCGGTGAAAAAACGGCTTATTTTAGCCGAAAAGGCCTTCGCCGGGCGGTATTTCCAACGCCGGCCCGCGCGGCACCCTGCCGGGGCCGCCCGCCGGGCAAAGCCCGGTGCCAGGCGCCGCCGCAAGGCGGCAGCCCGGCTTCAGCGCCGGGCCGCGAGCGCGTCGTGCACCTTCGCGGCGTCGAACCGGTGGCGGCACACTTCCGCACCGTCCAGCAGCAGCACGGGCACGTCCTCGTCGTAGCGGGCGACGAGTGCCGCATCGGTATCGATGTCGATGTAATCGACCGCAACACCGAATTCGGCCGCCACCGGCGCCAGGGCGTCGCGCATGTCGTCGCACAGGTGGCACCAGCCGCGGCCGTAGAGCGTGAACATCGGCGCGTTATTTCTGGCGCGGCCGCACGGGCACGAACTGCGTGTTGTCGCCGCGCCGCACGAGTACCGCGACCGCCTTCTGCGGATCGAGCTGCGCGGTCACTTCGGCGAACTGCTTCGCGTTCGTGATGTCGGTGTCGCCGACACGCAGCACGATGTCGCCGCGCTGCAAGCCCGCACGGGCGGCCGGGCCGTCGACGCCGTCGATCTGCACGCCGTTCTTCAGCTTCAGCGTCTTCATCTGCTCCGCCGTCAGGTCGCTGACCGTCAGACCGAGCGAGTTGGCCTGGCGCGGCTTCTGCGGCGCGTTCTTGCGCTGCTCGGCCTTCGCCGTCGATTCGGCCGGGGTTTCCGCGATCGTGATCGGCAGATCGCGTGCCTGACCCTTGCGCCACACGCTGACCGTCGCCTTCGTGCCCGGCTTCGTGTCGCCGACCATGCGCGGCAGATCCGACGCCGTGTCGACCGAACGGCCATTGAACTTCAGGATAATGTCGCCCGGCTGGATGCCCGCCTTGTCGGCCGGACCGCCCGGCTCGACGCTGCTGACGAGCGCGCCCTCCGCCTTCGGCAGCCCGATCGAGTCGGCCACGTCCTTCGTCACTTCGCCGATCGCTACCGCGATCCGGCCGCGCGTGACCTTGCCCGTCGCCTTCAGCTGGTCGGCCACGCGCATCGCCTCGTCGATCGGGATCGCGAACGAGATGCCCATGAAGCCGCCGGTACGGCTGTAGATCTGCGAGTTGATGCCGATCACCTCGCCCTGCATGTTGATCAGCGGGCCGCCCGAGTTGCCGGGGTTCACGGCGACGTCGGTCTGGATGAACGGCAGGTAGTCGCCCGTGTTGCGGCTCTTCGAGCTGACGATGCCGGCCGTCACCGTGTTGTCGAGGCCGAACGGCGAACCGATCGCGACGACCCACTCGCCGACACGCACCTTGTTCGAATCGCCGATCGCGACGACCGGCAGGTTCGACGCCTGGATCTTGACGACCGCGACGTCCGTGCGATCGTCGACGCCGATCAGCTTCGCCTTGAATTCGCGCTTGTCGGTCAGCGTCACGTAGATGGTGTCCGCATCGTCGACGACGTGCGCATTGGTCATCACGTAACCGTCGGCCGACACGATGAAGCCCGAACCGACGCCGCGATTCTGTTCGGTGTCGGGCGGATTGTCCGGCGCCGGCGCGTTCTTCGGGTTGCCGCCGCTGTTGCCGGGCGCCTGCGGCAGCGGAATGCCGAAGAAGCGCCGGAAGAATTCCGACATGTCGCCGTTGTCGAAGCCCGGCGGGAGCATCCCGCGCGGGCCGCTGCTCGTCGGCACGTTGGCGGTGGTCCGGATGTTCACGACGGCCGGCCCGACCTTTTCGACCAGATCGGCGAAGTCGGGCAGGCTGGCAGCGGGAGCCGTCACCGCGACCGCGGTATGTGGCACGAGCGGCAGGCAGGCAGACAGCGCCGCCGCCGCGAGCCATTTGCGCAGCGTGAGTTTCATCATGTCGGAAGCCGTAGCGTTACTTGGAAGCCTTGTATTCTATGGCAGACGCGAACTGCTGCAACGTAGCCGGCGGCACTTCGCCGAGCACGGTGATCCAGTAGTCGCCGCGGCGCTTCACGAGAACGTTCGTTGCACCGGTGCTGCCCGCGCCTTCCTTGCGCGTATTCTTTTCGGCCGGCTCGATGAAAACCGAAATCGTCGCGAGACCGTCGGTGAAGACGGCCTGATCGACCGGAATCGGCGGCTCACCCGCGTCGCGCGCGGCCATCGGCCGGCGCACTTCGCGAATCTTCTGGAAACCGGCGACACTCGGTGCGAGTTGCCAGCCCTGCGCTTCCATGTCGACCGTCGCGACCGGCGGACGTACGACCGTCCAGCCGCTCAGGTTGCGCATGCCGGCCGCGATCGCGGCCTTGTCGCCGCTTGCGCCGCCCGTCTGCAATTGCGAGAACGCGATCTGCTCGAGCACATGATCGTTCGCATCGAGCGTCTGCGAACGCAGCAGCAGCCCCGTGCGCGCATCGGCCCACAGCTTGTACGTGAAGCGGTATGCGTCCTTCGGCACGAGCTCGACGACCTGCGCGTCGATCCCAGCGACACGATCCTTGCCGAGCGACTTCGCGTCGTAGACGGACATCACGTGCTCGCCGCTCGCGCCAAGCAGCGCGGGGAACGAGTCGCGCGTCTGACGGCGCTCGACCACACACAGCTTGCGCTCGGGTACGAACGTGTACAGCTCGTCGTTGTGGCGCAGCAGCTTGCGCGGCTTGCCGTCGAGCGTCTCGATGCGTTCGAACTCGCCGTCGCGGGACGCGACGTGCGCAATGCGCGACGACTGCACATACCCGCCGCGCTGATAGACGAACGTGCCTTCGTAGCTCTGCTGCTGCGCCGCTTGCTGGACGCGGTCGAGCCAGTCCGCGGCACCCTTGCGGGTCGCGACGGGATCGTCCGGTTGCTGGGCGCTGGCAGGAAGGGATTGAACGGACAACAGGGCGGCTGCGCAAAGCAGGAGGGCCGGCAGCCGCTTCCATCCGGAGATGGCTTGATTCAACTGCAATGTCCGCATCGGGTTTATTGGCCTGGCGTGGTGGTCACGGCAGCGCGGATCAGCGGCATCGAACCCGTGACGACGGGCTGCTGCGCGAATTGCTGGTGCGCTTCAAGGTATTGGTCGAGGCTGGCGTCGCGGATGATGTTGACGTCCTGCAGCCCCGGCTGGGCCGATGCCTGCGCAACCGTCACGCGCTGCAGGTTGCCGCCTTGCGGCGCACCGGCCGACGCGACCTGGACGGCGCCCGGGGCACCGGCCGTCTGCATTTGCGGGACGACGATCCACGTCAGCGTGGCCGCCGCGGCGGCAACCGCGAACGCGGGCACGACGCGCCGGCGCAGCGACAGCAGCTTGCGCGCGACGGGCGCTGCCGCCGGCGCGAGCAGGTGCGGCTCGCTTTCGAGCGCAGCCGACATGCGCGCGGTGAACGCGACGCTCAGCGCGGGCGACAGCGCCAGTTCGTCCGAGCGCAGCGCATCGCCGATCAGGTGGTAATGGGCCCACGCAGCGCGATCCGCGCGGTTGAGCTCAGCCAGAAACTGCCCGTTGTCCGGGCCATCGAACATTTCGCCGTCGACCAGCGCGGAAAGGCGCTCACCGCGCGAGCACGCTTGCGACTGCGTATTGACCGACCCCATGATGCTCCCCATCTTGCACACCCCGTCGTGACTTCACGACTCTAACCGTAACTAGACCCCGACCCGCGTCGCTCCGCCTGTCGCGCTTACCAGCGCTTGCCTTCGGGCGTATCGAGCAGCGGACGCAATTTGGCAGCGATTGCCTCGCGTGCACGGAAGATCCGCGACCGGACCGTCCCGATCGGACAGCCCATCATTTCCGCGATCTCTTCGTAGCTCAGGCCCTCGATCTCGCGCAGCGTAATTGCCTGGCGCAGTTCCTCGGGCAGCAGAGCCATGGCAGCGTTGACCGTCTCGGCAATCTGCTTGCTCATCAACATCGACTCAGGCGTGTTGATATCCCTTAGTTGGTCTGCGTCGGAGAAAGTTTCCGCTTCCTCCGCATCGGCCTCGGTCGAGGTCGGCGCCCGGCGGCCTTGCGTCGCAAGGTAGTTCTTCGCCGTGTTGACGGCAATTCGGTACAACCACGTATAGAACGCCGATTCGCCGCGGAATTGCGGCAGCGCACGATACGCCTTGATGAACGCGTCCTGGGCCACATCCTCGACCTCGGCGGGATCCCGCACGAGGCGCGAGATCAGCCGAATGATCTTGCGGTGGTATTTGGAGACCAGGAGTTCGAACGCCGCCTTGTCGCCCTTCTGTACGCGTTCGACCAGAGCCTGATCGATTTCTTTTTCACTCACCTGACAAATCCGTTAACTAGGGATGCAACGCGGAGCGTCATTGTAACGTTCCCGCGCCGGACGCTGGTTACGGTACGTAACCGCGCCGCCGTCATGCCCGCCCCGCCGCGCCCGCCGTCTTCGCCAGCACGGAAAGCGCGCTGAACGATGCCGCGTCGAGCGCATCGGCCGGAATCAGCAGCGGCCGGGCCCGCCGGGCACCCTGCCCGACCGACAGCACCAGCAGCAGGCTGCTCCAGTGCGCATGCCCCGTCACGCGGCCACGGGCCAGCAGGCGCCCGGTGCGGCCAAACGCCGCAATTTCCCCGAACGCGTCGATCCGCAGCTCGGCCGGCAGCCGGCGGGCACAGGCCCGTGCGGCGCATACGGCCAGCAGCGCAGCCGTCACGGCCGACACGCATGCGCCCGCAGCAGCGCCCGCGCGCGGCGCCCAGAACAGGTAGGCCGACGCGGCAGCCGACGCGACGAACGCGGCCAGCACGACATATGACACGGCCGAGGCCCGCAACGCAAAGCGCTGCGGACGCCCGGCCGGCGCATCGAATTGACTCGTCAAGTGACTGCGGCGTCAGACGCGCTTGAACACCAGCGTGCCGTTGGTACCGCCGAAGCCGAAGTTGTTCTTCACGGCCACGTCGATCTTCATGTCACGTGCGGTGTTCGCGCAGTAATCGAGATCGCACTCGGGGTCCTGGTTGAAGATGTTGATGGTCGGCGGCGACACGTTGTTGTGCAGCGCGAGCACCGTGAACACCGACTCGAGGCCGCCCGCGCCGCCCAGCAGGTGGCCCGTCATCGACTTCGTCGAGTTCACGACGATCTTGTACGCATGCTCGCCGAAAGCCGCCTTCACCGCGTCGGACTCGTTCTTGTCGCCCAGCGGCGTCGACGTGCCATGCGCGTTCAGGTACTGGACCTCGTCCGCGTTCACGCCGGCGTCGCGCAGTGCCGCGACCATGCAGCGGCGCGGGCCGTCCATGTTCGGCGCGGTCATGTGGTACGCATCGCCCGTCATGCCGAAGCCCGAGACTTCCGCGTAGATCTTCGCACCGCGCGCCTTCGCCGCTTCGTATTCCTCGAGCACCATCACGCCCGCACCTTCGCCCAGCACGAAGCCGTCGCGGTCCTTGTCCCACGGCCGGGACGCGGTGGCCGGATCGTCGTTGCGGGTCGACAGCGCGCGCGCTGCCGCGAAACCGCCGATGCCGAGCGGCGACACCGTCGATTCGGCGCCGCCCGCGACCATCACGTCGGCGTCGCCCGCCTGGATCAGGCGCGCCGCGAGGCCGATGCTGTGCAGGCCGGTCGTGCAGGCCGTGACGGCCGCGAGGTTCGGGCCCTTCAGGCCGAACATGATGCTCAGGTGACCCGAGATCATGTTGATGATCGAACCCGGCACGAAGAACGGCGAAATCCGGCGCGCGCCGCGATCGACGTAGGTCTGGTGCGTATCTTCGATCATCGGCAGGCCGCCGATGCCGGAACCGACCAGCACGCCGATGCGTTCCGCATTGGTTTCGTTCACTTCCAGCCCGCTGTCCTTGATGGCCTGGACGCCGGCGGCGATGCCGTAATGGATGAACGTATCCATGTTCCGGGCTTCCTTCGCCGGGATGTACTCCTCGGCGCTGAACCCCTTCACTTCGCCCGCGAAATGGACGGCGAGGTTCGACGGGTCGAACTTCGTGACGGTGGCAATGCCGGACTTGCCGGCGACGAGATTGGCCCAGCCGTCGGCAACATTATTGCCAACAGGCGAAATCAGCCCCAGGCCTGTAACAACAACACGACGGCGGCTCACGGTAACCTCTTTTCCATTATTGGATGACAAAAACAAAAGCCACAGTGGCCACAGGAACCAGCCCTGCGAGCCCTGTGGCTGTTAGTCCGTCCGGCGCGAGGCCGGCAGGATGGCGCGTCAATCGCGAAGATCGCGGCGACGTGGCGGACAAGCGCGAAAGGCGCCTGTTACGCCTTGACGTTTGCGCGAGCGTAGTCGATCGCTTGCTGAACGGTCGTGATCTTCTCTGCTTCTTCGTCCGGGATTTCCATGCCGAACTCGTCTTCGAGAGCCATCACCAGTTCGACGGTGTCGAGCGAGTCGGCGCCCAGGTCGTTCACGAACGAAGCTTCGTTCTTGATCTCGGCTTCCGCGACGCCCAGTTGTTCAGCGACGATCTTCTTGACACGTTGTTCGATGTTGTCCATTACCCCTCCGAGGGAAAGTTCAGATTTACAAGTGCGCGCATTTTATCAGGTTTGCTGACGCCAAAACGCGCGTTGGCTTGATGGTCGATCAAGCGCCGATCCGCCTGAAAAACGGGATACGGCGCGGATGGTAAACGAAAATCGTTACGACATGTACATGCCGCCGTTCACGTGCAGCGTCGTACCGGTGATGTAACCGGCCTGCGGCGATGCGAGGAACGCGACGGCATGGGCAATGTCTTCCGGGCTGCCGAGGCGGCCGAGCGGAATCTGGGTCTTGAGCGCGGCCTGCTGTTCTTCCGGCAGCGTCTTCGTCATGTCGGTGTCGATGAAGCCCGGCGCCACACAGTTCACGGTGATGCCGCGGCTGCCGATTTCACGTGCGAGCGCACGGGTCATGCCCGCGACGCCGGCCTTCGCAGCCGCGTAGTTGACCTGACCCGGGTTACCGGCCGAGCCGACCACCGACGTGATGTTGATGATGCGGCCGCCACGCGCCTTCATCATCGGGCGCAGCACCGCGCGCGACAGGCGGAACACCGACTTCAGGTTGGTGTCGATCACTGCGTCCCAGTCCTCGTCCTTCATCCGCATCGCGAGCTGGTCCTGCGTGATGCCCGCGTTGTTGACGAGCACGTTCAGCGCACCGAATTCCTTCACGGTCGCGTCGATCAGCGCCTCGGCGGCTGCCGCGTCGTTGACGTTCAGCACCGCACCGCGACCCGTGACGCCCGCTTCCGCGAACGCCGCGGTGATCGCTGCGGCGCCCGACTCACTCGTCGCCGTGCCGATCACCGTCGCGCCCAGGCGCGCGAGTTCGAGCGCGATCGAACGGCCGATGCCGCGCGATGCGCCGGTAACGATCGCAACCTGTTTATCGAGAGTCTTGTCCATGAATCGAATATCCGTCTCTTGAGAAAAGGCGCCGCGTCAGGCGGTCACCAGCTTGAGCGCTTCGTCGAGCGACGCCGGATCGAACACCGACGCACCCGTCAGGTTGCCGTCGATGCGCTTCGTCAGGCCGGCGAGCACCTTGCCCGGACCGCATTCGATCACGTGCGTGACGCCCGTGCCTGCGATGTGCTGCACGCACTCGACCCAGCGCACCGGGCCCGCGGCCTGGCGCACCAGCGCGTCCTTGATCGCGGCCGGATCGCTGACCACGGCGACGTCGATGTTGTTGACGACCGGAATCTGCGGCGCCTTCACGTCGACGTTCGCGAGGTAGTCGCGCAACTGATCCGACGCCGGCTTGAGCAGCGACGAATGGAACGGCGCCGACACCGGCAGCGGCAGCGCGCGCTTCGCGCCCTTCGCCTTCGCGATCTCGCAGGCCTTTTCGACCGCGGCCTTGTTGCCTGCGATAACGACCTGTGCGGGTGCATTGAAGTTCACTGCTTCGACGACGCCCGCTTCCGCGGCTTCCGCGCATACCGCACGCACCGTGTCGTCATCGAGCCCCAGGATCGCAGCCATGCCGCCCTGGCCGACCGGCACGGCCGTCTGCATCGCCTGCGCGCGAAAGCGCACGAGCGGCACGGCATCCTTGAACGCGAGCGCGCCGGCGGCGACGAGCGCCGTGTATTCGCCGAGGCTGTGGCCGGCGACGATCGACGGCGCCGGGCCGCCCGCCTGCTGCCACGCGCGATAGCACGCATAGGCCGCGGTCAGCATCACGGGCTGCGTGTTGGTGGTGAGGTTCAGCTCTTCGGCCGGGCCTTCGGCGATCAGCTTGCCGAGATCCTGATTGAGTGCATCGGACGCTTCCTGGAGCGTCTCGCGCACGACGGCCAGATCGGCGAATGCGTTGAGCATGCCGACCGCCTGCGAGCCCTGCCCCGGAAATACGAATGCAAATTTCATATCGTCCCCAATTGAATCGATTCGGACGGCGCGCACGAATGGCGCGCCGGTGGGATCCGCGCGCAGCAGTCGCGCGCCGCGGATCAGTAGCGGAAGACCGACGCGCCCCAGGTGAAGCCGCCGCCGACGCCTTCGATCAGCACGTGCTGGCCACGCTGGATGCGACCGTCGCGTACCGCGGTGTCGAGCGCCAGCGGGATCGACGCGGCCGACGTGTTGCCGTGCTGGTCGACCGTCACGACCATGCGCTCCTGCGGCAGGCCGAGCTTGCGGCAGGTGCTGGTCATGATGCGGATGTTGGCCTGGTGCGGAATCAGCCAGTCGATCTGCTCGGGCGCGAGATTCGCCTTCGCGAGCGCCTCGATCGCGACCTTCTCGAGCACGTTGACCGCGAGCTTGAACACGGCCTGCCCGTCCATGTACAGGAACGCACTGCCTTCGATCACGCCGCGGTTGACGTTGCCCGGCGTGCAGAGGATATGCGAGTAGCTGCCGTCCGCGTGCAGCGCGCTGCCGAGCACGCCCGGCTCTTCCGACGCGGACAGGATCACCGCGCCCGCGCCGTCGCCGAACAGCACGCAGGTCGTGCGGTCCTTGAAGTCGAGAATGCGCGAGAACGTCTCCGCGCCCACCACGAGCGCGGTGCGGTGCTGGCCGCTGCGGATGAAGCTGTCGGCCGTCGCCATCGCGTACGCGAAGCCCGAACACACGGCCTGCACGTCGAAGGCCGCGCCGCCGTTCTTGATGCCGAGCTTGTTCTGCAGCAGGCACGCGGTGCTCGGGAACACGAAATCGGGGGTCGAAGTCGCGACGATGATCAGGTCGATCGACTGCGGATCGATGCCGGCGGCCTCGATCGCGCGACGCGACGCCTCGAGCGCGAGGTCGCTGGTCGTGACGTCCGGTGCGGCGAAATGGCGCGCATGGATGCCCGTGCGCGCAACGATCCATTCATCGCTCGTCTCGATGCCTTCCTTCGCAAGACGATCGGTCAACTGCTGGTTCGTGACGCGGTCAGGCGGCAGGTAGCTGCCCGTGCCGAGCACGCGGGAATAGAGAGTCGATTGGGCCATTTATGCTTTAGAGGATTGCGCAGCGGAAGGTTCGGCGTGATGGCCTGCGGCGGGGCTTGCATGGCCCGCGCCGCCCGCGTTGTGTTCGCCGTCGCCGAGCGACACCGAATTATCCGCCATCGCACGCGTGAGGCGCTCCAGCACGCCGTTTTTGACGGCATCATACCCGCGTTTGATTGCCCACTCAAACGCGTAGGCATCGGCCGAACCATGGCTCTTGATCACGAGGCTCTTCAGCCCCAGCAGCGCCGCGCCGTTGTACTGGCGGTGATCGACGCGCTTCTTGAAACGCATCAGGACAGGCAGCGCGAGCAGCGCCATCAGCTTCGACATCAGCGAACGGCCAAACTCTTCGCGGATGATGTCCGACAGCATCTGCGCGAGCCCCTCGGACGTCTTCAGCGCGACGTTGCCGACGAAGCCGTCGCACACGATCACGTCGACCGTGCCCTTGTAGATGTCGTTGCCTTCGACGTTGCCACGGAAGTTGAGCGTGCTGGCGCGCAGCAGTTCGCCTGCGCGCTTGATCGTCTCGTTGCCCTTGATCATCTCTTCGCCGATGTTCAAGAGGCCGATCGTCGGACGCTCCTTGCCTTCCAGCGCAGCCACGAGCGCGTGCCCCATTTCCGCGAACTGCAGCAGGTGCTGCGGTTCGCAGTCGACGTTCGCGCCGAGATCCAGCATCATCGTGTAGCCGGTCGGGTTCGGCAGCGCGAACGCGATCGCGGGCCGCTCGATGCCGGGCAGCGTCTTGAGTACGTAACGGGAAACGGCCATCAGCGCGCCGGTATTGCCGGCGGAGATGCAGGCCTGCGCCGCGCCTTCCTTGACGTGATTGAGTGCGACGCGCATCGAAGAATCCTTCTTCTTGCGCAGCGCCACTTCGACAGGGTCGTCCATCGCCACGACTTCGGTGGCGGGAACGATGGTCAGCGCGGGATCGTCGAGGACTTTCAGCTTTTTCAGCTGAGCGCGGATCGCGCTTTCGATGCCGACGAGCATCAGGTGCGCATCGGGATGCGCGCGGACGAACTTGACTGCCGCGGGAACGGTCACGGACGGGCCGTGGTCGCCTCCCATGCAATCGATTGTGAGCTTTACGGTCATGGAATGCGACGAATTTCAGGCACAAAAAAGCGGCAGTTGAATGCCGCCTTTTTGTTGAGCCAGGAAAGTGTCAAGCGAACCAGTTGTCACGCGAACGGCAAACGTAGCGCGCAACGCGTGACTTGACGCTTAGTCGTTCTTCGTCTTGACGACTTTCTTGCCGCGGTAGTAGCCGTTCGGGCTGACGTGGTGACGCAGGTGCACTTCACCCGTGCTCGGCTCGACTGCCAGCGGCGCTGCCGTCAGGAAATCGTGCGAACGATGCATGCCGCGCTTCGACGGCGACTTCTTGTTTTGCTGGACTGCCATGACTAACTCCTAAATAATTTTCCGGATTCTAACACAGCCCGATCCGGCGCTTAACTACCCTGGCCCAAAGCCTTTACGCCTTCCCGCGCCACAACTGCTTAGTGTTTCTTGGTGCCGTCACCGCCCTTCTTCAGCGCTTCCAGCGCCGCGAACGGATTCGGCCGTTTGCCTTCGTCCCCGGCTTCGTCGGACTCCTCGTCCGTCTCTTCCGCGGGACCGCTCGCACCCGACACGAGGCTTTCGTGAACTGCCGGGCAAACCTCGTGCTTGGGCACGAGCGGCAACGAAAGCAGCAATTCCTCTTCGATCAAGTCGACGAGATCGAACTGGCGTGAGCCCACGATCACATCGGCTTCATCGTCGTCGAGCGGAAATTCTTCAGCTTCTTCTTCGGTCGCGACGACCCGGTACGTCATGTCGACGTCGAACGTCTGGTCGTACGGGGTCATGCAGCGCTGACACGTGAGCCACGCATGACCGTGCACCGCGAGGCGCAGATACGGCTGCTGCCCGTCAGCGCCGTCGTCCTGCAACTCCTTCTGGGTGAACCCTTCCGCCTGCCATGTGAAGACCGTGTCGCGATCTGGCGCGTCCGCGGGCACTTCGTTTAACATGCGCGGCAGTTGCGAGAGGTGCACCGCGCCTGCTGCCTGCCGCCCGCTGCGGGCGAACTCGAACAGGTCGACTGCATGCGGATCAAGTGGCGCCGCAGCAGGTTTGCCAGAAGAAGTGTTCATGTGCGCTCCTGCCTACAGGCTGACTTGCGGATCCGGCTTGGTGCCGCTCGCGTACGGGTGACCGTACTTTACTTCCGAAGACCCGGCAGGCGCCACCACAACGGAAGCCTGCCGACGAAAAGCGGGAAAGCATACCTGTTTTACCTTTTGCAGTCAATCACTTAAGCTTGCGTCCGCAGCAACGCTGCGCAACACCCGACGACTCACCGATCCCACCGACCATGCCGGATACCGTTTGCCGCCCGCCGCGGCTGATTCTTGCCTCCAGTTCACGCTACCGCCGCGCGCTCCTCGAGCGCCTCGGCATCCCCTTCGACGTCGTGTCGCCCGACCTCGACGAAACCCCGCGCGACGGCGAGACGCCGGCCGCGACCGCACTGCGCCTTGCGGGCGCGAAAGCGCGCGCCGTCGCTGCGACGATCGACGCGCCGGACGGCGTGCTCGTAATCGGGTCCGACCAGGTCGCGACCTTCGACGGGCTCCAGATCGGCAAACCCGGCACGCATGAGCGCGCGCTCGCGCAACTCGTGTCGATGCAGGGCCGCGAAGTCGAATTCCACAGCGCGCTCTGCCTGTATGACAGCCGCACGGGCGAAGCGCAGGTCGAGGACGTCGTCACGCGCGTGCGTTTCCGCTCGCTGCCCGAGGCCGAACTCGATGCGTACCTGCGCGCGGAAACGCCGTACGACGTCGCCGGCAGCGCCAAGTCGGAAGGGCTCGGCATCGCGCTGCTCGACGCGATCGACTCGAACGACCCGACGGCACTCGTCGGCCTGCCGCTGATCGCGCTCACGCGGATGCTGCGCGCCGCCGACTATCCGCTGTTTGCAACCACCCGTGGAGACCGCACATGACGGCCGGCACGCTCTATCTCGTTCCGAACACGCTCGGCGAAGGCGACGAATCGATGCTCGCGGCCGTCCTGCCCGCGGCCGTGCAGGCACGCGCCGGCACGCTCGGCTATTACATCGGCGAGAACGCGAAGACGACGCGCGCGTTTCTGAAGAAGATCGGCACGACGCGCCCGATCCAGGAAATCGAGATCAGCGAACTGAACGTCAATACGCCGGCCGGCCAGATCGACCGGCTGCTCGCGCCCGTGCTGGCCGGTGCGGACGCCGGCCTCGTATCCGAAGCCGGCTGCCCGGCCGTCGCCGATCCCGGCGCCTTGCTGGTGCGCCGCGCACACGAGCGCGGGGTGAAGGTCGTGCCGCTCGTCGGGCCGAGCTCGATCCTGCTCGCGCTGATGGCATCGGGCCTGAACGGCCAGAGCTTCGCGTTCAACGGCTACCTGCCGGTCGACGCGGCCGCGCGCGCGAAACGCCTGCGCGAACTCGAGCAGCTGTCACGCAAGGCGCGCCAGACGCAGATCTTCATCGAAACGCCGTACCGGAATCAGGCGATGCTCGACACGCTCGTCGCGACCTGCGCACCGTCGACGCAGATCTGCGTCGCGGCCGACCTGACCCTCGCGACCGAGACGATCGCGAGCCGCACCGTGGCGGACTGGAAAAAGGCGCCTGCGCCGAATCTGCACAAGCGCCCTGCGATCTTCCTGCTGCTGGCGAACTGAAGCCGCGACCGGCGGCTGCCCGGCAGCCGATCGGCGGGCCATCGCGGCCCGCCCGCTTCCGGTCAGCGCAGGCTGACCGACGCGCCGCCGGCCGTCAGCGCCTTCATCGCGGCGCCGCCGACGGCCGCGCCGAACTTGCGCGCGACACGGTTCGTCAGGCTTTCCTTCACCGTATAGTCGACGAGATCGGGCGCCTTCAGCACGTCGCGCGCGACCGTGTCGGTCGTGCCGAAGCCGTCGGCGAGCCCGAGCTCGACGCTCTTCTCGCCGGTCCAGAACAGGCCCGAGAACATGTCGGGCGTCTCGTGCAGCCGCTTGCCGCGGCCATCCTTCACCGCCTTGATGAACTGCGCGTGCACCTGATCGAGCAACGCCTGCGCATGCGCGTCCATCTTCGGCGTGTCGGGCGAGAACGGGTCGTAGAAGCCCTTGTTTTCGCCCGAGGTATGCAGGCGCCGCTCGACGCCGAGCTTGCCCATCAGGCCGGTAAAGCCGAACCCGTCCATCAGCACGCCGATCGACCCGACGATGCTTGCCTTGTCGACGAAGATCTTGTCGGCCGCGGACGCGATGTAATAGCCGCCCGAAGCACACATGTCGGTCACGACGACGTACAGCGGCTTGTCCGGATGCTTCGCGCGCAGCCGCCGGATCTCGTCGTAGACCATCCCGGCCTGCACCGGGCTGCCGCCCGGGCTGTTGATCCGCAGCACGACGCCGGCCGTACCGTCGTCGTCGAATGCGGCGTCGAGCGCCGTGTTGATGTCGTCGGCGTTCGCGTTGACGCCGGCGGCGATCTCGCCGTCGATCGTCACGAGCGCCGTATGCCGCCCGCTCGCCGAGAACTTCGCATCGCTCGAGAAATCGATCAGCGCGAACGCAAGCAGCACGAACACGCCGAGGAACGCGAAGCGGAAGAAGATCTTCCAGCGCCGTGCCGCGCGCTGCTCCTTGACGGCCGCGAGCGCGATCCGCTCGAGCGCCGCACGCTCCCAGTTCGGTTCACGGCTGTCGGGACGGGAGGAGGAATCCGGGGAATTCGGTTGGTCGGCCATGCGGTGTTGTCGTCAGTCGGTCGTGGCGGAAACGGCGGGACGCAGGTCGGCGTCGGGCACCCAGAATACCGCACGCCCGTCGGCCGTGTCGCGCTCGTCGACCTCGACCGGCCGCAGCCGGCCGCCGCGGCACGGGCCGCCGACGCACTTGCCGGTGTTCGGCTCGTAGATCGCGCCATGCGTCGCGCACATCAGGTAGAGGCCCGACGATTCGAAGAACTGCCCTTCGGCCCAGTCGAGCTCCATCGGCACATGCGCGCAGCGGTTCAGGTAACCGTATGCGCGCCCCTCGTAGCGCACGAAGAACACGACGGCCTGCTCGCCGCGCAGCGTCGCGTCGACGCGCACGCCGGCACCGCCGTCGGCCAGGGCATCCGATGCGCACACGCGCATCGCGTCCGGCGCCGCGCTCATGCGTGCTCCCGCAACCACGCGGCCAGCGCTTCGACGTCCGGCGCGACGAAGCGCGGCGTGAGCGCAGCCAGCGCATCGGCCGTGTGCGCGCCGTAAGCGACACCGACGCCGGCCGCCCCGGCACTCGCGGCCATCTGCAGGTCGTGCGTCGTGTCGCCGATCATCACGGTGCGAGAAAGATCCTGCCCCAGTTCCCGGGACAGCTCGTGCAGCATCGCCGGATGGGGTTTGGAGAAAGTCTCGTCCGCGCAGCGCGTCGCATCGAACAGGCTCGTCAGCTTCGACTGGTCGAGCACGCGATTCAGCCCGACCCGGCCCTTGCCGGTTGCCACCGCGAGCAGATAACCGGTGTCGCGCAGCTCGGCGAGCAGTTCGCGCACGCCGGCGAACAGCTCGATGCGCTGGTCGTCGAGCAGATAGTGATAGCGGTAGCGCTCGGCGAGCCGCGAATAGTCGGACGGATCGAGGGTCGGAGCGGTAATCTGCAGCGCGTCGCGCAGGCCGAGGCCGATCACGTAGCGCGACGCCTCGTCGGACGGCGTGGGCAGGCCGAGATCGCGGCATGCGGCCTGGATGCTGTGCGCGATGTGCGCAGTCGAATCCATCAGCGTGCCGTCCCAGTCGAAGACGATCAGGTCAAATTGCTGTCGAGCCATGCGGTTCAGGTTCAGGCGGTATCGCGCAATGCGCTGAGTTGGTCGAGGAAGCGCCGGCATTCGTCCGGCAGCGGCGCATCGAACTGCAGCGCCTCGCCGGTCAGCGGGTGGGCGAGCCGCAGCCGGTGCGCATGCAGGAACATCCGTTTCAACGACGGCTGCGCATTCGCGCGCGCCAGCGCCTTGTTCAGTGCGAAATCGCCATACTTGGCGTCGCCGGCGATCGGCAGGCCGAGATGCGCGAGATGCACCCGGATCTGATGGGTCCGACCCGTTTTGAGTTCCGCTTCGACGAGCGCGTAGTCCGGCCAGCGGTCGACGAGGTTGAACACCGTATGCGACGGCAGCCCGTCGTCCTGCACGCGCACGCGGCGCTCCCCTTCCGGGGTCGAATACTTGAACAGCGGCGCCTTCACCGCGCGACGGCGGCCCCAGTCGGGCTGCCATTCGCCGTGCACGCACGCGAAGTAGCGCTTGTCCATCCGGTTCTCGCGAATCTGCTCGTGCAGGCCCACCAGCGCCGTGCGCTTCTTCGCGAGCATCAGGATCCCGGACGTCTCGCGGTCGAGCCGGTGCACGAGTTCGAGGAACTTCGCACGCGGGCGCGCCTGGCGCATCTGCTCGATCACGCCGAACGCGACGCCGCTGCCACCGTGGACCGCGACCCCCGCCGGCTTGTCGATGACGAGCATCGCGTCGTCCTCGTACAGCACGTGGAAATTCGCGGGCGGCACGACGGGCGTGTCGGCGCGCGCGAGGTCCGCCGCCGCCACGCGCACGGGCGGCACGCGAACGATGTCGCCAAGGGCCAGACGGTACTGCGCGTCGATCCGGCCCTTGTTCACACGCACTTCGCCGCTGCGCAGGATCCGGTAAATATGGCTTTTGGGCACGCCTTTACAGACGCGCAACAGGAAGTTGTCGATCCGCTGACCGGCCGAGTTTTCGTCGATCTCGATCATCGATACCTGGCCGCTTGCGACCGAATTCTGGGATATTTTGCCTAACTCATTCATACTGAATATAATTTTGCCCAGCTTGACGTTGTGGGTGGCCTGACCGGCCGGCCCCGACCGAATCGGGCAAGGCGCAAGCGCAAACCGCTATTTTACTTGCGCCGGGGGTCCGCTGCTCGCCCCTAATCAAAGAGATGCAGCAAGTTGCACGCACGGCACCGCTCGCCGGCAAGGATCGCGCCCACAGGCGGATTCGGTCGGCAAGGTGCCGCGGTAACGGAAAGTTGGTTGAAAAGAATTTGATCGGCAGCCAGACGGCGCGAAGTGCGTCCGCAAGCTGCCGGTTGCGAAAATTACGGCGTTGCGCCCGATTTGGTTCCGCGAAGCGTGCGGGACTTGGCGACGTCAAACCAGGGAAGTACACCCCAAGCGGGAAAGTCGGGCTGGATTCGATACTCCCCGCTGCGGCCCAAGCCGCAGCATCTGCCGCCCGTCGGCGCGCGCGACGCATTGCGCGCGCCCGTGGCAATGCCCGGACTCAGGCTTAGCGCGCTTGTGCAGCGTGCGGTGTGTGAACGCCGTGCTTTGAAGCCGTATTCGCAGGTGCCCTACGGCCGCCGGCCCCGTCTTTCGGGGCCCAAGCGCCTCTTCAGGCAATTCTCCCCGCCATCGTTCCCGCTCCAGCGTGCTTGTGACAACACAACAAGGTGCGGCCTGCCGTCGTTCCCGCCCTCGCGACTGACAACCGCGAGGCGCCGGCAGCGGAGCCGCCTGGAGCCGTTCATGAAACGCATGCTGTTCAATGCGACGCAGCAGGAGGAGCTGCGCGTCGCCATCGTCGATGGGCAGAAGCTCATCGACATCGACATCGAAACCGCCGGGCGCGAACAGCGCAAAGGCAATATCTACAAAGGTGTCATCACCCGTATCGAGCCGTCGCTCGAAGCGTGCTTCGTCAATTACGGCGAAGACCGCCACGGGTTCCTGCCGTTCAAGGAAGTCGCCCGCCAGTATTTCAAGGAAGGCATCGACATGCGCTCCGCGCGCATCCAGGATGCGCTGCGCGAAGGCCAGGAGCTGATCGTCCAGGTCGAGAAGGAAGAGCGCGGCAACAAGGGCGCCGCCCTCACCACCTTCATCTCGCTCGCCGGCCGCTACCTGGTGCTGATGCCGAACAACCCGCGCGGCGGCGGCGTGTCGCGCCGGATCGAAGGCGACGAGCGTCAGGAACTGCGCGAAACGATGGCGCAACTGCAGATTCCGGACGGCATGAGCATGATCGCCCGTACCGCGGGCATCGGCCGCAGCGCCGAGGAACTGCAGTGGGACCTGAACTACCTGCTGCAACTGTGGCGCGCGATCGAAGCGGCGTCGCAAAGCGGCAACGCCGGCCAGCCGATGCTGATCTACCTGGAATCGAGCCTCGTGATCCGCGCGATCCGGGACTATTTCCAGCCCGATATCGGCGAAATCCTGATCGATACGAACGAGATCCACGATCAGGCCCGTGCATTCATGGACATCGTGATGCCGGACAACGTCGCGAAGGTGAAGCGCTACCACGACGACGTGCCGCTGTTCTCCCGCTTCCAGATCGAGCACCAGATCGAGACCGCGTACTCGCGTACGGTGCCGCTGCCGTCGGGCGGCGCGATCGTGATCGACCACACCGAAGCGCTCGTCGCGATCGACGTGAACTCGGCGCGCGCGACCAAGGGCGCGGACATCGAGGAAACGGCGACCCGCACGAACCTCGAAGCGGCCGACGAAGTCGCCCGCCAGCTCCGCCTGCGCGACCTCGGCGGCCTGATCGTGATCGATTTCATCGACATGGAATCGGCGAAGAGCCAGCGCGAAGTCGAGCAGCGCCTGAAAGACGCGCTCAAGCATGACCGCGCGCGTGTCCAGATGGGCAAGATCTCCCGTTTCGGCCTGATGGAGCTGTCGCGCCAGCGCCTGCGTCCGGCCCTGTCGGAAGGCAGCCACGTGACCTGCCCGCGTTGTAACGGCACCGGCCACATCCGCGATACCGAATCGTCCGCGCTGCAGGTCCTGCGGATCATTCAGGAAGAAGCGATGAAGGAAAACACCGCGGCGATCCACTGCCAGGTGCCGGTCGAGGTGACCGCCTTCCTGCTCAACGAAAAGCGTCAGGAAATCAACAAGATCGAGTCGCGCTTCAAGGTCGGCATCGTGCTGATCCCGAACAAGCACCTCGATACGCCGCACTACAAGCTCGAGCGCCTGCGCCACGACGACGCACGTCTCGACGATCCGCGCGCATCCTGGAAGATGGCCGAGGAAGCGGCCCGCGAACTCGAGTCGGAAACCGGCTACAGCAAGCGCGCGGCGGAAGTGAAGCCGAAGCAGGAAGCCGCGGTCAAGGGCATCACGCCCGAGCGTCCGGCGCCGAGCCCGGCACCTCAGCGTCCGGTCGAACCCGTTGCCGCGCCCGCGCCCGTCGCGCCGGCAAGCGGCGGTTTCATCGGCTGGCTGAAGGGCCTGTTCGGCGTGGCGCCGGCTCCGGCGCCCGCACCGGTTGCCCCGGCACCGGCGAAAGAGCAGGCAGCCCGCCCGGCTCGCGGCGAACGCGCCGAGAAGTCCGAGCAACGCGGCGAACGCGGCGGCGATCGCAACCGCAACCGTCGCGGCGGCGCCCAGCAGGCACAAGGCGGACGCGACCAGGCAGCGGCAGGCCGCGGCCAGCAGCAACGCCAGGAACGCGAAGGCAAGGAAGTGCGTGAAGCACGTGAGCCGCGCGAGAACCGCGAACCGCGCGAGGGCCGTGAGCCGCGTGAAGGTCGCGAGATCCGCGAAGGCCGTGAGGGTCGCGAAGGTCGCGAGGGCCGTGGCCCGCGCGAAGGCCGCGAGCCGCGTGAAAGCCGCGAACCGCGCGAGAACCGCGAACCGCGCGAGCGTGCCGAGCAGCCGGAAGGCGTCGAAGCCGCCGGCCGTGGCGAGCGCCAGGAACGTCGCGAGCGCGGCGAGCGCCGCAAGCCGACCCAGCATGCGGCTACGCTCGAAACGGTCAACCGTGGCGAAACGCATCCGGAACCGGACGCCGACAAGGCCGTCGCCGAGTCCCTGCCCGGCGCCGAGCTGGCAGTCGACGCGGAAGCCGGCGCGCGTGATGGCGAGGAACGTCGCCGTCGCCGTCGCGGCCGCCGCGGCGGTCGCCGCGAGCGCGAGGAAGACGGCGCAGTCGTCGACCACGCCGAGCAAGGCGCAGATGGCGAAACCGCCGTGCAAGCCGTGACGCCGGAAGCACCGGCTGCTGCCGAACCGGCCCACACGGCCGCACCGGCAGTCGTCGTGGCCGCGGCTGCGGCAGGCGCCGTCGTCGCCGAAGCAGCGGTCGAGCACCACGCCGAACCGGTTGCGCCGGCCGCTGTCGAGCCGCAGCCGGCACCGGTACACGTCGAAGCGGCTCCGGTCGAACCGGCGGTTGTTGCCCACGCGGCAGAACCGGCTCCGGTCGCACCGGCCGTCGAAACGGAAGCCGGTCCGGCTCCGGTCGCGGTTTCGCCGACGGACGCGTTCGAAGTGCCGGCAGCGCCTGCCGCGGTCGAAGCACCGCAGTCCGCGCCCGTCGAGCAAGTCGCGCCGGCCGTGGCGATCGAAGCCGCTCCGGCGGCTGTCGAGCCGGCACCGGTCGAAGCTGCGCCGGTCGAGGCCGTCGCAGCACCGGCACCGGTTCCCGCACAACCGGCAGCCGCGCCCGCTTCGGCGAGCCTGGATGTCGTGCTGGAGCAGGCCGGTCTCGTCTGGGTGAACACGGACGCCGACAAGTTCGCCGCCGCGCAGGAAGCCGCGTCGCGACTCCCGCGTCCGGCTCGCGTGCCGCGCGAACGCAAGGCACTGCCGCCGGTCGATACGGCCCCGATGCAGCAGGTCGAAACGACGCATCACTGACCGGCACATCGCCCGACCAGGAAAAGCCCGCCTCCGGCGGGCTTTTTCACGTCCGCGCTGCGGGTTTCCGCCCACCGGCCCGGCCCGCCGCTTGCGGCTAAAATAGAGGCCTGGTTCGCACTTCTTTCAACATGTCCCGACGCATCATTCCTCTCGCCGACGTCAGCGGGATGCCGGACGTCTCCGGCGTCGCGCACGCCCCGGACGGCACGCTGGCCGACACGCTCGCCAGGCCGCTGCGCGACCTGCGCATTTCGGTGACGGATCGCTGCAACTTCCGCTGCGTGTACTGCATGCCGCGCGCCGTCTTCGACAAGGACTACCCGTTCCTGCCGCACAGCGCGCTGCTCACGCACGAGGAAATCGAACGCGTGGCGCGACTCTTTGTCGCACACGGCGTCGAGAAGATCCGCATCACGGGCGGCGAGCCGCTGCTGCGCAAGAATCTCGAATTCCTGATCGAGCGCCTCGCCCGCCTGACCACGCATGACGGACGCCCGCTCGACCTGACGCTCACGACCAACGGTTCGCTGCTCGCCCGCAAGGCGCGCGCGCTGAAGGACGCCGGGCTCACGCGCGTGACGGTCAGCCTCGACGCGCTCGACGATACGCTGTTCAAGCGCATGAACGATGCCGAGTTCGCGAGCGCCGACGTGCTCGACGGCATCTTCGCCGCCCAGGCCGCGGGCCTCGCGCCGGTCAAGGTCAACATGGTCGTGAAGCGCGGCACCAACGACAGCGAGATCCTGCCGATGGCGGAGCGTTTCCGCGGTACCGGCGTGATCCTGCGCTTCATCGAGTACATGGACGTCGGTACGTCGAACGGCTGGAACATGACCGAGGTGCTGCCGTCGGCGGACGTCATCGCACGCATCGCCGAACACTTCCCGCTCGTACCGCTCGAGCCGCACACGGCGGCAGAAACCGCGCAGCGCTGGGGCTACGCGGACGGCAGCGGCGAGCTCGGCGTGATTTCGAGCGTCACGCAGGCCTTCTGCGGCGACTGCACGCGCGCGCGGCTGTCGACCGAAGGCAAGCTGTACCTGTGCCTGTTCGCGTCGACGGGCCATGACCTGCGCGCACTCGTGCGCGGCGGCGCGAGCGACGCCGAGATCGCGACCGCGATCGCCCGCATCTGGCAGGCCCGCACCGACCGTTATTCGCAGCTGCGCGGCAGCGCGTCTGCCGACACCGTGCCCGACGGCACCGGCAAGCGTGTCGAGATGTCGTATATCGGCGGCTGACGCACGCTGCCCTCTGCCTTCTCGCGATGCCCGCTTCCACCTCTCCCTCGATCGCCGGCCTGCTGCTCGCAGGCGGGCGAGCCACACGCATGGACGGCGTCGACAAGGGCCTGCAGTTGCTCGACGGCACGCCGCTCGCGTTGCACGTGCTGCGCCGTCTCTCGCCACAGGTCGACGAAACGCTGATCAGCGCGAATCGCCATGCCGATCGTTATGCCGAACTCGGTGCGCCGTTCGACGCGCGCATCGTCGCGGACGAAACACCCGACTTCCCCGGCCCGCTCGCGGGCCTGCTCGCCGGCATGCGGGCGGCACGCGCGCCGCTCGTCGCGTGCTCGCCGTGCGATACGCCCTACCTGCCCGCCGACCTCGTCGCACGGCTGCACGCGGCGCTCGACGCGCAGCAGGCCGACATCGCCATGGCGGTGACCGTTGACGCGCAGCAGGCGCGCTCGCCTCAGCCGACGTTCGCGCTGCTGCGCACGTCGCTGGCCGACGATCTCGCCGCCCGGCTCGCGGCCGGCGACCGCAAAGTGCGTGCGTGGTACGCACGCCACAAGACGGTCGAAGTCGAGTTTCACGACGAGCGTGCGTTTTACAATGCCAACTCCTGGCAGGAACTCGCCGCGCTGGCCCGCCGCTGACGGCACTCGCGCGATTCCCGCCCGCCGCACGCGAAACCCGCGCCCAGGCACCCTCCTCGCGCCACCGGCCACGAACCCGATACGCCTTGCGGCGCAGTCCGACTGATGATCACGCAATCCTCGCCCGCCTCCCGAAGCGCCCCCGATTCCGATGCCCCGCTGTCGCTCGCCGACGCGCAGGCACTCGCGTGCCGCTTTGCGGTGCCCGTCGCGGCGTGCGAGACGGTGGCGCTGCGCAATGCGCTCGACCGCGTGCTCGCGGCCGACGTGAACGCACCGTTCGACATTCCCGCGTACGACAACTCGGCGATGGACGGCTACGCGTTCGACGGCAGCACCGGCACGCACGCGGCGCCGCAAGCGGATGTCGCGCTGACGGTCGCCGGCACCGCGCTCGCCGGCCATCCGTTCGACGGCACCGTGGCGGCCGGATCATGCGTGCGCATCATGACGGGCGCGCCGATGCCGGCCGGATGCGACACGGTGATTCCGCAGGAACGCGTGCGCGCCGACGGCGACACGATTCGCTTCGTCGCGCATGACATCGCGCGCGGCGCGAACTGCCGCAAGGCCGGCGAGGATCTCGCGCGCGGCGCCTGCGCGCTCGCCGCGGGCCGCATCCTGCGACCGTCCGATCTCGGCCTGCTCGCGTCGTTCGGCATCACCGAGGTCACGGTGCGCCGGCGCGTGCGCGTCGCCGTGTTCTCCACCGGCGACGAACTGCGCGAGCCCGGCGAGCCGCTCGGCCCCGGCGCGCTGTACGACAGCAATCGCGGGATGCTGATCGCGATGCTCGAACGACTGCATGTCGACGCGGTCGACCTCGGGATCGTCCGCGACGACCCGGCCGCGCTCGAAGCCGCATTGCGCGACGCCGTCGCCGCGCAGGCCGACGCGGTGATCACGTCCGGCGGCGTATCGGTCGGCGAAGCCGATTTCACGCGTGACGTGATGGCACGGCTCGGCGACGTGACGTTCGCCAGCCTCGCGCTGCGTCCCGGCCGGCCGCTCGCGTGCGGCACGCTCGCACGCGCGCCCGGTGGCACCGGTCACGCGCTGTTCTTCGGCCTGCCCGGCAATCCGGTCGCGTCCGCCGTGACGTTCTACGCGATCGTGCGCCCCGCACTGCTGACGCTGGCCGGCGCGCAGGCCCAGCCGCCGGCGATGCATACGGCACTCAGCACGCATGCGCTGAAGACGCGCCCGGGCCGCACCGACTATCTGCGCGGCATCGCGACACGCGCCGCCGACGGCCGCTGGCACGTCGCACCTGCCGGCTCGCAGAGTTCCGCGTCGCTGAGCAGCCTCTCGGCCGCCAACTGTTTCATCGTCCTGGGCCACGATACCGCGGCAGTCGACGCGGGCGCCCCGGTCGACATCCTGCCGTTCGACGGCCTGATCTGAATTCCACTATCGGTATATCTCTACGGGGGCAATCCGCACATGAAGAAACAAATTTCGTCGATCGCTGCGGGGCAGACCGCAAAGGCGCTGATCCTCGTCTACCTGACGTTCAGCGTGCCGATCGTGCTGCTCGGCATTCTCGTCGCCTACGTTCGTTACGGGATGGTCGAACTGAGCACGATCCTGAGCGCGCTGCTGCTGAACGCCATCCTCGGCTTCGTGTTGCTGTGGATCGCGTGCCACGCGTACAACTGGGTCGCATCGCGCTTCGGCGGCATCGAGATCGTGCTGTCCGATCCGCCGGAGGAAGCGTGAGCGGCACACCGCTGATCCGTGCGGCGCAAGCGAGCGACGTCGGTGCGATCCTCGCGCTGATGCGCGAGCTCGCCGAATTCGAGAAGCTCACGCACCTGTTCGTCGCGACCGAGGCCGACCTCGCCGACGCACTGTTCGGCGCGCGGCCTGCCGCCGAGGCACGGGTGGCCGAACACGACGGCGCGATCGTCGCGTATGCGCTGTTCTTCCACAATTACTCGACGTTCCTCGGCCGTCGCGGCCTCTATCTCGAGGATCTGTACGTGCAGCCGTCGCAACGCGGCACGGGCCTCGGCACCGCGATGCTGCGTCACCTCGCGGCCCTGGCCGTCGAGCGCCGTTGCGGGCGCTTCGAATGGTCGGTTCTCGACTGGAACCAGCCTGCGATCGATTTCTACGAGAAGATGGGCGCCACCGTGCTGCCCGACTGGCGCATCGTTCGCGTGACGGGCGACGCGCTGGACACGCTCGCCGGGCATTGAGCGTATCGCGGCCGCACCGGCAGTCGCTGCATGAAAAAACGGGCGCCGCGGCGCCCGTTTTCGTTCCGGCCGGTATCGGCAACGCGCGTCACGCGTCGTCCGCATCGGCGCCGTCGCCACCTTCCGCACCGAGCAGCCCTGCCGCCGCGTCGCCCGGCAGCGCCTCGACCTGCTTCAGCTTGCGGTTCATCACACGCGTACGCTGCTCGGCGGACTCGATCGAGCGCGTGACCGTTTCGAGCTGCGCCTTCGTACGTGCGAGCACGTCGCCGAACTTGCCGAATTCCGTTTTTACCGCGCCGAGTACCTGCCACACCTCGCTCGACCGTTGCTCGATCGCGAGCGTGCGGAAACCCATCTGCAGGCTGTTCAACAGTGCGGTGAGCGTCGTCGGGCCGGCCACCGTCACGCGATAGTCGCGCTGCAGCAGGTCGGTCAGCCCCGGGCGACGCAGGATCTCCGCATAGAGCCCTTCGGTCGGCAGGAACAACAGCGCGAAATCGGTCGTGTGCGGCGGCGCGACGTACTTCTCGGCGATCGTGCGCGCCTCGAGCCGCACGCGCGCTTCGAGCGCGCGGGCCGCTTCCTCGACCGCCGCCGCATCGGCGCGCTCCTGCGCGTCGATCAGCCGCTCGTAATCCTCGCGCGGGAATTTCGCGTCGATCGGCAGCCACACGGGCGGCGCGTCGCGCGTACCGGCATCGCGCCCCGGCAGCCGGATCGCGAACTCGACGCGCTCGCTGCTCTTCGGCACCGTCGCGACGTTCTTCGCGTACTGCTCGGGCGTCAGCATCTGCTCGAGCAGCGCCTCGAGCTGCACTTCGCCCCAGGTGCCGCGCGTCTTCACGTTGGTCAGCACTTTCTTCAGATCGCCGACGCCCGCCGCGAGCGTCTGCATCTCGCCGAGCCCGCGATGCACCTGCTCGAGCCGGTCCGACACGAGCTTGAACGATTCGCCGAGCCGCTGCTCGAGCGTCGCGTGCAGTTTCTCGTCGACGGTGCGGCGCATCTCCTCGAGCTTCGCCGCGTTGTTCGTCTCGATTTCCTTCAGCCGCTGTTCGAGCGTCGCGCGCACTTCGCCGATCCGGCGATCGTTCGCCTCGGTCAGTTGCGTGAGCTGCCGGTTCAACGTGTCGCCGAACAGCCTGAGCGCGCCCGTCTGCTCCTCGCGCGCCTGCTGCGCCTGACGCTGCAGGCTCTCGCGCATCGCGTCGAACTGCTGCGCATTGCCGGCGACGAGCTTGCCGAGCTGCTGGGCGAAGCCCTCGACCTGGTTGTTCTGCACGGTCGCCACGCTCGTCAGCTGCGCGGCGAGCGTCTGCTGAAGCTGCGCAAAACTGCCGGCCAGCTCGGTGCGCGAGCCGCGCGCGTTCTCGACGATCTCGCCGCGCAATTCGCGTTCGAGCCGCTCGACCGCGCGCGCCTGCGCGTGCGCGGCGTCCTCGATCTGGTCGCCCAGTACAGCCGTATCGTCGTGACGGCCAGTGCCACGCATGAGCGCGACGATCGCCACCGCGAGCGCGACGGCCAGCACGACGACCGCCGCAAGCAACAACGTCATCGTCATGCGCGCGGCTTCCCGATCACGTCAGGGTTGATCGGATTCGGCGGCCGCCCCGCGCGCGGCCCCTCGCCCAGCGCGGCTATCAGGTTGTCGGCGGCGAGGTTCGCCATCGCGCGGCGCGTTTTTTCGGTCGCGCTCGCGATATGCGGCGTCAGCACGACGTTCGGCACCTCGAGCAGTGCCGGATGCACCGTCGGCTCGCCTTCGTACACGTCGAGGCCGGCGGCGGCGATCGTCCCGTCGCGCAGCGCGACGGCCAGCGCCGCGTCGTCGACGATCCCGCCGCGCGCGATGTTGGTCAGCGTCGCGGTGGGCTTCATCTTCGCGAGTTCGGCAGCGCCGATCGTATGGTGGTTTTCCTGCGTGTACGGCAGCACGAGCACGACGTGATCGGCGCGCGCGAGCAGCGCATCCTTCGATACGTATTCGGCGTTCAGCTCGGCCTCGATCTCGGGCGCGACACGCGACCGGTTGTGATAGATCACCTGCATCCCGAAGCCGCGCGCGCGGCGCGCGAGCGCCTGACCGATGCGCCCCATTCCGATCACGCCGAGCGTCGAGCCGTAGATGTCGCTGCCGAGGAACCCGTCGTAAGCCCACTTCTGCCAGTGGCCGGCGCGCAGCCAGTGCTCGGATTCGGCGATCCGGCGAGCGGCGGCCATCATCAGCGCCCAGCCGAAATCGGCGGTGGACTCGTTCAGCACGTCGGGCGTGTTGGTGCCGAGCACGTTCGCCGCGTTGAACGCAGCCATGTCGAAGTTGTTGTAGCCGACCGCCATGTTCGCCACGACGCGCAGGCGCGGCGCGGCGGCGAGCTCGGCCGCGCCGACCGGATCGCCGGCCGTCAACGCACCGTCCTTGTCGGCCAGACGCGCGGCGAGCGCGCCGGGCGCGAGTGCGTCGCCGTTGTTCCAGTCGACGTCGAAATATTGCTTGAGCCGCTCGATCACGTCCGGAAAGATCGGACGCGCGACCAGGATCTTCTGCATCGCCATCTCCGCATGCCGCGGGCGGATCGGAGCGCGCCGTGCGCCGCCGGGACCGCCCGCTCAAGGTTGAAAATCGTCAGCTTACGCCGTGAAGAAAAGCCACGACGTCAGCAGGAATACCGGTATCAGTACGACCAGCGCCCAGCCGAGATACGCGAAGAAGCTCGGCATCTTCACGCCGCGCGATTCGGCGATCGCCTTCACCATGAAGTTGGGTGCGTTGCCGATATAGCTGTTCGCGCCCATGAACACCGCGCCCGCGGAAATCGCGGCGAGCGTCGACGCGCCGGTCGTCATCAGCGACTGGGCATCGCCGCCCGCGAGGTTGAAGAACACGAGATAGGTCGGCGCGTTGTCGAGGAACGACGACAGGATGCCCGTCGCCCAGAAGTACATCGCGTCGATCGGCTTGCCGTCCGGCCCCGTGACGAGGTGGACGATCTGCGCGAACGCGCCGTCGGCGCCGGCGCGCAGGATCACGATCACCGGCGCGATCGTCACGAAGATCCCCGCGAACAGCTTCGCGACTTCCTCGATCGGCGCCCAGTTGAACGCGTTGCCCTCGCGCGCGGAACGCGGCGTCAGCGCGAGCGACGCGAGCGTCACGCCCGCGAGCGCGACGTCGCGCACGAGGTTCTGCAGCGCGACGTGCGTGCCCCATACGTCGAACGCGATGCCCGGCTTCCAGATGCCGCTCATCAGCACGAGCGCAACCACGGCCGCGAGCAGCACGAAGTTGATCTTCCCGTCGATCGACAGCGCCGCGCCGTCCGGCGTCGGGTCGAGCACGGCCGGCCGCTCCTCGCCGCCCTTCCGGTAGAAGTACGTATCGAGCACGAAGAACAGCGTCAGCAGCACCGCGCAGATGAACAGCATCGGCAGCGCGAGGTGCGTGGTCGTCCAGAAGAAGCTCACGCCGTTCAGGAAACCGAGGAACAGCGGCGGATCGCCGAGCGGCGACAGCGAGCCGCCCGCGTTCGCGACGAGGAAGATGAAGAAGATCACGACGTGCACGACATGCTTGCGGTTGTCGTTGGCGCGCAGCAACGGCCGGATCAGCAGCATCGCGGCGCCCGTCGTACCCATCACGCTCGCGAGCAGCGTGCCGAGCGCGAGGATCGCGGTATTGAGCTTCGGCGATCCATGCAGATTGCCGTTCACGCAGATGCCGCCCGCGACCGTATAGAGCGCGGTGAGCAGCACGATGAACGGAATGTATTCCTCGAGCAGCGCATGCACGAGCGTGCCGAACGCGGTGCCCGCGCCGAACGCGAATCCGAACGGGATCAGGAACACGACCGCCCACGCGGCGGCAATCTTGCCGAAGTGGTGATGCCAGAAGACGGGGGCGACGAGCGGGAACAGTGCGATGGACAGCAGGATCCCGGCGAACGGGATACCCCAGAGGGCAGACAGCGCGGCACCGTCGAGCGTTGCGGCCGATGCAAGCGCGGGAACGGCGCCAAGCGCGATCCCCGACGCCATGCCCGCCCAGGCGGCATGTCGTTTCATGCAGAACTTCCTTGTTCGAATGGTGGTAGATGCAGCGGGCGCGTCATGCGCCCCGTACGACGATCACGTGAACGCGGTACGGGCCGTGCGCGCCCAGTACGATGGTCTGCTCGATATCGCCCGTGCGCGACGGGCCCGACACGAAATTGACCGCGCGCGGCAATTCGCCGCGCTCCGCGCGGATCAGCGCAAATGCGTCTTCATGACCGGCGACGATCCGCGACGCGGGAACGATCGCGATGTGCGTTTCCGGCAACAGGCCCGCCGACGCATAGGTGTCGGGGCCGGACAGCAGCACCAGCGAGCCCGTTTCGGCGGTCGCGCAAAAACAACCGGTAAGGCCGACCAGATCGCCGTCGCGCGGCTTGCGGAACTCGACCGACAGGCCTGCGCCCGCCCAGTCGAAATCGGCCAGCGTGCGCCATGCGACGGCCTGCGTCGGCAGGCCGTGAGCGGACAGGTAGCGGGCCGCGGCGGCCGGCACATCGGCAAGCGCCGCGACTTCGTCGACCGTCGTCGACAGACGGGCCGCTTCGTCGACGAATGCCGCGACGAGGTCGGCCGGCGCCGGCGGGCGCGGGCCCTCCGGATGACGGGCGAGATAGTCGGCAACGCCGTCGCGCTCGGCCGCATCGGGTTCGGCCGCACGCCCCTGCGCCGCGCGAATGCGCGCGAGGATCTGGCGACGGGCAGCGGAAGTGTCCATGAACGGTCCTCGTGACGTTGGCGGGCGATACCGTCGGATTATACCGGCCGGCCCCGCCGCGACGCAGTTTTGGCCGTTCGGCCGACGCTTACTTCGACGCGCCTTCCTCGACCGGCTGAGCGATGCCGAACACCTGGCGCAGGTACGCGAGATACGCCTTGTCGTCGCACATGCTCTTGCCCGGCGTATCCGACAGTTTCGCGACCGGCTGCCCGTTGCAGCGAACCATCTTGATCACGATCTGCAGCGGCACGTAGCCGAGGTCGTTCGTGAGGTTGGTGCCGACGCCGAATGCGAGCTTGCAGCGGCCGCGGAACCGTTCGTACAACTGCATCACCTTCGGGATGTCGAGCGCATCCGAGAACACGAGCACCTTGGTGCGCGGGTCGCAGCGGTTCGCCTCGTAGTGGCGCAGCATGCGCTCGCCCCACTCGAACGGATCGCCCGAATCGTGGCGCGCGCCGTCGAACAGCTTGCAGAAGTACATGTCGAAGTCGTTCAGGAACGCATCCATCCCGTAGACGTCCGACAGCGCGATCCCGAGGTCGCCGCGATACTCCTTCGCCCACATCTCGAAGCCGTAGATCTGCGAATCGCGCAGCCGCGGGCCGAGCGCCTGGCACGCCTGCAGATACTCGTGCGCCATCGTGCCGAGCGGCGTGATGCCGTGCTTCATCGCGTACAGCACGTTGCTCGTGCCGGCGAACTGCGGGCCGAGCCCGTCGCGCAGCGTGAGGGCGACTTCCTCGTGCCACACCTTCGAGAAGCGCCGGCGCGTGCCGTAGTCGGCGATCTTGCAATCGGCGAACTCGGGCTTCGCGCCGAGCAGCTTGATCTTCTCGCACAGCCGCTCGCGACCTTCACGATAGTCGGGCTCGCGCTGCGTGTTGCGGAAATAGACTTCGTTGACGATCGCGAGCACCGGGATCTCGAACAGGATCGTGTGCAGCCACGGCCCCTCGATCACGATGTCGATCTCGCCGTTGCCCTTCGGCGATGGCGTGATCGAGATGTACTTCTCGTTCAGGTGGAACAGCGCGAGGAAGTCGACGAAATCGCTCTTGATGAAGCGCATGCGCCGCAGGTAGTCGAGTTCGACGTCGGTGAAGCGCAGCGAACACAGGCCGCGCACCTCGTCGCGGATCTCGTCGATGTACGGCACGAGATCGACGCCGGGCGTACGGCACCGGAAGCGGTACTCGACGTTTGCGGCAGGAAAGTGATGCAGGACGACCTGCATCATCGTGAACTT
This sequence comes from Burkholderia sp. 22088, assembly GCF_052045915.1. Lineage (NCBI taxonomy): Bacteria > Pseudomonadati > Pseudomonadota > Betaproteobacteria > Burkholderiales > Burkholderiaceae > Burkholderia > Burkholderia sp. 22088. The sequence goes on from NZ_JBQEPY010000004.1 coordinate 245,792, forward strand.
GTAGAGATCCGTGTCGAGCAGCGAAGTGATGATCATGATTACGGCACCGCCAGTATCGTGACAGGGCCCCGGCGCACCGCGCGCCGCCCGGTCTGCCGGCCATGTTACCCGAATGCGGGCCCGACCATCGCGAAACCGCCCGCCGCCCTGCCCGGCCGCGCCGCCGTACGGCACACGCGCCCCGTCGGCGAGTCCCTTCTGCGGGCCGCCATAAACTAATCACGAAACGATATAAGCCGGATAGCCGACCACGCCATGCGGGTTTTGCGCTTCAGTTACAATGCCGGTTTTGGCGCAAACGCCACCCCATATATACCGCCAAGCAGGAGCGTTTTAATGACTCACGTTGTGACCGAAGGCTGCATCAAGTGCAAATACACGGACTGCGTGGATGTGTGCCCGGTGGATTGCTTCCGTGAAGGTCCCAACTTTCTCGCCATCGATCCGGACGAGTGCATCGACTGCGCCGTGTGCGTCGCCGAGTGCCCGACCAATGCGATCTATGCCGAAGAAGACGTTCCGGGCGACCAGCAGCAGTTCACCGCGCTGAACGCCGAGCTGGCAAAGGACTGGCCGTCGATCACGAAGACCAAGCCGGCACCGGCCGACGCGGACGAGTGGAAGGACGTGCAGGACAAGCTGCACCTGCTCGAGCGCTGATCGCGCAGCGGCCGCAAAAAAATTTTTGTGCGCCGCGGCCCAAAAGTGTTGACAGGTTGATCAACGCTCCATACAATCTCGTTTCTCTGCTGTTGTTGTTTGTTCCCCGATAGCTCAGTCGGTAGAGCGCCGGACTGTTAATCCGTAGGTCCCTGGTTCGAGCCCAGGTCGGGGAGCCAAAAACGCAAAGGCCCGTTGAAAGTGGACGGGCTTTTTGCTGGTAGACAAACAAGCAGATGTACCGATTTATTCCCCGATAGCTCAGTCGGTAGAGCGCCGGACTGTTAATCCGTAGGTCCCTGGTTCGAGCCCAGGTCGGGGAGCCAAATAGCGAAAGGCCCGTCATTCGACGGGCCTTTTGTTTTTCCGGCCCGCCTTTCGGCTTTCGTCGCCCGGTCGCGCGCATGCTAGAGTCTCTGTCCCGCATTCGCATCCGGTTCCGTCGATGAAGCACCGCCTCCTCCGCTCAGCACCACTCGCCCTCCTGCTTTCCGCATTCGCCGCGGTACCGCTCGCGCACGCGGAGGAAGTCGGCAGCGTCAACACCCATTTCCGCGTCACGGGCTCCGATCGCGTGGTCGTCGAGGCGTATGACGATCCGGTCGTGAACGGCGTGACCTGCTACGTGTCGCGCGCGCGCACCGGCGGGATCAAGGGCACGCTCGGCGTCGCCGAGGATCCGAGCGAAGCGTCGATCGCGTGCCGGCAGGTCGGCCCGATCAGCTTCAAGGAGCCGCTCAAGCAACAGACCGACGTGTTCAGCGAGCGCATGTCGTTCATCTTCAAGACCCTGCACGTCGTGCGCGTGGTCGACACCAAGCGCAATACGATCGTCTACCTGACCTACAGCGACCGCATCGTCAGCGGCAGCCCGAAGAACGCCGTCACCGCGGTGCCGATGCCGGCCGGCACGACGATTCCGGTCAAGTAAAGCCCGCGCCCGCCGGGCGCGCGAGCGATACACTGTCGGTTCGACCGCCCCGCGCCCGATCATGTCCGCCACCCGCCTTCCCGACTCCGCACGCTACTGGCGCACGCCGCTGCTGCCGGATGCGGATCTCGTCACGGCCACCTATCGCAACCACACGTTCGCGCCCCACTGGCACGACGCGTATACGATCCCCGTGATTCTCGAAGGCGCGGAACGCTTCACCTATCGCGGCAGCGGCCATGTCGCAGAAACCGGCACCGTGCCCGTGATCAATCCCGGCGAAGTGCATACGGGCTCGCGTGCGGCCGACGAGGGCTGGTGCTATCGCGTCAGCTACATGCCGGTCGATTTCATCCGCGAACTCGCCAGCGCGATCGCCGGCCGCCCGCAGGACGCGCCGTGGTTTGCGCCCGACGTGATTCGCGACGCCGACCTGGCGGCGCGGCTCACGCTGGCGCATCGGATGATGGAGGCCGGCAGCGAGCACGCACTGCCCTCGCAGGCGCACGGGCAAGCAGCTGACGTTCCGGCGACGGGCGCACCACGCATCTACGATCCGCTCGCCGCCGAAACGGCGATGCTCGATGCGTTGTCGACGCTGATCGTGCGCCATGCCGACGCCCAGCCGCGACCGGCGCCGCTCGCGTCGGACGAACCCCGCGTCGACGCGATGCGCGAACGGCTCGCCGCCGATCTGACGTGCACGGTGACGCTCGACGAAGTCGCGCAGGCAGCCGGCCTGTCGCCGTTCCACGCGGCGCGCCTGTTCACCCGCACGAACGGCATGCCGCCGCATGCGTGGCGCAACCAGTTGCGCCTGCAGCGCGCGCTGGCGCCGCTGCGCGCGGGCGTGCCCGTCGCCGACGTCGCGGCGGCCAGCGGCTTCGTCGACCAAAGCCACTTCACACGGCATTTCAAACGCATGTTCGGCGTACCGCCCGGGCGCTGGCAGGCGAGCTGACGCGCGGCGTCCGGCCCGTCAACGCGATGCCGCCGGCGCCTGCAAGCAGGCAAGCACCGGCTCGCCGTCCAAGCGCAAGAACATACAAGCCGGCTCGCCACCCCGCCCGCTATCCTCCCGTTCATGGAGGAGCACCCTTTGAACCCGACACCCGCATCACCCGCTCGCCGCCCGTTCAACGAATGGCTCGACGGCGCGCGCGACACGATCCCGATGATGATTGGCGCCGCCCCGTTCGGCGTGATTTTCGGCACGCTCGTCGGCGGCGGCCCGCTCGCCGCGTGGCATGGCACGCTGATGTCGCTCGCCGTGTTCGCGGGCTCCGCGCAGTTCATCGCGCTCGGCCTGATCGCGGGTAGCGCAAGCTTCGTCGTCGTGCTCGCGACCACGCTGATCGTGAACCTGCGTCACCTGCTGTACAGCGCGACGCTCGCGCCCTATGTCGCGCACCTGCCGCTGCGCTGGCGCGCCACGCTCGGCGCGCTGATGACCGACGAGGTGTTCGCGGTCGCCTATGCGCACTACCGGCATTTCCCGCCCGGCGCGATCGGCCCCCACTACTTCTTCGGCTCGGGGCTCGCGATGTACCTGAACTGGCAGGTCTGGACGCTCGCGGGCATCGGTTTCGGCGCGGCGTTCCCGGGCCTGCAGTCGCTCGGCCTCGATTTCGCGATGGCGGCCACCTTCATTGCGATCGTCGTCCCGCAGCTCGGCACCCTGCGCTATTTCGCGGCGGCCGTGACGGCCGGCACGCTGGCGTACTTCTGGCAGGGCTGGCCGTACAAGCTCGGACTGCTCGGCGCCGTCGCCGCCGGCGTCGCGATCGGCGTCGCGCTCACGCTGCTGCACGAACGATCGCGTGCCGGCTCGCGCACGGAGGCCGCATCGTGAGCTACGCGCTGCTGATTCTCGGGATGGCCGTCATCACGTACGCGATCCGCTCGACGCTGTTCCTGTTCGGCGAACGGCTGGCCTTCCCGCCGCTCGTGCGGACCGCGCTCGGCTTCGTGCCCGTCACCGTGCTGACCGCGATCATCGTGCCGATGGCCGTCTCGCCGCACGGCGGCACGGCCGAGCTGACCTGGCGCAATCCGCAGCTCGTCGGCGCGCTGGCGGCCGTGCTCGTGTCGGCAGCGACCCGCCGCCCGCTCGTGACGATCGCGGCAGGGCTCGCGGTGTTCTTCTTCTGGCAAGGGGTCGTGCTGCCCCACTGGCTACCCGCCTGAGCACGCGCTCGGTCACGCGCGCTCAAGTTTCCGCCCGGCAGGCCGATATAGGAGATGAAGACCCGCCACCGGCCTCGGCGCGCACCGGTCAGTCGACGCTGCGCCCGCCCCGGTGCGCCGTGCCGGCCGCCGGCTTGCGCGGGCCGCCATCGAGACGATTCATGGGCCAGATCACCCTTTCCCTCAAGGACGACACGCTCGAGTCCCTGCGCAAGGACTACGACGCGTTCGTCCGCGTGTCGCTGAAACTCGACCCGCAGTTCGCGACGCCGTCGTTCGAGGATTTCCTGCGCGCCAAACTGCTCGACAACATGGTGCCGCTGACCGAGCACGCGGTGCAGCGGATGCTGCAGGGCGGCCAGTACGCGTGGGCCAAACGCACGCTCGACAAGGAATTCCCGGACGTCGTCGCGATCCTGATGCGACAGGCCGGCGAATTCGGCTTCGGCTTCGCGTCCCGCTCCGAATGGACCCCCGACGAACTCGCGAAGGCTTGCCGCGACTGGGCGAAGGCGATCGTCGCCGAAGCGCAGGGCGACCCGTCGCTGATCGACCCGCTCGCGTCGCAGATCAAGGGAGCGGCGCAAGACATCCAGGCACTCGAGGAACTGATGCAGACGCCGGCGTGGCGGCTCGCGGAATCGCTGCGGCAACGGGTCTACGAGGCCAAGCTCGCGTGCGAGATGAGCGTCGGCAGCACCGCGCGCGACAAGCTCGGCGAACTGCGCGGGCTGCTGCGCCTCGGGCTCGCGCACGGCTCGTTCCAGAAGCAGGAAGCGCAGCAGATCATGGAATACCTGCGGCTGCTGAAGCCGGAGATCTTCGTCGAGGAGCCGTACGACGTCTTCGCACGGCTCGCCGCGTGGCTGCGCAGCGTATTCACCCCGGCTGCCGCGCGGCCGGCACAGGGTCCGGGACAAGGGCAAGGACAGCGCCGCCCGTAACGGCGCCTCCATGCGCGTCGACACACGAAAACGGCCCGGTTCGCGCAATGCGAACCGGGCCGTTGGATGACCGCCGTCGCGACGCACCGTCAGGGACGAGCGTCGCGCGGCGCCAGGCACCGCTTACTGCGTGGCGCCCTGGGCCGATGCACCGCCCTCCGCACCGACCGATGCGCCGCCTTCGGTCGCTTCGCCGGCCTTCGCCTTGGCCGAACCGACATGGCTCTTGGCCGACTTCGCGGCATGCTTCGTGTGCTTCTTGGCCGAATGGACGGCCGACGACGCCGTATCCTTCGCGCCGTCGGCTGCCGCGCCGACCGCATCGGTTGCACCGCCGGCGGCATTGCCCGACGCGTTCGCGCCCGCACTGCCCTGCATGCCGGCACCGACACCCGCCGCCGGCGTCTGCGCCTGCACGCCGGCACCGGCCGTGCCCTGCACCGCCGTGCCCGTCTGGGCAAATGCGGCCGAAGTAGCGAACGCCGTCAGCGCGGCACCGATCAGCATCGTACGAATCTTGGACATGGCAATTCTCCTCAGGAAGTTGTGAGCCCGAACCGCAGCGATGCGGCCCGTCGCTTCCCCTGCCGCAACACGCAGCAGGTACGAAAAAGACCTGCGGCGCGCCCGGCCGGTTCTCGAATCTCTCAGACTGTTACCCACCGTTTCATTTGCTGACGAATCGCTCACAGTCCTTAACAACTGCATGCCGCGGCGGCCCGCGCTCGCGTGCCGGCCCGTGGTGCCGTATGATGCGGAGCGTTTCCTCCCGCGCCTTGCGCACCTTCTTCGTCATGCCCAACCTGGATTTCACGCTGACCGGCGAATACGTCGAGCTGCACAACCTTCTCAAGATCACCGGCCTCGCGGACAGCGGCGGCAGCGCGAAGCTGATCGTTGCGTCCGGCGCGGTGAAAGTCGACGGCGCGGTCGAACTGCGCAAGACCTGCAAGATCCGCGCGGGCCAGGTCGTCCTGCTCGGCGACACGCGCATTGCGGTGCGCGAAGCCTAGGGTCGACGGTTCCCCTGCCTGCGACATGGCCATCGGCGCGCGCGTTCGACACGGTTCGAATAAAGCCGTAAGCTAGCCGTCTCTCAAAATAAATACATATAGCGCGGGCCCGCACCCGCGCGAGCGCCCATTCCATGTCGCATTCCGGTCTTACGCGGACGGCCGCCGCGCCGCCGTCCCTGTCCAGTCATGCCGCCGATACCGCCCGCCTCGCCGCGCCGCTCGCAATCGCGCAGCTCTCGCAGATGGCGATGAGCGTCACCGACACGGTGCTGCTCGGCTCGCTCGGCCCCGATTCGCTCGCCGCGGGCGGGCTCGGCGCGAACTTCTTCTTCGTCATCGTGACCGTGCTGCAAGGCGTCCTGTCGTCGGTCAGCGTCAGCGTCGCGCACGCGCGCGGCGCCAAGGCCGACGAGCGCGTACCGCACATCTACTGGACCGGCTTCGCGCTGTCCGTGCTGCTCGCGATTCCGGCCATCATCGCGCTGTCGCTGTCCGAACCGATCCTGCTGATGTTCCACGAGCCGCCGTTGCTCGCGCATCACGTCGGCGAATACACGGGCATCCTGCGCTTCGCCGCGCTCGGCAGCCTGATCGGTGTCGGGCTGATGCGTGCATTCCTTCCGGCGATCGGCGCGGCGCGGCGGCTGCTGTGGGTGTCGATCGGCGGCGTCGGCGTCAACGCCGTGCTGAACTACGGCCTGATCCACGGCGCGTTCGGGCTGCCGCGCCTCGGCTTCCTCGGTTCGGCGGTCGCGACGACGATCACGATCTGGCTCACCGCCCTCGCCCTGATCTGGCTGCTGCACGGCCGGCAGCGCTTCCGTCATTTCGTCACCGCCGCGCGCCCGAAGCTGCCCATGATGGGCGAGCTGATCGGCATCGGCTGGCCGGTGGCGATCACGTACGGGGTCGAGTCGACGCTGTTCCTCGCAACCGGCCTGACCATCGGCGTGCTCGGCGCGACGTCGCTGGCCGCGCACCAGATCGCGCTGAACGTCGCGTCGGTGGCGTTCATGGTGCCGCTCGCGATCGGCCAGGCCGCCAACGTGCGCGTCGGCTACTGGGTCGGCGCGGGGGCGCCCGTCGCCGCGCGGCACGCGGGTTTCGTCGCCCTCGGCCTCGGTGTCGCGTTCATGACGCTGTCGGGCATCGTGCTGATCGTCGCGCCGCACGCGATCGTCGGCCTGTACCTGAACCTCGACGATCCGTCGAACGCGGCCACGGTGTCGCTCGCCGCGTCGCTGCTCGGCATCGCCGCGGTGTTCCAGATCGTCGACGGCGCGCAGACCGTCGCGTCGGGCGCGCTGCGCGGCCTGAAGGACACGCGCATCCCGATGCTCGCGGCGACCCTCGGCTACTGGGGCATCGGTTTTCCGACCGGCTACTGGTTCGCGTTCCACGTGGGCCTCGGCGCCCGCGGCCTCTGGTGGGGTCTCGCGGCCGGCCTTGCCAGCGTGGCCGTGCTGATGGGGTGGCGCTTTCATCTGAAGAGCGCGTCGCTCATGACGTCGCCGCACTGAGCGCGACACGACGCGAAATCCCGGCCGGCGCTATGCTAGTCGGCTGAAGACCTCGAGACGCCGCGCCAGCGGCGCGACTGCCTCACGATACGTCTGGTTATGCCTGATGCCGCGCGACGACGCGCGGCCTTTCCCCTTTCCTGGAGGAGTGGATCATGAACGAAGCAGTTCGGATGGAACGCGATACGTTCGGCGAAATCGCCGTACCGGCCGACCGGCTCTGGGGCGCGCAGACCGAGCGCTCGCTGCAGAATTTCCGGATCTCGACCGAGAAGCAGTCGCCCGAGCTGATCCACGCGCTTGCGATCGTCAAACGCGCCGCGGCGGCCGTGAACCAGTCGCTCGGCGTGCTGGCCGACGACAAGGCGCGCGCCATCATCGACGCGGCCGACGAGATCATCGCCGGCAAGCATCCGCGCGAATTCCCGCTCGCCGTGTGGCAGACGGGCTCCGGCACGCAGACCAACATGAACCTCAACGAGGTGATCGCGAATCGCGCGAGCGAACTGATGGGCGGCGAGCGCGGCGAAGCGCGCAAGGTTCATCCGAACGACGACGTGAACCGCGGCCAGTCGTCGAACGACGTGTTCCCGACCGCCATGCACGTCGCGGCCGCGTACGCGATCGTCAACCACCTGCTGCCGGCGCTGCGCACGCTGCGCACGACGCTCGACGCGAAGTCGAAGGCCTTCGCCGACATCGTGAAGATCGGCCGCACGCATCTGCAGGACGCCACGCCGCTCACGCTCGGCCAGGAGTTTTCCGGCTATGTCGCGCAGCTGGACCAGGGCATCCGTCACGTCGAATCGGCATTGCCGCACCTGTATGAGCTCGCGCTCGGCGGCACCGCGGTCGGCACGGGGCTGAACGCGCATCCGGAGTTCGCGGTGCGTGTCGCCGATGAAATCGGCCGGCTCGCGAAGCTGCCGTTCGTGACGGCGCCGAGCAAGTTCGAGGTGATGGCGGCCGCCGATGCACTGGTGTTCGCGCACGGCGCGCTGAAGACGGTGGCTGCCGGCCTGATGAAGATCGCGAACGACGTCCGCTGGCTCGCGAGCGGGCCGCGCTGCGGGCTTGGCGAACTGTCGATTCCTGAAAACGAGCCGGGCAGCTCGATCATGCCGGGCAAGGTGAACCCGACGCAGTCCGAAGCCGTGACGATGCTGTGCTGCCAGGTGTTCGGCAACGACGTCGCGGTCAACGTCGGCGGCGCGAGCGGCAATTTCGAGCTGAACGTGTTCCGGCCGATGATCGCGCACAACGTGCTGCAGTCGGTGCGGCTGCTCGCCGACGGCGCGCAGAGCTTCAACGACCACTGCGCGGTGGGCATCGAGCCGAACCGCTCGCGCATCGACCTGCTGCTGAACGAATCGCTGATGCTCGTGACGGCGCTCAATCCGCACATCGGCTACGACAAGTCGGCGCAGATCGCAAAGAAGGCGCACAAGGAAGGCACGACGCTGAAGGCAGCCGCGCTCGCGCTCGGCTACCTGACCGAGGCGGAATTCGATGCGTGGGTGCGCCCCGAGCAGATGATCGGGTCGCGCTGACGGAACGACGACCGGCGGAATCGCGGGCGCGGCGCGATGCGCGGCGCCCGCCGCGGTCAGACCGCGCCTTTCGCGACTTCTTCCGGCTTCATCTCGACGATCTTGTCGAGCGCGGCCCGCACGTCGGCCGCATATTTCGCGAGCACCTTCTGCTCATCGGTCTCGGGCACGAACGCCGGCACCGGCACCGGGTTGCCGTTCTCGTCGACCGCGACGAACACGACGAGGCAATCGGTCGTCTGGCGCAGCACGCCACCCTTCGGATCCCCGGCATGGACGGACACATGGATGTGCATGCTGGTGCGACCCGTCGCAACGACGCGCGCCTTCAGCTCGACGAGATTGCCGACCAGGATCGGACGCTGGAAACGGATGTTGCCGACGCTGACCGTCACGCAATAGCGGCTCGACCAGACGGCCGCGCACGCATACGCGACTTCGTCGATCCACTTCATCAGCGCGCCGCCATGCACCTTGCCGCCGAAGTTCACGGACGACGGTTCGGCGAGGAAGCGGAATACGGTTTCGGTGCGGTCGAGGGCGGCCGGTACGGGGGACGGTTGGGACATCGTGTTGGCTCCAGGCGGCAGGGGCGCTGTAATCGGCCGATTATACGTTGCACTGCGGCAACGCGTCGCGGGGCGCCCCGTGTGGCGCGGCTGTGGGGGCCGTGCCCGGCGTGCATGTGGCCGGCGCCGGTCAGCGGCGCACCGTGATGCCCTGATCGATCGTCCCGTACATCTCGAGGCTGCCGCCGCGCTCGCCGGCCGCGCCCGCACCGCCCTGCGCACAGGCCGCGCAGACGAGCGCCGCCGCCAGCAAACAGAAAATCGTCTTCATCGTTGCGTCGTGTCACGTGCGGCAGCCCGCTGCCGCCGCTTTCGGCCATTCTACGCGCGGGCCGCACGCAGCCGCGGCCCGGTTCGCCGCACCGACGCCGCCGGCGCGTCTGCATCCGACATTTCAGCCAGATCCGAAACATCGAATGCGCGCGCCCACTACACTGGAGACCATCCCGCCTGACGAGACACGACGATGACCGACCAAGACGACCACCACTTTCCGGGCCTGAGCCGCATCGGTTCGCTGATCGCCGACCCGGGACGCGCCGCGATGCTGTGGGTGCTGATGGACGGCAGCGCACGACCGGCAGGCGAGCTGACGATGATCGCGGGGCTGTCGCCCTCCGCCGCAAGCGCCCACCTCTCGCGCTTGACCGAAGGCGGCCTGCTCGCGCTCGACGTGCGCGGCCGGCACCGCTACTACCGGATCGCATCGGCCGACATCGCGGCATCGCTCGAGGCACTCGCGAACGTCGCCCGCGCGGCCGCGCCGCATCGCGCGGCGCCGCCGCCGTCCCGCACGGTCCCGGCCGAATTGCGCTATGCGCGCACCTGCTACGACCACATGGCCGGCGAACTCGCGGTGCGCATCTTCGACGGGCTCACCGCACGCGGCTGGCTGCAGGCGGACGGCGATGCGATCGAGACCACCGAACTCGGCACGCAGGCGCTTGCGCAATGGGGCATCGACGTCGCACAGCAGCGCACGCGCCGGCGCCGCTTCGCGTGCGGATGCCTCGACTGGAGCGAGCGGCGTTCGCACCTCGGCGGCGCGCTCGGCGCGGCATTGCTCGAGAGCTTCTGCGCGCACGGCTGGATCGAGCGTGCGGCACGGCCGCGCGTGCTGCGCGTCACTGTGCCCGGACAGCAGGTTTTCGACGAGTGGCTTACGTCCGCTTGACGCCCGCATTGCGTCTGCACGACAACGGCGCGCGATCGACAGGTTTTGTTACATCGCGTGCCATTCGACTTACAAAACACCGAGCATTGAAACAGGCCGAGCGGATATTGTGAACTCAACGGCACGAATCGACGCGCCGCGACAATGACGAAGACGCTCACCATGGCCACCCTGTTCACGCTCAAGCGAACCGCCCGCTGCACGCTGCTCGCGTTCGTCGCGCTTGCGGCCCTGCCCCCCGCATTCGCGCAATCGGCCGACGCCCCTCCGTATGCGGCCGCGGCACGGCAACCGGGCGGCGATCCGCCCAGCCGTGTCGCACGGCTCAATTACCTGTCGGGCGCCGTGACGACCGAGCCGGCCGGCACCGATACGTGGTCGTATGCCGCCGTGAACCGGCCGCTGACGACCGGCGACCAGCTCTGGAACGATGCCGGTGCGCGCTCGGAACTGCACATCGGCTCGACCGCGGTGCGGCTCGGCGAGTCGACGAGCCTGTCGGTACTGAACCTCGACGACACGACGACCCAGCTGAAAGTGGGGATCGGCACCGTATCGACTCACGTGCGCGATCTGCCGGCCGGCGGATCGTACGAAATCGACACGCCGAACCTCGCGCTCGGCATCACGGGCCCCGGCGACTATCGCGTCGACGTCGCGCCGAACGGCGCGAGCACGACGGTCACGGTGCGCAGCGGCAGCGCGACCGTCTACGGCAGCAACGGCCAGTATCCGCTGTCACCCGGACAGCAGGTCGTGTTCACGGGCACCGACCTGCAGGTCGCGCAGCAAGCCGCCGCCCCGGGCCCCGATGCGCTCGACCGGTGGGCCGCCAGCCGCGACGCGGCCGAGGAACGCTCGGTGTCGGCCCGCTATGTGTCCCGTGACATTCCCGGCTATCAGGATCTCGACGCGAACGGCACGTGGCGCGACACCCCGAATTACGGCCAGGTATGGGTGCCGAACGATACGCCGGCGGACTGGGCGCCGTATCACGACGGCCACTGGATCTGGCAGGCCCCGTGGGGCTGGACGTGGGTCGACGACGCGCCATGGGGTTTCGCGCCGTATCACTACGGCCGCTGGGCGTACGTGGACGATAGCTGGGCCTGGGTACCGGGCCCGCTGGCCGTCAGCCAGCCGCCGGCCTATGCACCGGCACTCGTCGCGTTCGTCGGCGGTGGCGGCGGCCCCGACTGGAGCGTCGCGCTCACGGTGGGCGGCGTCGCCGCGGCCGGCTGCGCGTGGTTCGCGCTCGGCCCGGGCGAACCGTGGCATCCGGGCTGGGGCGGCTGGAGCCCGCACTACTACGACCGTGTGAACCGCAACATCGTGGTGAACAACGTCAACGTGAACAAGACCGTGAACGTGACGAACATCACCAATATCACCAACATCAACAAGACCTACGTCAACTTCCGTGCGCCGCACGCGATCACGGCCGTACCGGCTTCCGCGTTCGTGCACGGCCAGCCTGTCGCACACTTCTCGCAGCACGTCGACCCGCAGCAATGGCGCAATGCGCATGTCACGCCGGGTACGCCGGGCATTGCGCCGGTGCGCCAGAGCTTCACCGGCGGGCTGCGCAATGCGAGCTACCGCCCGCCGGCGGCAATTGCCCAGCATCCGTACGTCGCCACGCGCAATCCGGCCGTGCCGGCCGCGTATCGCGACCAGGCCGCCGCCCACCTCGCGCAGCAAGGCGGGCGCGTGCCGGGTGCCGGCGCGCCCGTCGTGAAGACGAACGTGCCGGCCGACTATACGGCGCGTCCGGTCCGCGTACCGGGCAAACCGGGTGGCGGCGCATGGGCGATGCACAACGTGCAGCTCGTGAATCCGCACGGCCCCGTCGTGCAGCCGGCTCGCGCGCCTCGCGAGGGCCAGCCGGCCGCCTTGCAGGCCGGGCGGCCGGGAACACCGATGCCCGGCGTGCCGAATGTCGCGCGGCCCACGAACGGCGAAAACCCCGGCGCACCGCACTTCGCCAACGGCGGCATGCCGCAGGCACCCGGCAACCCCGCGCCGCATCAGGCGTTCGGGCCCGGCAACGGTGTCCCCCATCCGCCGGTAGCGAACAACCGTCCGGCCGGCATCGGCAATGCGCACGCGGCCGAGGCGCCGTCGCCCGCGTGGATGCAGCCGCACACACCGATGGAGCGCCAGCGCCCCGCTCCGCCCACTGCACTGCATGCGGCGGGACAGAATGCGCTGCCGCCGGTGCGCAGCGCGGCGACCCCGCATCCGGAGGGCGCGCCGACGCTGCAGGGCGCGCAGCCCGGCGGCCGGAACGAAACGCCGCGCGCACTGCCGCAACCACGGCTCGACAATACGGCGCAGATTCCGCAGCCGCGCCCGCGCCCCGAATTCCCGACACCGGCGCAGCATGGGCAACCGCAACCGGAGCGGGCGGCGCCCGCGCCGCAACCGCACCCCGAATTCGCGCAACCGGCGCCGCACCGCGAGGTCGCCCCGCCACGTGTGAACGAGTACCGGCCGCCGGCCCCGGCCGTGCATGACATGCCGCGCCCGCAACCGCAGGCGCCGCGCATGGAGCCGAGACCGCAACCGGCGCCACGCATGGAGCCGCGCCCGTCGATGCCCGCACCGCGCATTGAACCGCGGCCGCAACCGGCGCCGCACGTCGAGGCGCCACACCCGAGCAACCCGCCCCCGCAAGGCGGCCACGAAGAGCGGCACCGCCAGTAAGCGCCGCAAACGTGAAACAAAATGGCCCGACCGGTATCAGCCGGTCGGGCCATTTTCCTGCGGGAAGCGGATCGATGCCTCCGCGCGGCCCGGGCCGCGCGATCAGACGGCCATCGGTGCGGTCAGCGGTTCGTGGTGGCGATAGCCGACGAGCGAGAAATCCGACGGCTCGATCCGGTCCAGCCACTCGGGCTCATAGACGCCCGTCTTCGCGTAATCCGGCACACGCTCGGAAATCTCGAGCCGCGGGCTGTCGTAAGGCTCGCGCGTGAGCTGGCGCTGCAGCATGTCGAGCTGGTTCTCGTAGATGTGCGCGTCGCCGATGAAGTACGTGAACCAGCGCGGCGTGTAGCCGGTCAGCCGGCCGACGAGCGCCAGCAGCGCGGCCCCTTCCGTCAGGTTGAACGGCGTGCCGAGGCCGACGTCGTTGCTGCGGATGTACAGGCACAGCGAGATTTCGCGCTTCGTAGCGTTCGGCAGGAACTGATAAAGCAGATGGCACGCGGGCAACGCGATCTGGTCGAGCACGGCCGGGTTCCACGCGTGAAACAGGATGCGACGATCGGACGGGTTCTCCATGATCGTGTCCAGGCACTGGCGCAACTGGTCGATCGCCTTGTACAGCAACACCTTCGGCGCGCCGTCTTCGTCGAAACGCGTAACGATCCGGAAGCCGCGGCGCGTCGCATCGGCGATCTGCGCGTCGGCGCCCGCGTCGAGCACCTTGTAGCCCGGCCACTGGCGCCATTGCACGCCGTACACGTCACCGAGATCGTCGACGCCCTGGCGATACGGGTTCGCAAGCCACTGGGCATTCTCGTTCGCGTTCGCGTCCCATACCTTGCAGCCGAGCGCGCGGAAATCGGCCGCGCTGCGGGAAGCGCGCAGGAAACCGACCAGTTCGCCGATCGCCGACTTGAACGCGAGCTTCTTGGTCGTCACGGCCGGGAAGCCTTGCTGCAGGTCGAAGCGCAGCATCGCGCCCGGCATGCTGATGGTGCGGATCCCCGTGCGGTTCTCCTGCCAGGTGCCGGTATCGAGAATGGTACGAACGAGATCGAGATACTGTTTCATGCGGGTTCCTTCGGCCGCGAGGGCGGCCGTACCCGCCAATTTTAGCAAGCGTGATGCGGAAGCTCCTGCAACGGCGCCGAAAACCCTGCTAGCGTGTCGCCGCGATCGCGCATGCCATGCGCGCACATCAGCCGGTAGAGCGTGACGCGCGACACGCCGAGTTCGCGCGCGGCATCCGCGAAACGGCCGCGATGGCGCAACAGCGCCTGCTCGATCGCCTGCCGTTCGGCCGCCTCACGCGCCTCCAGCAGCGACACGGGTGCGAGTGTCGCAAATTCGTTCAGCTCGAGATCGGCGGCGGTGATCATCCGCCCCTCCGACATGACGATCGCGCGGCGCACGCGATTGATCAGTTCACGCACGTTGCCCGGCCACGAATAGCCGTACAGCGACGCGACCGCATCAGGCGAAAAGCCGCGCAGGCGGCGATGCGCGTCGCCCTTGAAACGCTCGAGCATGTGGCGCGCAAGTATCTCGATATCCTTGCCGCGCGCGCGCAGCGGCGGCTCCTCGATCTTCAGCACGCACAGGCGATGGAACAGGTCCTCGCGGAACCGCCCTTCGCGCAGCGCTGCGTCCATGTCCACGTGCGTCGCACAGATCACGCGCACGTCGACGGGCACCGATACGTGGGCACCGAGCCGCTCGATCTTGCCTTCCTGCAGGAAGCGCAGCAGGCTTGCCTGGCTTTCGAGCGGCAAGTCGCCGATCTCGTCGAGAAACAGCGTGCCGCCGTTGGCGGCCTCGACGCGGCCGATCTTGCGCTGGTTCGCGCCGGTGAACGCGCCGCGCTCATAGCCGAACAGCTCGGCCTGCAGCAGCGTCGACGGGATCGCGCCGCAATTGATCGCGATGAACGGCGCGTGCGCGCGCGACGAGCGCTCATGAATCGCGACCGCCGTCAGTTCCTTGCCCGTACCCGATTCGCCGGAGATGAACACCGGTGCGTCGGTCGCCGCGACGCGGCGAATCGTCCTGAAGAGCCCGAGCATCGCATCGCAGGTTCCGACCATTTCGCCTTCGCTGCGTCCCGTGCCGACGGGCGGTGCAGCGGTTTCGGTCAGCGCGACCATGCCGTGCGCATGACCGACGGTCTCGACGATCCGCGCCGTCTCGTACGGCATCGTCACGTAGTCGAAACAGTAGTCACGAATGAGATGGCGCAGCGTGGCGTCCTGCAACTGGCCGCGGCGCGTCGCCGCGATCCAGCCGATGTGCTGAATGCTCAGACAGGATTCGAGTTCGCGCAGGTCCGAGGGCTTGAAGCCCGGCGAAAAATCCAGCAGCCCGGCCGTCGCGACACCGTGCTGCACGACGCGCCGTACGTCCCGCACGGTCTCCGCGAGATCGACACGCCAGCCGCATTCGTCGAAATGGCCGCGCAACGCGTCGTTCGGCTCGCGCGAATAGTAGATCACATGCCGCTGATCGACTCCCATATGCTCACCCCGTTCCTCAACCGTCTAACGATTGCCGTGCACGTCAGTATGCGTGCGAAAGGATCGAATCGGGGCAGCCGAAGGCGGCTCGATTCGCCATGCCGATGCTCGGCAACGACAAAGCCTCGCATGATGGCGCTTATCTCGCGTCCAGTTATTTTGATCAAGATAGCTTAGTTATAGGCACTGAATACGACAATCCGATTTCAGTGCCTCGGGCGATACGGCCGAATCGCTCAGGAGGTCGATGCATGTCAATCGTCTGCACATAGCACCTGTGCAGCGGTGCATGCAGTCATCGACACATGCACCGATTTTCATCCTTGAAGCGTATCGATTGAATCCGCAGTATTCCCGAGCCCCCTCGTTTCAGGCCTGAAACATTTTCAGCCGTTTTCCGCCACAACTCGCAACGCTTGCGCACGAATCGCAGTCTCGACAACGGTCGCGGCGCGATGGCATGCATTTCGCTGAATAGAGAAACCGTCGGAGACAGCGACCATGCGAAAACATCTTTTACTTTCTTTCGTGCCGATGACCATTGCGGTCGCGGCCGCCGGCCCGCCCTCGCCCGTACATGCAGACGAAAGCTCGAAGCCGGATCACGCCATGCTGCTTGCATCGAACGCGCCGGGCATGCAGCACGGCGTCGGGTTCGGCATCGTGACCGTGTCGGCGCCGCAACCGCTGCCGGCCGGCAGGACATCGGTGACACTGTGGGACGAGATCCCCCCGCCGCCCCAGTTGCCGATGCCGCTCCCGATACCGCAGCCGGGCGACGTGCAGCACGCGATGGAAGGCACCGCACAAGGCAGTACGCACCAGTGACCGTCGATCGAACCATTTGATCAGGATGACGTATTGATCAGGGCAGGCCGGAGAGCATCGATCAGAGGCTGCATTCGCGATCTCTCGGCACGAAACGGTTTTGTGCTCCGTCCCCCGGCGGGCACGCTTTTTATTCATTCCGTCGCCGCGACGCGTGGCTTCGACCGTCGCGGCGCACAGCGCCGGAAGGCGGATGCGCGCACCCGAAACCGGTGCGCGCCGCCGTTCCGGTAGAATCGGCGCCATTCCGGTTTTCCTCTCCCCGACCTTCATGACGACGTTGACCCTGATCGTCGCGCGTGCCCGCAACGGCATCATCGGCCGCGACAACCAGTTGCCCTGGAAACTTCCCGAGGATCTCGCCTTCTTCAAGCGCACGACGATGGGCGCACCGATCGTGATGGGCCGCAAGACCCACGAGTCGATCGGCCGGCCGCTGCCGGGCCGCCGCAACATCGTCGTCACGCGCGATGCGGCGCGACGCTTCGACGGCTGCGACACGGTCACGTCGCTCGCCGACGCGCTGGCGCTCGCCGCGCGCGACGGGGTGCCCGAGGCGTTCCTGATCGGTGGCGCGCAACTCTACACTGAAGGTCTCGCACTCGCCGACAAGCTGGTCGTCACCGAGATCGATGCCGACTTCGACGGTGACGCGTCGTTCCCGGCACCCGACGCCGAGCACTGGCAGGAAGTGTCGCGCGATGCGCACCAGGCGGCCGCGCCGAACACGTTCGGCTATGCGTTCGTCGTCTACGAGCGCAAGCGCGGCTGACGCATCGCGCGCAATAAAAAAGCCCGACCGGCTCACTCACGCCGTCGGGCTTTTTTGTTTGATGGCGGCCGATGCCGCGCGCCGCTTACTGCCCGGCGATCGTCATCTGCTCGATCAGCACCGAGCCCGTTTCCTTCGTGCCGCGCACGATCGAATCGGCGCCGATCGCGACGATATGCCGGAACATTTCCTGCAACGTGCTCGCGACGGTGATTTCCTCGACCGGATACTGGATCACACCGTTCTCGACCCAGAAGCCCGCCGCGCCGCGCGAATAGTCGCCCGTCACGTAGTTCACGCCCTGCCCCATCAGCTCGGTCAGCAACAGGCCCGTGCCGAGCTTCTTCAGCATCGCGTCGAAATCGTCGCCCGGCTGCGTGTTCGAGCTGCGCAGCGCGAGGTTGTGCGAGCCGCCTGCGTTGCCGGTGGTTTGCGTGCCGAGCTTGCGCGCCGAATAGGTCGACAGGAAGTAGCCTTCGACCACGCCATCCTTGACGACGCTGCGCGCACGCGTACGCACGCCTTCCTCGTCGAACGGCGCGCTGCCCATCGCGCGCGGCACGTGCGGATCCTCGACGACCTGGATGTGCGGCGCGAACACCGGCTTGCCGAGACTGTCGACCAGGAACGACGTCTTGCGGTACAGCGCACCGCCGCTCACCGCCTGGACGAATGCGCCGAGCAGGCCGGCCGCGAGCGGCGCCTCGAACAGCACGGGCACCTTGCGGGTGTCGAGACGGCGCGCGCCCATCCGCGCAAGCGCACGCTCGGCCGCATAACGGCCCACCGCTTCGGGCGCCGCAAGATCGGTCGCGCTGCGCTTCGACGAATACCAGTCGTCGCGCTGCATGTGGCGGCCGCTGCCCGCGATCGGCGCGCATGCGATGTAGTGGCGCGAGTACGGGTAGCCGGACAGGAAGCCACGCGACGTCGCGAGCACGAACTGCGAATGCTGGGCCGACACGCTCGCGCCTTCCGAATTGCGGATCTGCGGGCTGACCGCGAACGCGGCATCTTCCGCGCGGCGGGCGAGTTCGACGGCCTCGTCGGCCGTCAGTGCCCACGGGTGGTACAGATCGAGGTCGCGCGGGTCGGTTTCGAGCAGTTCGGCTTCAGCGAGGCCGGCGGCCTCGTCCTCGGCCGTGAAGCGCGCGATGTTGTAGGCGGCGGCGACGGTATCCTTGATCGCGCCCGGCGAGAAATCCGACGTGCTCGCGTTGCCGCGCTTCTTGCCGATGAACACGGTCACGCCGACCATCTTGTCGCGGTTGTGCTCGATCGTTTCGACTTCGCCGCGGCGCACCGACACCGACAGGCCGTCGCCCTCGGAGATTTCGGTCGCGGCATCCGTCGCGCCGAGGGCCTTCGCATGGCGAAGGATGTCCGAGGCGATTTCCTTGAGCTGGTCCTGCGTGTGCGGGAAATAGCGCGCTTGTACGTCGAGATTGGCTGCCATCGTCTTGATATCCGGTGGCGGGCGGGCGCCCGCATGTTCAAAATGTTGCGTATCCCGCGATCATAGCAAGGTCCGGGGCCGGACACCGACAAGCTTGGCGTGTCCGCGGCGCGATACAATGCCGTCCATGACACGCAAAACCCGAATCCAGCCGATCGAGCATGCCGTCGAAGACGACGACAATGGCTACGATCGCCCCAGCAAATCCCAGTTGAAACGCGAAATGCACGCGCTGCAGGAGCTCGGCCAGGCGCTCGTCGACCTGCCGAAGGACGCCCTCAAGCGCATGCCGATGCCCGAAGATCTCGCGGACGCCGTGCGCGAAGCCCGCCGGATCACCGATCACGAAGGCAAGCGCCGCCAGCTCCAGTACGTCGGCCGCGTGATGCGCTCGCTGACCGACGACGAGACGGCCGCGCTGCGCACCGCGCTCGACGCGCAGCGCGGCGTGAACAAGGCCGCGACTGCCCGCCTTCACTGGATCGAACGCACGCGCGAACAGCTGCTCGCGAACGACGATGCGCTGACCGAATTCCTGCGCCAGCACCCTGAAGCCGATATCCAGGAAGGCCGCACGCTGATCCGCAACGCACGCAAGGAAGCGCAGCAGGGCAAGCCGCCGCGCTATTTCCGCGAGCTGTTCCAGTGGATCAAGGCCGCCGGCGGCACGTCCGATGCGGACGACGAAGCGGCGGACGACGCCGGAGACGACCATGACGACGAAGCGTAACCACCCGGACGAGCTCGTCGTCGGCCTCGTGTCGATCAGCGACCGCGCGAGCACAGGCGTCTACGAAGACAAGGGCATTCCGGCGTTGCAGGAGTGGCTCGCCGGCGCGCTCACGTCGCCGTGGCGCGCCGAAACGCGCCTGATCCAGGACGATGCGCCCACGATCTCCGCCACGCTCGCCGAGCTCGTCGACGTCGCGGGGTGCGACCTCGTGCTGACGACCGGCGGCACGGGCCCCGCGCGCCGCGACGTGACGCCCGAGGCCACGCTGGCCGTGGCGACGAAGGAAATGCCCGGGTTCGGTGAACAGATGCGGCAGATCAGCCTGAATTTCGTGCCGACCGCGATCCTGTCGCGGCAGGTCGCGGTAATCCGCGAAACGGCCCAGGCCGACCATGCGGCGCTGATCATCAACCTGCCGGGCCAGCCGAAATCGATCCGGGAAACGCTCGAAGGGTTGCGCGATGCCGACGGCAAGTCGACCGTGCCCGGCATCTTCGCCGCGGTGCCCTACTGCATCGACCTGATCGGCGGCCCGTATATCGAGACCGACGCCGCGGTGGTCGCGGCGTTCCGGCCGAAAAGCGCGCGGCGCTGAGCCTGTGCCCGGCGCCGGGCGCGTGCCGGCCCGCTCAGGCGGCCGGCGCGGACTCGCCTGCCGGAGCCGACGCGGCCGGAATCAGGAAATGCTCGCGGTAGTACTTCAGCTCGTCGATCGACTCGTGGATGTCCGCGAGCGCCGTGTGCATCGCCCGCTTCTGGAACCCCTTGTAGATCGCCGGCTGCCAGCGGCGGCACAGCTCCTTGAGCGTGCTGACGTCGAGGTTGCGGTAGTGGAAGAACCGCTCGAATTCGGGCATCCAGCGCGCCATGAAGCGGCGGTCCTGGCAGATCGAGTTGCCGCACATCGGCGACTTGCCGGGCGACACGTACTGCGCGAGGAAGGCCTGCAGCTGCGCGGCGGCGTCCGCTTCGGTCACGGTCGATGCGCGCACGCGGTCGATCAGGCCCGAGCGGCCATGCGTCGACTTGTTCCAGTCGTCCATCTTCGCGAGCGTTTCGTCGCTCTGGTGGATCGCGAACACGGGGCCTTCGACGGCGACGTCGAGCGTGGAATTGGTCACGACGACCGCGATCTCGATGATGCGGTCGTTATCCGGGTCGAGGCCCGTCATCTCCATGTCGAGCCAGACGAGGTTCAACTCGTTGCGCACGAGCGCGGGCTGGCTGGTGGAAGCGGCGGTATCGGTCATGAGTCATCCTGGAAAATGGCGGGCAGCGCGCGGCGCCGCCCGGGCGGCCGGCATCGCATCAGCGGGCCCGGTCCGCAAGAACATATAATTCTCGCATAGAACCCTTTGGCGCCTTCGATGTCACCCTTTTCGTTCACCCTGCTGTTCGCGCTCGCCGTGCTCGCGATGGTCGTCACCAAGCTGTGGCTCGCGTCGCGGCAGATCCGCTTCGTCGCCGCGCACCGCAACGGCGTCCCCGCGCAGTTCAGCGCGACCATCCCGCTGACCGCCCACCAGCGCGCGGCCGACTATACGGTCGAGCGCACCCGGCTCACGATGCTCGAGATCGTCGTCAGCGCGGCCGTGCTGGTCGGCCTCACGCTGCTCGGCGGCGTCGGCGCGCTCGACACGCTGCTCACCGGCTGGCTCGGCCGCGGCTACGGGCAGCAGGTCGCGCTCGTCGCCGCGGTGCTCGTGATCACGAGCGCGATCGACGTCCCGTTCGAGTATTACCGCCAGTTCGGAATCGAACAGCGCTTCGGCTTCAACCGGATGACCAAGCGGCTGTTCTTCACCGACATGCTGAAAAACTCGCTGCTTGGCGCCGCGCTCGGCCTGCCGCTGCTGTTCGTCGTGCTGTGGCTGATGAACCAGGCCGGCAGCCTGTGGTGGCTGTGGACCTGGATCGTCTGGGTCGCGTTCCAGATGCTCGTGCTGCTGATCTACCCGACCTTCATCGCACCGATCTTCAACAAGTTCGAACCGCTCAAGGACGACGCGCTGCGCGCGCGCATCGAGTCGCTGATGAAGCGCTGCGGCTTCGCGGCGAAGGGCCTGTTCGTGATGGACGGCAGCCGCCGCTCCGCGCACGGCAACGCGTACTTCACGGGCTTCGGCGCCTCGAAGCGGATCGTGTTCTTCGACACGCTGCTCGCGCGGCTGTCCGGCCAGGAAATCGAGGCCGTGCTCGCGCACGAACTCGGCCACTTCAAGCGCCGCCACGTGATGAAGCGGATGCTCGTGTCGTTCGTGCTGAGCCTCGTGCTGCTCGCGCTGCTCGGCTGGCTTGCACAGCGCACGTGGTTCTACACGGGGCTCGGCGTCACGCCGTCGCTCGACACGAGCAACGCGGGCGCCGCGCTCGTGTTGTTCTTCCTCGCGATTCCCGTGTTCCTGTTCTTCGCGACACCGTTCGGCAGCCTCACGTCGCGCAAGCACGAATTCGAGGCCGACGCATTCGCGGCCAGCCAGACCGACGCGCAGGATCTCGTCAGCGCGCTCGTGAAGCTCTATGAGGACAATGCGTCGACGCTGACGCCCGACCCTGTCTACACGGCCTTCTACTACTCGCATCCGCCCGCCTCGCAGCGGATCGACCGCCTGCTGCAGCACGCATGAGCCGGCCGACCTCCCGCAAGCCGGCCCCGCGCGCGTCGGGCGCGCAGCGTGCCGAAGGCCGCGTGATCGCGGCGCACGGGCGTCACTACATCGTCGCGCCCGACGATGGCGGCCCGATGCTGCAGTGCTTCCCGCGCGGCAAGAAGAGCGATATCGCGGTCGGCGACCGTGTCGCGTACGAACTCGCCTCGGCCGACCAGGGCGTCATCGTCGAGATCGGCGAACGGCGCAACCTGCTGTACCGTTCCGACCAGTTCAAATCGAAGCTGTTCGCGGCCAACCTCGACCAGTTGCTGATCGTGCTCGCGACCGAGCCCTATTTCAGCGAGGACTTGCTCGGCCGCGCGCTGATTGCCGCCGAGGCGAACGAGCTGAAGCCGCTCGTCGTGCTGAACAAGATCGACGTCGAGGCCGCGCTGCCGGTCGCGCGCGAGCGCCTCGCGCCCTACCGCGCACTCGGCTACGACGTGCTCGAGCTGTCGGTGAAAGGCTCGCCCGACGACGCGCGCGCACAACTGATGCCGCACCTCGCCGGGCATTCGACGATCCTGCTCGGCCAGTCCGGGATGGGCAAGTCGACGCTCGTGAACCTGCTCGTTCCCGACGCCGAAGCCGCCACGCGCGAGATTTCGGCCGCGCTCAACAGCGGCCGTCACACGACGACGTTCACGCGCCTCTACCCGCTGGAAGGCGGCGGCGCCCTGATCGATTCGCCGGGCTTCCAGGAATTCGGCCTCTACCACCTGACGGAAGGCCGTCTCGAGCGCGCGTTTCCGGAGTTCCGGCCGCTGCTCGCGGACTGCCGTTTCTATAATTGCCATCATCTGCACGAACCCGGCTGCGCGATTCTCGAAGCCGTCGCCGACGGCCGCATCGCGCCGACACGGCATGCGCTGTATGCGCAGCTCGTGCACGAGGCAAGCCAGATCGTCCGCTGATCGCGCGGCACGCGCGCGGCGGCCAGCCGGTGCCATACGGGGCCGGCCCTCACCGACAGGAGCCGCGATGCGTTTCAAGGCACCCGATCTCGCGACGGCGCAGCATTGGGCCAACGTGCTCCAGGTCGCCGGCATCGGTTGCGAGCTGCATAACTGCTACGCGACTGGCGCACTCGGCGGCCTGCCCGCCGACGCGTGCACGCCCGAGCTGTGGCTCGACGACGAACGCGACGACGCGCTCGCGCGCCGGCTCCTCGATGCCGCTTCGCACGGCCCGTCGGCCGGTGCCGCGCCGTGGCGCTGCCGGCAGTGCGGGGAGGCGCTTGAGGCCCAGTTCACGGCCTGCTGGCAATGCGGCGCCGTGCGCGACCCGCGCGACGATTGACCCGCACAGCAAAAAGGCCGGCATCAAGCCGGCCTTTTGTCTTTCATCGGGCACCGCACTGCCCCGTCACGACACCCAGACGGCGAGCGTCAGCATCAGCAGCAGAATCATCCACAGGATCACCGCGCGCCAGACAAGGCCAACCGCGGATTGCAGCGTACGCGGCGTGCAATCGTCGCCGACCGTCAACGGACCGCTGTCACCGACCGCCAGCGCATCGAGGCTCGACGGTTCCGCGAGCGGCCCCGCGAGGCGTGCGCCGAGCGCGCCGCTACCGGCTGCCAGCAGGACGCCGTCGTTCGGATCGGGCCACTGGCGCGTATGGTTGCGCCACGCGTAGATCGCGTCCTCGAAGTTACCGACGATTGCAAAGCCGAGCGCGGTCAGTCGCGAGGGAATCCAGTCGATCACGAAGAACGCGCGCTGCGCGAACGTCGAAAAAGCTGCCGTGCGGTCGTCGCCCGGCGTCGACCAGCTGCGCGCGAGGTATTCGGAAATCCGGTACAGCACGGCGCCGGCCGGGCCGATCGGCAGCACGTACCAGAAGAACACGCCGAACACGTGACGATGCGATGCGACAACGGCGTGAATCAGCGTATGGCGGACGATTTCGCCGACCGGCATGTCGACCGTGTCGATACCCGTCCACTCGTGCAGGATTTCGCGCGCACGGGGCACGTCATCGTTGTTGAGCGCGAGGTGGATGTCGGTGAAGTAGTGGCTGAACTGGCGGAAGCCGAGCGTGAAATACACGACGACGACGTTCCAGATGAACGCGAGCACGAAGCTCACCTTGTACAACAGGAAATAGATCAGCGCGACGATCAGCACCCACGGCAACACGACCGCGAGCCATGCGAGGATGCCGTGCTTCTGCTTGCCTGCGTCGAGACCATGCGCGACGGTTTCCGCATGAAACTGGAACAGCGCGAACACCGGATTGTTCGGCGACAACGCGCGGACCTGTTCGATGATGAGGGCGAGGAGAACCGAAAAGAAAGTCATGCGTGGCGCCGTCTTCGGAGTTATGTCATTTTTTGCATAACGATAGCACAGCGTAAGCACCGGATGGCTGCCGGCGCGGTCGTGCGGCAGCCGACCGCGCGCGCCAGCCGCCGTGCGCGCCTAGCCGGCGGCCAAGAAGCGGTACAGATTGCGCAACATGCCGGCAGTTGCGCCCCAGATGAAGTAATGCCCGCCGGGTTCGCCATTCGGATAAGGCATCGCAAAAAAACGACGCTCGCCGCCTTCCCAGCGAAACACCCTGACCTGATGGTTCGCGGGATTCATCAGGAACGCGAGCGGCACTTCGAAAATCTCGGCCACTTCGAACGTGTCGGCCTGCACGGTGAACGGCGGATGCACGAGGCCGACCACCGGCGTCACGCAGAAGCCCGTGCCGGTCAGGTAGTCGGGCAGCGCGCCGAGGATCTCGACACGCTCGTCCGCCAGCCCGATCTCTTCCTTCGCCTCGCGCAACGCTGTTGCGGTCGCGTCACGATCGAACGGTTCGCGGCGACCGCCGGGGAAGCTGATCTGTCCGGCGTGGTCGTTCAGGTGGTCGGCGCGCTGGGTCAGCAACATGGTGAGGCCGGACTCGCGGACTACGAGCGGGACGAGGACGGCCGCGCTACGCGGATCGACGCCCTCCTGCAGTCTCGCCTCGTCGGGCTCGACGCTCCACTCGAGCGTACGCGCGAAACGGTCGCGCAGGCCGGACGGTGTCATCAGGCGGGAATCGATGGCCGGCAAGCCGGCGCCGGTGCCTTCGACCGGCAGGACTTCGGGATCGATGATGGGGCGGCGATTCAATGGGGCTCTCGTGTTTGTGTCGTATCGAGCATATTGTCGCGCCAGAATGAAAAAAGCACCCGGGTGGGTGCTTTTTCCTTACAGCTCTTACTCTTGGGAAGCTGCTGCGGCGCGATCCTTCGACACCAGCTTTTCCTTGATACGAGCCGACTTGCCCGAACGCTCGCGCAGGTAGTACAGCTTCGCACGACGCACATCACCGCGGCGCTTCACGACGATGCTTGCCAGCAGCGGCGAGTACGTCTGGAACGTACGCTCGACGCCTTCGCCCGACGAGATCTTGCGGACGATGAAATTCGAGTTCAGGCCACGGTTGCGAATAGCGATCACGACGCCTTCGTAGGCCTGAACGCGCTTGCGGTTACCTTCAACCACGTTCACGTTCACGATCACCGTGTCGCCCGGGGCGAATTCGGGGATCGTCTTGCCGGCGAGCGCGCGCTCGATTTCTTCCTGCTCAAGTTTTGCGATCAGATTCATTACTGACTCCTTATGCCATCGTGTCGGCGTTGGTACCCGCCTGCTTCCAGGCCTGGCCCCGATAGAGGATGGATTCACATCAGGCACCGCACACGCATGCACGGCACCGCCAATTCCCGCCCGCGACACCGCCTCAGGAGGCGTCTTTCGCTTCGCGTGCGAGGTTCGCAAGCCACGCCTCGTCGGCCCGGCTCAGCAACTTTTCGCGGCGCGCCCGGACGATCAGGTCCGGCCGCTTCCGCAACGTATTCCTCAATGCTTCCTGGCGCCGCCACCGCTCGATCTCGGCATGATGCCCGCCGAGCAGTACGTCCGGCACGCGCATGCCATCGTATTCCTCGGGGCGCGTGTAGTGCGGACAATCGAGCAGGCCGTCGGCGAAACTGTCCTGCACGGCCGACAGCGAATCGTTCAGCACGCCGGGCAGCAACCGCACCACGGCATCCATCATCGCCATCGCCGGCAGTTCGCCGCCCGACAATACGAAATCGCCGAGGCTGATTTCCTCGTCGACGCAACGATCGAGCAGGCGCTGGTCGATCGCTTCATAGCGGCCGCACAGCACGACAACGCCGGGCTCCTGCGCCATCCGCACCGCGCGATCGTGCGTGAGCGGTGCACCTTGCGGCGACATCATCACGACGCGCGTGCTCGCGATACCCTGTTCCGCCTGCGCCGCTTTCGCGGCATCGATCGCGGCTTCGAGCGGCCTGGCCAGCATCACCATGCCCGGACCGCCGCCGTACGGTCGATCGTCGACCGTGCGGTAGTTGTCCGTCGTGAAATCACGCGGGTTCCAGGTGCGCAACCCGAAGCGCCCTTGCTTGACGGCCCGGCTGGTGATCCCCCAGTCGGTCAGTGCACGGAACATCTCGGGAAAGAGCGTGACGACGTCGAACTGCACCGCGCTCTCGGTAACCTGGTTCATTTCAGTAATCGGCTTCCCAGTCGACGACGATGCGACGCGCCGCCTGATCCACCGTTTTGACGTATACGCCGACGAACGGAATCAACCGCTCGTCGGTGGTCGGCTGACCGTCTTTGCCGGTCGCCGGATACTCGACACGCATGATCGAATGCACGCCGTTGTCGATCATCCCGCTCACCTTTCCGAGCGCCACCGATTGCTCGTTGACGACATCGAGACCGATCAGGTCGACCCAATAGAATTCGTCCGCGGCCAATGCCGGGAAATCTTCCCGGCGCACGAACACGCGAAAACCGCGCATGGCCAGCGCGGCATCGCGGTCGCTCACGCCCGCGGGTTGCGCAACGACAGTGTCGCTGTGCGTCTTCGACTGCAGGATGCGGACGGAAAGCCGCTCCGCACCGCGCTCCAGCCACCAGCGGCGTGCCTTGAGCAGCGCATCGCCACCGCGACCGGCGTCGGCATGCGTCGCCACCTTGACCCAACCCTTCAGGCCATAGGCGTCGACGACTGCCCCGACCTCGACGGCATCGTCGGGCCAGGCTTGCGCCACTTCGAGACTGCCCTGCTCGGCAGCCTGACCGGCGTTCGCGACAACGTCGCGCTCGACCGGCTTGCGGACGAATGCGCCAAACGACGCACGCCCGCGCCTTGCATTACCGGAATCGTGACCCGCCATCAATGCACCTCACAGCCGGCACGACCGGCACACCGTGCCATGTTAGGCAGCCGGTTGCGCCTTTTGCGCTTCCTTCACGAGACGCTGGACGGTCGGCGACAGTTGCGCGCCAACGCCTTGCCAGTACGTCAGGCGATCCTGAGCGATACGCAGCGATTCGCCCTTCGTGGCGACCGGGTTGTAGAAGCCGACGCGCTCGATGAAGCGGCCGTCACGACGGTTGCGCGAATCGGTAGCAACGATGTTGTAGAACGGGCGCTTCTTCGAGCCGCCACGAGCCAGACGGATGATAACCATATGATGTCCTTCGGGAAAACCGGGTTCGAAACTACTGAAACACGCGATTATAGCCGGAAACCAGAGGTACAACAAACACTTACGCGCAAAAAATCCGCGGGCGGCCTGTCCGCCGGGCATAGAATCGTCGTGTCCGGGACGTTCCACACCGTCATGCCGCCCCTTCGCGCCGCCTCGATGCGCCACGCGCAGCACCGTTTCGCGGCGCTGCTTGCCGGCCTTGCCTGCCTCGTATCCGCAATGGCGTCAGCCGCGCCGCTGCCGGTGGGCGAACTCGTCGTGCCGCCCGGCTTCCACGTCGAAGTGCTGGCCGACGCGGTACCGACCGCGCGCGAAATGGCGTGGTCGCCACGCGGCATCCTGTATGTCGGCACGCGGGAAGGCCGCGTGCACGCGTTCGTGATGCACGAGGGCCGGATCAGCGCGCGCTACGTGATCGCTTCCGGGCTCGATATGCCCGTCGGTGTCGCCTACCGTGACGGCGCACTCTATATATCAGCCGTATCGCGCATCCTGCGGCTCGATCGCATCGACGACCGGCTCGCCACGCCGCCCACACCCGCCGTCGTCACCGACGCGCTGCCGACCGAACACCATCACGGCTGGAAATTCATCGCGTTCGGCCCCGACGGCAAGCTGTACGTGCCGACCGGCGCACCGTGCAACGTCTGTCTCGCGGATCGCAGCCGCTACGCGATCATCGCGCGCATGAAGGCGGACGGCAGCGGGAGCGAGGTTGTCGCCCGCGGCATACGCAATACGGTCGGCTTCGCGTGGCACCCCGATTCGGGCGAGCTGTGGTTTACCGACAACGGGCGCGACATGATGGGCGACGACGTGCCCGACGACAAGCTGAACCGCGCACCGCGCGCGGGCCTCGACTTCGGCTTCCCGTACTGCCATGGCGGCGACACGCCCGACCCCGAATTCGGCAGCCCCGACGTTTGCCGCCACTACGTGCCGCCCGTATTGAAACTCGGTGCGCACGTCGCGGCCCTCGGCATGCGCTTCTATACAGGGCCGATGTTTCCGGCGTCGTACCGCAACAACGTGTTCATCGCCGAACACGGCTCGTGGAACCGCAGCACGAAGGTCGGCTACCGCGTGATGCGTGTTGTGGTCTCGGCAGACGGCAGCCACGCGCGCCAGACTCCGTTCGTCACGGGCTGGCTGCGGCCCGACGGCACGGTATGGGGACGCCCTGCCGACGTGCTGCCGCTGCCGGACGGCTCGCTGCTCGTCAGCGACGACTACGCGGGCGCAATCTATCGCGTGACCTATGCGGCACCTTGACGCAGTACAGGGGTGACCGGCCCCGACCGGGCATCGTAGAATGCGTGCCGGGCCGCGCGCCCGCGCCGGCCCGCCGGCCGCCCATGCCAACGACAATACGCCGCCATCCATGTCCAGCAGCACCGCACCGTCCCGCCGCTTCCGCTCCAAGACGCTCACCGCCGCCCTCGCGTTCCTGTTCGGTTCGCTCGGCGCGCACCGCTTCTATCTGTATGGCTTTCGCGATGTGTACGGCTGGGCGCACCTGCTCGCGACGATCGTCGGCATCCCGGGCTTCCTCTTGCTCGCCGCGACCCAGCGCAGCGCCGGCCTAGGCTGGTGGCTTGCGGTACCCGGCGCAATCTCGCTGCTGGCCGCCTTCCTCGCCGCGCTCGTCTACGGGCTGCGTCCCGACGAAAAATGGGACGCGCAATTCAACGCGGAGACGGGCAGGCAAAGCAAGTCGGGCTGGACCGTGATCTTCGTGGTGATCTTCTCGCTGCTGATCGGTGCGTTCCTGCTGATGACCGCGCTCGCACTGTCGTTCCAGACGTATTTCGAGTCGCAGGTCGAAGCGGCCAAGCAGATTTCGCAGTAAGCGCAACGAACGCGACGCACCGGCACCCCGCGCCGGCTTGGCGCACCGATCAGAACAGGTTCAATTGCATGTCGTCGCGCGCCTGCGTCGATCGCGTGCCGGCTGAACGAACAGCAACACGCGGCACCGGCGCTGCGGCGGCAGGCGTGCCGCGAAACTGCGACAGATCGAGAATGCCGTTCGTGCGCTCGTTCAGCCCGAGCCGCTTGACGGCCTGGCGGAAGCGCTGCCGCAGCAAGTCGGCCCAGATTCCCTCGCCCTTCATCCGTTTCGAGAAATCCGAGTCGTAGTCTTTCCCGCCGCGCATGTCGCGCACGCGGTTCATCACGCGCTCCGCGCGGTCGGGAAAATGCGCGGCCAGCCAGTTCTTGAACAGCGGCGCGACTTCCCACGGCAACCTCAGGATGATGTAGCTCGCATGCGTCGCGCCGGCTTCCGCGCACGCCTCGAGCACACGCTCCATGTCGGGCTCGGTGACGAACGGAATCACCGGCGCAATGCTCACGCCGACCGGCACGCCCGCCTCGCTCAGCGCACGAATCGTACGCAACCGTCGCGCCGGCGTCGCCGCGCGCGGCTCGAGCGCGCGCGCGAGATCGGCGTCGAGCGTCGTGATCGTGACCGCCGCCATCACCTGCTTGCGCTCGGCCATCGGCGCGAGCAAGTCGAGATCGCGCTCGATCAGCGACGACTTCGTGATCGCCGCGAACGGCAACCCGCGATCGTGCATCACCTGAATCACGCTGCGCGTGATGCGCAATTCGCGCTCGACCGGCTGGTAGGCGTCGGTGTTGACGCCGAGCGCGATCGGCTCCGGCACGTAGCGCTTGCGCGAAATCTCGCGCTCGAGCAACTCGGCCGCATTGACCTTCGCATAGATGCGGCTTTCGAAATCGAGCCCCGGCGACAATCCGAGATAACTGTGTGTCGGACGCGCAAAGCAGTAGATGCACCCGTGCTCGCAACCGCGATACGGATTGAGCGATACGCTGAATGGAATATCGGGCGACTGGTTGTGCGTCAGGATGCTCTTCGCCCGCTCCTCGAATACCTGCGTGCGCAGCGGCGCGGGGAAATCGGCATCGTCCGACTCGTGTGTCCAGCCGTCGTCGACCGCTTCACGCTGGGCGATCTCGTATCGCCCCTGCAGGTTGTCGACCGCACCGCGCCCCTTGCGGGGCACGGGCGGCGCTATCGGAAATTCGTTGTCGGATCGATCGTCCATATGCCCACCCATTCGCCTGCGCCCAATACTGTACATTTATACAGTATCGGGCGCAGCGTGCCAAGGGCGGGATAAAGGGTCCGGCGGCCTGCCGCCGGTACGTCAGTCGCCCACCGCGATCGTCAGCGTCTCCTTGATTTCTTCCATCACGACATAGCTCTTCGACTGCACGGCGCCGGGCAACTGCAGCAGGATGTCGCCGAGCAGCTTGCGGTAGTCGGCCATTTCGCCGATCCGCGCCTTGATCAGGTAGTCGAAATCGCCGGACACGAGATGACACTCGAGCACCTCGTCGATCTTCATCACTTCCCGGCGGAATTGCTCGAACATGTTGCCGCCCTTGTGGCCGAGCGTGATCTCGACGAACACCAGCAGCGCGGCATCCAGCTGGTGGGGATCGACACGCGCGTGATAACCGGTGATCACGCCGTCCCGCTCCATGCGCCGCACACGCTCGATGCACGGCGTGACGGTCAGTCCGACCTGTTCCGCGAGGTCCTTCATCGCCATCCGGCCGTCGTCCTGGAGCAGTTTCAGGATGCGCCGGTCGAGCTTGTCGAGCGAGCGTACGGGCTGACGTTGCGTTCTCATTTGTTTATGCTGAAAACCTGAAAAATACGATAACAAAACCTACACATTCGACAATACCATAGCGAAAAAAACTAGATCAGCTAGAGGTTACACGGAGCCGCAGGTGCGCCCGGCCTCGATCTGGTCCCTTCCATCTGGAGCAGCTATGCGAGTCGTCATTCTGGGCAGCGGTGTGGTGGGCGTGGCAAGCGCGTATTACCTCGCGCGCGCCGGTCATGAAGTCACGGTGATCGACCGGGAGGCCGGCCCGGCACTCGAGACGAGCTTCGCGAACGCTGGCCAGATCTCCCCCGGCTATGCCGCGCCGTGGGCCGCCCCCGGCGTGCCGCTGAAGGCCGTCAAATGGATGTTCGAGAAACACGCGCCGCTCGCGATCCGCCTCGACGGCACGCGCTTCCAGCTCCAGTGGATGTACCAGATGCTGCGCAACTGCACGGCCGAGCGCTATGCAGTCAACAAGGGCCGCATGGTTCGCCTCGCCGAATACAGCCGCGACTGCCTGCAGGCGCTGCGCGCCGATACCGGCATCCAGTACGAAGGCCGCACGGGCGGCACGCTGCAACTGTTCCGCACGCAGCAGCAACTCGATGGTGCAGCGAAGGACATCGCCGTCCTTCAGGAAGCGAACGTGCCGTTCGAACTGCTGTCGCCGGCCGACCTGAAGAATGCCGAACCGGCCCTCGCCGCCGTTTCGCACAAGCTGACGGGCGGCCTGCGTCTGCCGGGCGACGAAACGGGCGACTGCCAGCTGTTCACGACGCGTCTCGCGGCACTCGCGGAATCGCTCGGCGTGAAGTTCCGCTACAACACGCCGATCGATGCGCTCGCGATCGCGGGCGGCAAGATCGCCGGCGTGCAGTGCGGCAGCGAGACGGTGCGTGCGGACGCGTACGTCGTCGCGCTCGGCTCGTACTCGACCAGCTTCATCTCGAACCTGATGAAGATCCCCGTCTATCCGCTGAAGGGCTATTCGATCACCGCGCCGATCGTCAACGAAGCGGCCGCGCCCGTGTCGACCGTGCTCGACGAAACCTACAAGATCGCGATCACGCGTTTCGACCAGCGCATCCGCGTCGGCGGCATGGCGGAAATCGTCGGCTTCGACAAGAAGCTGCGCGCCGCGCGCCGCGAAACGCTCGAAATGTGCGTGAACGACCTGTTCCCGGGCGGCGGTGACACGTCGAAGGCTACGTTCTGGACGGGCCTGCGCCCGATGACGCCGGACGGCACGCCGATCGTCGGCCGCACGCCGGTGTCGAACCTGTTCCTGAACACCGGTCACGGCACGCTCGGCTGGACGATGTCGTGCGGTTCGGGCCAACTGCTCGCGGACCTGATCTCGGGCAAGATGCCTGCGATCCAGGCTGACGACCTGTCGGTACACCGTTACCTGAAGGACGTGGCAGGCCAGACGCGCCCGGCCTACGCATAAGCCGCTGCCGCCCGCAGCAATGCGGGCCTGCCGGCCGGCATCAAAAAGAAAGGCGCCCCGTGGGGCGCCTTTTTCATGACCTCGAGTGTCCCGCGAAGAATCAGAACTGGTCTTCCGTCAACGCGAGCACGCCCTCGTTGCCCTTCGTGCCGACAATCGACGCTTCGAGCGCGCCTGCCTGCACCAGCACCTGCTCCGCATAGAGCTGCGCGATCGCGATCTTCGCACCGAAGAACGCCGGGTCGCTCGCGCGGTTCGCCTGCGCGGCCACCAGCGCACGCGCCATCTGCCATCCGCACAGCACCACGCCCGCCAGCTTCAGGTACGGCACGCTGCCCGCGAACACCGCATTCGGGTCCTGCTTCGCGTTCGCCAGCACGTAATCCACCACCGACGACAGCGCCTTCGCGCCCTTCTCCAGTTGCACCTTCATCGATGCGGCCGCCGCACCGTCCAGCTTGCCCAGCGCCGCGACAGTCTCGCCGATTTCGGCGATCAGCGCCTTCGCCACCGCGCCGCCGTCGCGCAGCGTCTTGCGGCCCACCAGGTCGTTCGCCTGGATCGCCGTCGTGCCTTCGTAGATCGCCAGGATCCGCGCATCGCGGTAATACTGCGCCGCGCCGGTTTCCTCGATGAACCCCATCCCGCCGTGCACCTGCACGCCCAGGCTCGCCACGTCGTTCACCATCTCCGTGCTCCAGCCCTTCACGACCGGCACCAGATATTCGTAGATTGCCTGATGACGCGCCCGCGTCGCCTCGTCCGAATGGCGGTGGGCAATGTCGCTGTGCGCCGCGGCCACGTATGCCAGCGAGCGCGCGCCTTCGGTCAGCGCGCGCATCGTGCCGAGCATCCGGCGCACGTCCGGGTGATGGATGATCGTCACCGACTGCTTGGCCGACCCGTCCACCGGGCGGCTCTGCACGCGCTCCTTCGCGAATTCCGCGGCCTTCTGGTACGCGCGGTCGGCCACGCCGATCCCCTGCATCCCGACGCCGAAGCGCGCCGCGTTCATCATGATGAACATGTATTCGAGGCCGCGGTTTTCTTCGCCGATCAGGTAACCGATCGCGCCGCCGTTATCGCCATATTGCAGCACCGCCGTCGGGCTCGCCTTGATCCCGAGCTTGTGCTCGATCGATACGCAGTGCACGTCGTTGCGCGCGCCCAGCGAGCCGTCCTCGTTCACCAGGAACTTCGGCACGATGAACAGCGAGATGCCCTTCACGCCTTCCGGCGCGTTCGGCGTGCGTGCCAGCACCAGGTGGACGATGTTGTCCGCCATGTCGTGCTCGCCCCACGTGATGAAGATCTTCGTGCCGAACACCTTGTACGTGCCGTCGCCCTGCGGCTCGGCGCGCGAACGCACCAGCGCAAGATCCGAGCCCGCCTGCGGCTCGGTCAGGTTCATCGTGCCGGTCCATTCGCCCGAGATCAGCTTCGGCACGTAGCGCTGCTTCTGCTCGTCGGTGCCGGCCGTCAGCAGCGCCTCGATCGCGCCGTCGGTCAGCAGCGGACACAGCGCGAACGACAGGTTCGACGCGTTCAGCATCTCGATGCACGGCGTCGCGATCAGCTTCGGCAGCCCCTGGCCGTCGTATTCGGACGGGTGCTGCAGCCCCTGCCAGCCGCCTTCGACGAACTGGCGGAACGCTTCGCCGAAGCCCGGCGTCGCGGTCACGACACCGTCCTTCCAGCTGCTCGGATTGCGGTCGCCTTCGACGTTCAGCGGCGCCAGCACCTCGCCGCAGAATTTCGCGGACTCGTCGAGCACGGCCTGCGCCGTGTCGTAACCGGCGTCCTCGAAACCCGGTAGTTGCGCAACGGTGTCGATGCCCGCGAGTTCCTTCAGCACGAACAGCATGTCCTTGACGGGGGCGTTATAGCTCATGGTGTGTCTCCCTCTTCTCTCTTCTGTCGATGGCGAAAAAAAGGGGCGCTCGTCGCGCCCCTCTTCTCGTGTGCTTACCGCCTGAGCGTCACACTGCGTCAGCCGAGCTCGTTCACGAGCTCCGGCACGAGCGCGAACAGATCGCCGACGAGGCCGTAGTCGGCCACGCTGAAGATCGGCGCTTCCGGATCCTTGTTGATCGCGACGATCACCTTCGAATCCTTCATGCCGGCCAGATGCTGGATCGCACCCGAGATGCCGACCGCGATGTACAGCTGCGGTGCGACGATCTTGCCGGTCTGGCCGACCTGGTAGTCGTTCGGCACGTAGCCGGCGTCGACTGCCGCGCGCGATGCGCCGAGCGCTGCCGACAGCTTGTCGGCCAGCGGCTCCAGCACCTTCGTGTAGTTCTCGCCGCTGCCCAGACCGCGGCCGCCCGACACGATGATCTTCGCGCTGGTGAGCTCCGGACGGTCCAGCTTCGTCACTTCACGGCTCACGAACTGCGACTTGCCGGCGTCTGCCGCTGCTTCGATCTTCTCGACCGACGCGCTGCCGCCTTCCGCTGCCACCGGATCGAAACCGGTCGCACGCACCGTGATGACCTTGATCGGGTCGCTCGACTGCACCGTCGCGATCGCGTTGCCCGCGTAGATCGGGCGCTCGAACGTGTCGGCACTGTCAACCGCCGTGATGTCCGAGATCTGCGCGACGTCCAGCTTCGCGGCGATACGCGGCGCGATGTTCTTGCCGTAGGCCGTCGCCGGCGCGAGGATGTGTGAATAGTCCTTCGCGATGTTCAGCGCGGTCGCTTCGACGTTTTCCGCGAGACCTGCTTCGAGTTGCGGCGCGTCGGCCAGCAGCACCTTCGATACACCCGCGATCTTTGCTGCCGCGTCGGCTGCGCCTTGCGCATTGTGGCCTGCGACCAGCACGTGAATGTCGCCACCGATCTTCGCTGCCGCCGCCACCGTGTTCAGCGTCGCGGCCTTGATCGACGCGTTGTCGTGTTCTGCAATCACCAGAATCGTCATTTCTTTCCGCTCCCTCTTACAGCACCTTGGCTTCGGTCTTCAGCTTCTCGACCAGCGTCTTCACGTCCGGCACCTTCACGCCGGCTGCGCGCTTCGGCGGCTCGGCCACCTTCAGCGTCTTCAGACGCGGCGCGACGTCCACGCCGAGGTCTTCCGGCTTCACCGTTTCCAGCGGCTTCTTCTTCGCCTTCATGATGTTCGGCAGCGTCACGTAGCGCGGCTCGTTCAGGCGCAGGTCGGTCGTCACGACCGCCGGCAGCGTCAGCGACAGCGTTTCCGCGCCGCCGTCGACTTCGCGTGCAACCGTTGCCTTGCCGTCCGCGATCGTCACCTTCGATGCGAACGTCGCTTGCGGGAGACCGGCCAGCGCGGCCAGCATCTGGCCCGTCTGGTTCGAATCGTCGTCGATTGCCTGCTTGCCGAGGATCACCAGTTGCGGCTGCTCCTTGTCGACCAGCGCCTTCAGGATCTTCGCGACGGCCAGCGGCTCGACGCTGTCGTTCGATTCGACGAGGATCGCGCGATCCGCGCCGATCGCCAGCGCCGTGCGCAGCGTTTCCTGCGCTTGCGTCACGCCCACCGACACCGCGATCACTTCGGTCGCGACGCCCGCTTCCTTCAGGCGCACCGCTTCTTCCACCGCGATTTCGTCGAACGGGTTCATCGACATCTTCACGTTCGCGATGTCGACGCCCGTGTTGTCCGACTTCACGCGGACCTTCACG
This sequence comes from Burkholderia sp. 22088, assembly GCF_052045915.1. Lineage (NCBI taxonomy): Bacteria > Pseudomonadati > Pseudomonadota > Betaproteobacteria > Burkholderiales > Burkholderiaceae > Burkholderia > Burkholderia sp. 22088. The sequence goes on from NZ_JBQEPY010000004.1 coordinate 282,265, forward strand.
TTGTAATCGACCACTCTTTTCACTGGCACCAGGATTTTCATGCACACGCTCCAAAGTTACGAATACGACCAGAGGCCATTCTATAGCGAGGCCTCATGACTGCGCGGCCAAGCGGACCCAACCATCATGGTTGTCGAGGATACCGCTTCTTGACGACGCGCCAATGATAGCGAACGATCGTTCTATTTTAAAAGAGAAAAAACCCGGACGCAAAGCCCGGGTTTTCGATCATCGACTCTAATCTCTCCGGGCGTCCCGTTGTTCGCCCGTTACCAGGCGGCAATGACCGCTCCGCCGAACTTGCCTTCGATGAACTGCTTCACATCGGCCGAATGATAGGCCGCGATCAGTTTCGCCACCCACGGCTTGTTCCGGTCCGCCTCGCGGATCGCCAGGACGTTCGCGTACGGGCCGCTCGGCCCTTCGATCGCGATCGCGTCCTGTTTCGGTTTCAACCCCGCTTCCATCGCGTAGTTAGTATTGATCGCGGCCGCGTCGACGTCGCCGAGCGAACGCGGAATCTGCGCCGCATCAAGCTCGACGATCTTCAGCTTGCGCGGATTGTCGACGATATCGAGCGGCGTCGCCTTCAGCCCCGCGTCCGCACGCAGCTTCAACAGGCCCTGCTTCTGCAGCAACAGCAACGCACGGCCGCCGTTGGTCGGATCGTTCGGAACCGCGATGCGCGCGCCCGGCTTCAGTTCGGCCAGCGACTTCACGCGCTTCGAATAGATGCCCATCGGGAACGTGACGGTATCCGCGACCTTGATCAGCTTGTAGCCGCGATCCTTCACCTGCGCCTGCAGATACGGGTCGTGCTGGTAGCTGTTCGCATCGAGGTCGCCCGACGCGAGCGCGGCGTTCGGCTGCACGTAATCGGAGAATTCGACGATGCGGATGTCGAGGCCGCTCTTCGCCGCGACCTTCTTCACCGCCTCCATGATCTGCGCGTGCGGCCCACCCGTCACGCCCACCTTGATGGTTTCGGCCTGTGCGTGCGCACCCGCGAACAGCGCGGCTGCGCCGAGTGCCACCGCGAACTTCAGCATGAAGCGTCGTTGCATCGTCTCTCTCCCCTAACGGATCAATTTCGTCTTATTTGTGACTCAGCCGGCGGACGAGCCAGTCGCCGAACGACTGCACGATCTGCACGAACACGATCAGGATCGCGACGACCGTCCACATCACTTCCGGCAGATAGCGCTGATAACCGTAGCGGATCCCGAGATCGCCGAGCCCGCCGCCGCCGATCGCGCCCGCCATCGCCGAATAGCCGACCAGCGACACGAACGTGATCGTCAGGCCCGCGACGACACCCGGCAGCGATTCGGGCAACAGCACCTTGAAGACGATCTGCGACGTGGTCGCGCCCATCGATTGCGCGGCCTCGATCAGCCCGCGGTCGACTTCGCGCAGCGCCGTCTCGACGAGACGCGCGATGAACGGCGCGGCCGCGAGCGTCAGCGGCACGACCGCCGCGGCCGTGCCGATCGACGAACCCGTGACGAGCCGCGTAAACGGAATCACCGCGACCAGCAGGATGATGAACGGCGTCGAGCGGACGGCATTCACGATGCCGCCGAGCACGCGATTCACCGCGAGGTTCTGCAGCACGCCCTGGCGGTCGGTCAGGTAGAGCAGCACGCCGAGCGGCAGACCGACGAGCGCGCCGACCGCCCCGGAGATGCCGACCATGATCAGCGTCTCCCAGAACGACTGCACGAACATATCGAACATCTCACTCAACATACGAAAGCTCCTCTACCACCACACCTTGTTCGCGCAGGAACGCGAGCGCCTGCCCGACCTTGCCCGGCTCGCCGCCCGCGAGCACCGCGAGCGAACCGAATGCCTGACCCTGGATCTCGTCGATCTGGCCATGCAGGATGTTGAAATCGAGTTCGTACCGACGGATCGTTTCCGACAGGATCGGCTGGTCGACGCCCGAGCCCGTAAACGCCAGCCGCAGCAGATGCCCGCTGCCGGTCTTCAGCCGCTCGGCCACGCGCGCCTTCAGCGCGGGCGGCAACTCCTGCGCGATCACGTCGCCGATCAGGGCGCGCGTCACCTCGTGATGCGGCTGCAGGAACACGTCGATCACGCGGCCTTCCTCGACCACGCGCCCCGCATCGAGCACCGCGACGCGATCGCACACCTGCTTGATCACTTCCATCTGGTGCGTGATCAGCACGATCGTCAGGCCGAGTTCGCGGTTGATGCGCTTCAGCAGGTCGAGGATCGAGCGCGTGGTCTCGGGATCGAGCGCGGACGTCGCTTCGTCCGACAGCAGCACCTTCGGCTGGCTCGCGAGCGCGCGTGCGATGCCGACGCGCTGCTTCTGCCCGCCGCTGATCTGCGACGGATAGCGATCCTTCTGCGCGGACAGCCCGACGAGGTCGAGCAGCGGCAGCACCGCGGCCTCGATGTCGGCACGGCTTGCGCCGGCCAGCTCGAGCGGCAGCGCGACGTTGTCGAACACCGTGCGCGACGACAGCAGGTTGAAGTGCTGGAAGATCATGCCGATCTCGCGTCGCGCCTCGCGCAGCGCGCCAGCCGACAGCAGCGTGAGATCGAGCCCGCCGACGACGACATTGCCTTCGGTCGGCCGCGTGAGCAGGTTGATGGTGCGCACGAGCGTGCTCTTGCCGGCGCCGCTTCGGCCGATGATGCCGAACACCTCGCCCTGCGGGATCGTCAGGTTGATGTTGCGCAGCGCCTCGACCCAGCCGCCCGGCCCGGGAAATCGCTGCGAAAGATTGCGTAATTCGATCATGTAAACAAAACGGCGGCCGGCCGGCGAGTTGGCCCGCCAGTCGGCCGCCGATGCATCTGGAATAACCGTCGATTTTACCGCAAACCCCTCATTCCCCTTAATAATCGATTTCGATCTTTTCATAACCGCACGAAATTAGAGGGATGCCGCTGGCGCGCCACGACGATGCCGCGACTATGATCCGGAACACCAACCAACCGACAGGGGACACGCCAGATGACCGCCACCACCACGCCGGCCGCCGCACCTGCCACCGCCGGACCGGCGCCATCGTCCCCACCCGCGCCGACGATGGGCCGCCTGCGTACCGCCGACGGGCTCGAACTGGCGTCGTACCGCTGGCCGGCTGGCGACGGCACCGAGCCGCCGCGCGCGACGATCGCGCTCGTACATGGCCTTGCCGAACACGCGGGTCGCTATGCCGCGCTCGCCGGCCGGCTGAATGCGGCCGGCATCGAGGTGCTCGCGATCGACCTGCGCGGGCACGGCCAGTCACCCGGCAAACGCGCCTGGGTCGAGCGCTTCGACGGCTATCTGAACGATGCGGATGCGCTGGTCGCCGAAGCCGCACGCGGCAATTCGCCGCTGTTCCTGATGGGGCACAGCATGGGCGGGGCGGTCGCGGCGCTGTACGCGATCGAACGCGCGCCGGCACGCGGCCACGAGCTGGCCGGCCTCGTGCTGTCGAGCCCGGCGCTCGCGCCGGGACGTGACGTGCCGCGCTGGATGCTTGCTGTGAGCCGCGTCATCAGCCGCATATGGCCGACCTTCCCCGCAATCAGGATCGATGCCGCGCTGCTGTCGCGCGATCCGGCCATCGTCGCAGCCAATCGCGCCGATCCGCTCGTCCATCATGGCCCGGTGCCCGCGCGCACCGGCGCGGAGATTCTCGACGCGATGGCACGCATCGAAAGCGGTCGCGGCGGGCTGCGCGTTCCGGTGCTCGTCTATCACGGCACCGAGGACAAGCTGACCGAACCCGACGGCAGCCGTGCGTTCGGTGCGTGCGTCGGCTCGCCCGATCGCACGTTGACGCTGTACGAAGACGGCTTTCACGAAACGATGAACGATCTCGAACGCGATCGCGTGATCGACGCGCTGATCGCGTGGATTCATGCGCGCGTGCCGGCGCGCTGAGCGCGTCCGGCCCGGCCGGTCACGCGATCGTCAGATGCCGGCCAGTACGCGCAGGTGCGCGACGACGCTGCGCCCGAGCGCGGACAGGTTGTAGCCGCCTTCGAGGCAGCTCACGATGCGCCCCTGCGCATGCCGGCGCGCCACCTCGACGATCTGCGCGGTCAACCATTCGAAATCGGCTTCGACGAGGCCGAGATTGCCGATGTCGTCCTCGCGATGCGCATCGAAACCCGCGGACACGAACAGCATCTGCGGCTTGAACGCATCGAGGCGCGGCAGCCAGAACATGTCGACGGCTTCGCGGATCGCCATCCCGTTGCTGCGCGCGGGCATCGGCAGGTTGACCATGTTCGGCGCCTGGTGATCGACGCCCGAGAACGGGTACAGCGGATGCTGGAAGAAGCTGCACATCAGCACCCGCTCGTCGTTCGCGAACGCCGCCTCGGTGCCGTTGCCGTGATGCACGTCGAAATCGATGATCGCGACACGCTCCAGACCGTGTACGTCGAGCGCATGTCGCGCGGCGATCGCGACGTTGTTGAAGAAGCAGAAACCCATCGCACGCGCAGGCTCCGCATGGTGGCCGGGCGGACGCACGCCACAGAACGCATTCGCATAGCGGCCTTCGATCACCGCGTCGGTCGCCGCGATCGCGGCGCCGGCCGCACGCAACGCCGCGCGCCACGTATCGCGGTTCATCAGCGTATCGGGATCGATCTCGACGTAGCCGTCGACCGGCGTCATGCTCCGGATGTAGTCGATGTGCGCCTGCGTATGCACCCGGCCCAGCGCCACCTCGCTCGCGAACGGCGCGGTTTCGTGCACGATCAGATCGTCGATGCGGCTCGCGATCAGTTGATCCTGGATCGCCGACAGGCGGGCCGGACATTCCGGATGCCATTCCCCCATCTCGTGCAGCATGCAGTCGGGGTGCGTATAGAAAGCGGTTGCCATAAGCTGTCATCCGCGGCGCACGGTGCGCCGCAGGTCTCCATCAATGATGTCCATCGTCTGCCGCGAATTCGCCGCTAACTTACCACAACGGGGGCCTGCCACGCCCCGGCGCGCCGGATCCGTCGGGTATACTGCGCCGAACCCAATCGCCCTGTCCGCCCGCTTCGACATGAATTCCAGCAAGCCTGCCGCCCTTCTCTCCGCGCTGTTCCGTGTTCGCGTTCCGCTCGTCGCGGCCGCTGTCGTCGCGGCCCTCGGCGCCGCGCCCGCCGGCGCGCAGACGCAACCCGCGAAGCCCGCGGGCACGCTCGTCGCACAGGCCCAGCCGCAACAGCCGACGCCGCAAGGCCAGACCTTCGAAGAGGAAATCGTTCCGCAGCGTTACGCGAACAACGCGAAGGTCGACGCGTTCATCGACGAGATGGTCAGCCGCAACGGCTTCGACTCCGCGAGCCTGCATGCGCTGTTCTCGCGCATCAGCTATTCGGCGACAGCGGTCAAGCTCGTGAAACCGGCCCCGTCGCCGACGGTCAAGAACTGGCGCATCTATCGCTCGCGCTTCATCGAGCCGATCCGCATCAACGCGGGCGTGAAATTCTGGAAGGCGAACCAGGCAACGCTGCAGCGTGCATCCGAGCAATTCGGCGTGCCGCCCGAGGTGATCGTCGGCATCATCGGTGTCGAGACGATCTACGGCCGCTACATGGGCAATTTCCGCGTGCTCGACGCGCTGACGACGCTCACGTTCGACTATCCGGACACGCCGAATCGTGACAGCCGCCAGGCGACGTTCCGCAAGAACCTCGAGGATTTCCTGGTCTGGACCCGCGACAACCAGCTCGACCCGACCACCGTGCTCGGTTCGTATACGGGCGCGATCGGGATTCCGCAGTTCCTGCCGAGCAGCATCCGCGAATATGCGGTCGACTTCGACGGCACGGGCCATGTCGACCTGCGCAGCAGTCCTGTCGATGCGATCGGCAGCGTCGCGAACTACCTGAAGCAGCACGGCTGGGAAACCGACCGCCCGGTGGTCTGGCAGATCACGCCCGACACGGGCAGCCTGGGGATCGCACAGGCCGCCGCCGACGGCCAGCCCGAACCGCACTGGGCACTGTCGCAACTGCTGCGCGCGGGCATGACGCTGAACGAGCCGACGGTCAACATCACGACCGAAGCCGGCACGCCCGTGACGGTGGTCGACCTGCCGTCGCCGGGCCGCGCGACCGAATACATGCTCGGGCTCAAGAATTTCTACGTGCTGACGCGCTACAACCGCAGCTTCTTCTACGCGCTTACCGTGTACCAGCTTGGCGAGGCTGTAAAGGCGCAGATGGAAGCGAGCGGCGCACTTCAGCCGAATACCACCGATACACAGTCGCAGTAAGCACCGCCCGCCCAATGAAAAAGCGCCGCACAAGCGGCGCTTTCTTTTCGTACGCGTGCGACGCGCATCTGCCCGCGTTCAGGCAGGAAACACGCCCGTGGACAGGTAGCGGTCGCCGCGATCGCAGACGATGAACACGATCGTCGCATTCTCGACCTGACGCGCGATGCGCATCGCGACTTCGCATGCGCCGCCCGACGAAATGCCCGCGAAGATGCCTTCGACAGCCGCGAGGCGGCGCGCCATCGTTTCCGACGCAGCCTGGCTCACGCTCTCGACGCGGTCGACACGGCTGCGATCGAAGATCGTCGGCATATAGGCTTCCGGCCACTTGCGGATGCCCGGAATGCGCGAACCGTCTTCCGGCTGCGCACCGACGATCTCGATCGCCGGATTTTGCTCCTTCAGATAGCGCGACGTGCCCATGATCGTGCCCGTCGTGCCCATTGCCGACACGAAGTGCGTGACGCGCCCTTCGGTATCGCGCCAGATTTCCGGGCCCGTCGCTTCGTAGTGCGCAATCGGATTGTCGGGGTTCGCGAACTGGTCGAGGATCACGCCCTTTCCTTCGCGCTGCATCTCGTCCGCGAGATCACGTGCCAGTTCCATCCCGCCCTTCACCGGCGTCAGGATGATTTCGGCACCGTAGGCGGCCATGCTCTGGCGGCGCTCGACCGACAGGTCCTCCGGCATGATCAGCACCATCTTGTAGCCGCGGATCGCCGCTGCCATCGCGAGTGCGATACCGGTGTTGCCGCTGGTCGCCTCGATCAGCGTGTCGCCCGGCTTGATGCGCCCGCGCGCCTCGGCCTTGCTGATCATCGACAGCGCCGGGCGATCCTTCACGGAACCGGCCGGATTGTTGCCTTCGAGCTTCGCGAGCACCACGTTGTTGCGCGCGCGAATCTCGTCGTCCGGCAAGCGGACCAGTTGGACGAGCGGCGTATTGCCGATCGTGTCTTCGATAGTTTTGTAAGCCATGGATATACCGTGAGTACGAGGCCGATCAATCGATCGATTGTAAACCAGCACCGCTGCTCGCGCCGGCAACCCCATTGCGGCGATGGAATACGCATGCCGTGCAACGCGTGGACGCCGCATGCGCCGTGCCCACGCAAAAAACCCGCGGCATGCCGCGGGAAGCCGTCGCAACGACGGCGACTGAAGGAGCTTGTTGTCGGCTGCGCGCGACGCGTTACTTCTGCGTGGTGGTGCGGGCAGGTGCGGCCGCAGGCTTGCCGGCGGCCGGCTTGCCCGGGGCCGGCTGCGCGGCACCCGTGCCGGCCGCACCGATCGTCAGGCCTTCCTGCTGAAGCCGCTCGACGGTATGGCCGCCCATGCCTTTCACGCGTGCGGCGAGATCCTCCGCATTCCTGAACGGACCGCGTGCGCCGCGTTCGTCGAGAATCGCCTTTGCCCGCGCCGGGCCGATACCCTTGATGCCGACGAGCGCATCCTCGTTGGCGGTGTTGACGTCGACGGCCGCCCAGGCCGAGGCGATCGTGCCGAGCATTGCCGCTGCGGCCAACCATTTTCTGATCATGTGCTGGATCTCCGATGAATACGGCCGGCGGCTGCCGACCGTGAGACCCAGTCTATCGACGCAACGCTTCCGTTTAAACCTGGCCGGATAGCCAACGCACGTAGCGGTCGACGCCTTCCTGCACGGTCAGGAACGGTGCGTCGTAACCGGCCGCGCGCAGTTTCGTCTGGTCGGCCTGCGTGAAGCACTGGTACTTGCCGCGCAGCGCATCGGGGAACGGCACGTATTCGATCAGCCCTTGCTCGACCTGCTGCGCGAGCGTCAGCGGCGGCAGGTTGTCGAGCGCGCGCAACGTATTCACGACCGTCGACGCGATATCGTTGAACGGCTGCGCACGGCCGGTCCCGAGGTTGAAGATGCCCGACTTCTCCGGATGATCGAAGAAGAACAGGTTCACCTTGGTCACGTCCTCGATCGACACGAAGTCACGCGTCTGCTCGCCCGGTGCATAGCCGTTGTACTCGCCGAACAGCTTCACCTTGCCTTCCGCACGGAACTGGTTGAAGTTGTGGAACGCGACCGACGCCATGCGGCCCTTGTGCGTCTCGCGCGGGCCGTACACGTTGAAATAGCGGAAGCCGGCGATCTGGCTCTGCGCGGTCGGCAGCACACGACGGACCACCTGGTCGAACAGGAACTTCGAATAGCCGTAGACATTCAGCGGCGCCTCGACGTCGCGCTCCTCGACGAATCGCGTCGAGCCGCCGTAGGTCGCCGCCGACGACGCGTACAGGAACTGCGTGCCCTGTGCGAGGCAGGTGTCGAGCAACGCGCGGCTGTAGCGGAAGTTGTTGTCCATCATGTAGCGGCCGTCGGTTTCCATCGTGTCCGAGCACGCACCTTCGTGGAACACCGCGCGCACCTTGCCGAAATCGCCGCGCGCGAAACGTTCGACGAATTCCGACTTGTCCAGATAGTCGTCGATCTCGCAATCGACGAGATTCCGGAACTTGTCCGCGCGCGTCAGGTTGTCGACCGCGATGATGCGCGTCTCGCCGCGCTCGTTGAGCGCCTTGACGATGTTCGCGCCGATAAAACCGGCTGCGCCGGTGACGATGAGGGTCATGATCGTCCTGCCTGAAAAGTGCGAGCCATGCGTGCGGCGCGCTCATCGCGCCGCCGCATGCGCTCAATGAAACAGTTCGTCGTAGTCCACCGTGGCCGTGCCGAGCTTGCCGACCACGATGCCTGCCGCGCGATTCGCGAGCACGACGGCGTCGACGAGCGGCACGCCTGCGCCGAGCATCGTCGCGACCGTCGCGATCACGGTATCGCCCGCGCCCGACACGTCGAACACCTCGCGCGCGAGCGCCGGTGCGTGCAGTTCGCCGGTGGCGGAAAACAGCGTCATGCCTTCTTCCGAACGCGTGAGCAGCAGCGCGTCGATGTCGAGTTCCGCGCGCAGCTTCGCGACACGTGCGCGCAGATCGTCTTCCGATTTCCACTGCCCGACCACTTCGCGCAATTCCGCGCGATTCGGCGTGATCAGCGACGCACCGCGATAGCGCGCCCAGTCGTCGCCCTTCGGGTCGACGAGGACGGACTTGCCGGCCGCGCGCGCCTTCTCGATCATCGTCGTGACGTGCGTCAGGCCGCCTTTCGCGTAATCCGACATCAGCACGACGTCGTGCTGCGGCAGCAGCGCATCGAAGCGCGCGAGCCCCGCGAGCAGCACCTCGTGCGTCGGCATGGCCTCGAAGTCGACGCGCAGCAGTTGCTGCTGGCGCGCGAGCACGCGCAGCTTGATCGTGGTCGGCAGCGCCGGGTCGCGCTCGAGATGCGGCGTCACGCCGCTGCTGCCGAGCAGTTCGACGATGCGCTCGCCGGGTTCGTCGCACCCGACGACGCACAGCAACCCGGCCTGGCCGCCGAGCGTCACGGCGTTGCGCGCGACGTTGGCCGCACCGCCGAGCCGCTCTTCCTGGCGCTGCACGTGCACGACCGGCACGGGCGCCTCGGGCGAAATGCGATCGACGTTGCCGAACCAGTAACGGTCGAGCATCACGTCGCCGACGACGAGCACGCGCGAGCGCGCGAGTTGCGCACGCGGCACCGGAACGACCTCGCGGAGAGTATTCATCGTGTGATCAGCCACGGGAGGACGACTGGGGATCGACATACGGCCGGCCGATCGCGTAGTAGTCGATGCCGAGTTCGGCCATCGCATCCGGCTCGTACAGGTTGCGCCCGTCGAAGATCACCGGCGCCTTTAGTTCAGCCTTCAGGCGCGTGAAATCAGGGCTCCGGAATTCCTTCCACTCGGTCACGATCACGAGCGCGTCCGCGCCCGTCACGGCGATGTCCTGCGTGTCGACGAGATGCAGCCGCGCCAGCGCGTCCGGATCGGTACCGAAATCGAGCGCAAACACGCGCCGCGCCTCGTCGACCGCGACCGGATCGTACGCACGCACGGTCGCGCCGCGTTCGAGGAGCGCGGCGATCAGGCGGCGGCTCGGCGCCTCGCGCATGTCATCGGTGTTCGGCTTGAACGCCAGGCCCCAGACCGCGAACTCGCGGCCGGTCAGGTCGGCACCGAAGCGCTGCTCGATCTTGCCGATCAGCACGTCCTTCTGCGCATGGTTGGCCGCCTCGACGGCTTCCAGGATGCGCAACGGCTGGCCGTTCTCGCCGGCCGTGCGAATCAGCGCCTGGACGTCCTTCGGGAAGCACGAGCCGCCGTAGCCGACGCCGGCGTACAGGAAGTGATAGCCGATGCGCGGATCGGAGCCGATCCCGCGGCGCACGGCCTCGATGTCGGCGCCGACCTTGTCGGCGAGATTCGACATCTCGTTCATGAACGAGATACGCGTTGCAAGCATCGCATTCGCCGCATATTTCGCGAATTCCGCCGAACGCACGTCCATGTAGATCGTGCGCTCATGGTTGCGGTTGAACGGCGCGTAGAGCTTCTTCATCTTCTCGCGCGCGATCGTGCCCGTCTCGTCGCCGTCGACGCCGATGATGATCCGGTCCGGACGCATGAAGTCCTCGACCGCGGCGCCTTCCTTCAGGAACTCCGGGTTCGACACGACCGAAAAGCGATGCGCGACGCTGCCCGCCAGCCCGCGGGCGGCAAGCGCTTCGTCGACCACGCCGCGCACGCGCTGTGCGGTACCGACCGGCACCGTCGACTTGTCGACGATCACCTTGAAGCCCGTCATGTGGCGGCCGATGTTGCGCGCGGCTTCGAGCACGTACTGCAGGTCGGCCGAGCCGTCCTCGTCGGGCGGCGTGCCGACGGCGATGAACTGGATCTCGCCGTGCGCGACGCTTGCCTCGATGTCGGTCGAGAAGCGCAGGCGCCCCGCTGCGCGGTTGCGCGCGATGATGTCCAGCAGCCCAGGTTCGTGAATCGGCATCCCGCCGTTGTTCAGGATGTCGATCTTGCGCGGATCGACGTCGAGGCAGAATACGTCGTGGCCGATCTCCGCCAGGCAGGCGCCCGTGACGAGACCGACATAGCCGGTGCCGATGATGGTGATTTTCATAGATGTTCCGGTACTTCCCGGTAATTGACTAACTTGGCCGCCGGGACGAACCCGGCGGCAACCGCAGCGCGTTGGCTCCGCGTGCCGGGATCAGCCCGGCATCGCAGGATCGACGCGACGCGGCGCATAGGTTTCCCAGCCGCTGCAGCCCGGACACTGCCAGTAGAAATTGCGCGCCCGGAAACCGCAATTCTGGCACGTATACCGTGGCAAATTCTTGGTGCGCTGCTTGATCAGCGCACGCATCATTTCAAGTTCCTTACGGCGTGGCTCGTCGGCCGCCGCGATCTGCGCATCGAGCAGGTGCAGCATCCCCGACAGGTTCGGCGACTTCTCCATCTGCGTGCGCGCGAGCGTGTGCGCCGCGTCCTGGCCGCGCAAGCCCGCGATGTGCTGGTATGCGATGTCGAGCAGGTCGTTCGACGGATAGCGGTCGACATAGCCCATCAGCAGCTCGGCGCCCTCGGCGTTCTTGCCGAGCGCGACGTACGCCTTCATCAGCTTGTCGGCGACGAGCGGCAGATACGCCGGATTCTGCGCCTCGACGCGCTTCCAGTGCTCGATCGCGGCCGCATGGTTGCCCTCGGCCGCCGCGGCGTCGCCGGAGAGGATCGTCGCGCGAACGTTCTGCGGGTTCACGGTCAACGCGAGGCGCAACTGTTCGGCAGCCGCTGCCGCGTTCTTGCGCTGCAGCGCGTCCTGCGCAAGTTCGCAGTGAAACTGCGCAATTTCGACGCCGAGCGGTTTGTCGCTCATCGACTCGATGCGCTTCGCCGTATCGATCGACTTGTTCCAGTCCTTCTCGATCTCGTAGATCGTCAGCAGCGCCCGCTGCGCGCCGAGTGCGTAATCGCCGTCGGCGAGTTTGTGGAACGCCTCCTCGGCGCGATCGAGCAGGCCGGCCTTCAGAAAATCCTGGCCGAGTTCGTACAGTGCGTGGTCGCGCTCGTTGACCGGCAGGTCCGTGCGGCTCAGCAGGTTCTGGTGCACGCGGATCGCGCGGTCGGTTTCGCCGCGGCGGCGAAACAGGTTGCCGAGCGCGAAGTGCAGCTCGACCGTCTCGGGATCCAGCTTGGCGACCTCGATGAACGCGTCGATCGCCTTGTCGGGTTGTTCGTTCAACAGAAAATTCAGGCCGCGGAAATACGAGCGCGGCAGGTTGGCACTCTCCGACAGGAGATTCTTAAGGTCATAGCGTGACGCCGCCCAACCGAGCGCGAACGCGACCGGAATCGCGAGCAACCACCAGAAATCCAGATCCATGCGAAATATCGAAGCAGAGACGAAAACCGCGCGATGATCGCGCGGCGTCCGTGTTAAATGACGGGCGGCATCGGCGGCTGGTCGATGACGGCCGGCGTTTCGCGCGCCGCGCGCAGATCGCGCTTCAGGCGCCCGTTCTCGAGACGCAGGCGGAAGATCGAAGGCAGCGCGGACAGCAAGCCGGCCAGCAGCCCCACGGCGAAGAACGCGAGGCCGATCAGGATCAGCGGCGCCTGCCATGAATAGCCGGCCACGAAATTCAGCGTCGCGGTTTGCGTATTGGCCAGCGCAAGCACCAGCAGCAGTACGAACACCAATACCCGGATCAGCCAGACGATAAACTTCATGAAGCCCTCTCTTTGTTGAGGTTTGCCGCGGCGCGCGACTCCCCTTCGTCGCGCCGAATCGACCCGTATTGTAAAGGAAGCGTTTCCGCGGCTGCGCACATCCTGCACGCACCCGTTGCGTCGCATTCGCTGGAAATGAAAAAAGCGCCCGCAAGGGGCGCTTTTCTTTTCAGCCTTCGCCGGATGGGTTCCGGGCAATCCGGGTGACGCTCAACGCTCGTCGTCCGGATCGTCAGCCTTCAGCGGCTCACCGGCGCGGCCGTCGACGCGTTCCCGCAATTCCTTGCCAGGCTTGAAGTGCGGCACGAACTTCTCGGGCACCTGCACTTTCTCCCCTGACTTCGGGTTGCGTCCGACGCGCGCCGGGCGACGGTTGAGGCCAAAGCTGCCGAAACCCCGAATTTCGATACGATGCCCTTTCGCCAGAGCGTCAGACATCGCATCGAGCATCGTTTTCACCGCGAAATCCGCATCCTTGAGGACAAGTTGCGGAAATCGCGATGCCAGCTGCGCGACCAACTCGGATTTGGTCATACTTCAGCAGACCTCGTGAGGCTTACTGGTTCTGGCCGTCGAGCTTCGCCTTCAGCAGCGCGCCGAGGTTGGTCGTACCGGTCGCAGCAGCGCTGGTGTCCGACTGCAGGCCGCGGATCGCTTCCTGTTGTTCAGCCGAATCCTTCGCCTTGATCGACAGGTTGATGCCGCGCGACTTGCGATCGATGTTGATCACCATCGCGTTGACCTTGTCGCCTTCCTTCAGCACGTTGCGTGCGTCTTCGACGCGATCCTGCGAGATTTCCGACGCACGCAGGTAGCCTTCGATGTCGCCCGTCAGCGTGACGACCGCACCCTTCGCATCGACCGTCTTCACGACGCCGTCGACGATCGAGCCCTTGTCGTTCATTGCAACGTAGTTGCTGAACGGGTCGCCTTCGAGCTGCTTGATGCCGAGCGAAATACGCTCCTTCTCGACGTCGATACCGAGCACGATCGCTTCGACTTCGTCGCCCTTCTTGTACTTGCGAACGGCTTCTTCGCCGGCTTCGCTCCACGACAGGTCCGACAGGTGGACCAGGCCGTCGATGCCGCCCGGCAGACCGATGAACACGCCGAAGTCGGTGATCGACTTGATTGCGCCCGTGATCTTGTCGCCCTTCTTGAAGTTGCGGCTGAAGTCATCCCACGGATTCGGCTTGCACTGCTTCATGCCGAGGCTGATACGACGACGGTCTTCGTCGATCTCGAGGACCATGACTTCGACTTCGTCGCCCAGCTGGACAACCTTCGACGGAGCAACGTTCTTGTTGGTCCAGTCCATTTCCGACACGTGGACGAGGCCTTCGATGCCCGATTCCACTTCGACGAATGCGCCGTAGTCGGTGATGTTCGTGACCTTGCCGAACAGGCGCGTGCCCGACGGGTAACGGCGCGAGATGCCTTCCCACGGATCGTCGCCCAGTTGCTTGATGCCCAGCGAGACGCGGTTCTTCTCTTGGTCGAACTTGAGGATCTTCGCGGTGACTTCCTGGCCAACCGACAGGACTTCGCTCGGGTGACGCACACGACGCCATGCGATGTCGGTGATGTGCAGCAGGCCGTCGATGCCGCCGAGGTCGACGAACGCGCCGTAGTCGGTGATGTTCTTGACCACGCCGTTGACGATCGCGCCTTCCTTCAGCGTCTCGAGCAGCTTCGCGCGCTCTTCGCCTTGGGTTGCTTCGATCACTGCACGACGCGACAGCACGACGTTGTTACGCTTGCGATCGAGCTTGATCACGCGGAACTCGAGCGTCTTGCCTTCGTACGGGGTCGTGTCCTTGACCGGACGCGTGTCGACCAGCGAACCCGGCAGGAACGCACGGATGCCGTTGACCATCACGGTCATGCCGCCCTTCACCTTGCCGGTGATCGTGCCGGTGACGAGTTCGTTGTTGTCGAGAGCCTTTTCCAGCGACAGCCACGATGCAAGGCGCTTCGCCTTGTCGCGCGACAGGATCGTGTCGCCGTAGCCGTTTTCGAGTGCGTCGATCGCGACGGACACGAAATCGCCCGACTGCACCTCAACCTCGCCCTGATCGTTCAGGAATTCCTCGATCGGAATGTAAGCCTCGGACTTCAGGCCTGCATTGACGACCACGAAGTTGTGGTCGACGCGCACGACTTCGGCGGAAATCACTTCGCCGGCGCGCATGTCTTGGCGGGTCAGCGACTCTTCGAACAGAGCCGCGAAAGATTCAGTATTCGGGGTGGAGGTTTGCAGGTCGGACATAAAAATCTGATTGTGCATGGATCGCTGTGCCACGCCGGCCGGAATGGCAGGCTGAAAGGGCCAGATCGACGACCACACGGGGTTAAGGGTTCGAAACACGCTCCGCGCTTGCGACGCGGAACACCTACTGCTACCCGCCTTCTCAGGCGGGCTGGCCGAGCGCCCGGTACCACTGCAGCACCTGGTCGACCGCTTCATCGACCGAAAGCGCCGACGTATCGAGCAGCTTGGCATCTGCCGCAGGCTTCAGCGGCGCGGCCGCGCGATTGCTGTCGCGCGCGTCACGTTCACGAAGATCCCGGAGCAAGTCATCTATATTAGCAGAAAAACCTTTTTGCATCAATTGCTTATGCCGTCTGGTCGCGCGCGCCTCGGCGCTGGCCGTCAGGAACACCTTCAACACGGCGTCCGGGAAGATCACGGTGCCCATGTCGCGCCCGTCTGCAACGAGGCCCGGCGTCTTGCGGAACGCGCGCTGACGCGCGACGAGCGCGGTGCGCACCGGCCCATGCACGGCAATCGCCGATGCGCGGTTGCCGACCGCTTCGGCACGGATGTCGTTCGACACATCGACGCCGTCGAGCTGCGCGCAGCCCTCCCGGAACGTGATGTGGAGATCGTCGATCAGCTTCACCAGCGCGTCGATGTCCTCTGCCGCGATGCCGTAGCGCACGCTCGCGAGCGCGGCGAGGCGGTACAGCGCGCCGCTGTCGAGCAAGTGGAAGCCAAGATGCGCGGCGACGAGCGCGGCGACGGTGCCCTTGCCGGAAGCAGTGGGACCGTCGATCGTGATGACGGGAGTCGGGTGAAAGGGTCGGGTCGATTTCATCGGAACAGTCGGGTCAGGCTTTGGCGAGCGCGGCGAAGCGGTCGAAATAGTCGGGGAACGTCTTGCCGACGCACTTCGGATCGTTGATCCGCACGGGCACACCGCCCAGGCTGACGAGCGAGAAACACATCGCCATCCGGTGATCGTCGTACGTGTCGATCGCCGCGTTCGGCGTGAGCTTTTCCGGCGGCGTGACGACGAGATAGTCAGGGCCTTCCTCGACGATCGCGCCGACCTTGCGCAGTTCGGCCGCCATCGCCGCGATGCGGTCGGTTTCCTTCACGCGCCAGCTTGCGATGTTGCGCAGCTTGCTCGGGCCGGCGGCAAACAGCGCCGCGACCGCGATCGTCATCGCCGCATCGGGAATCAGGTTGAAATCCATGTCGATCGGCTCGAGCTTGCCGTGGTCGTGGCCGATGCCGCGCACTTCGATCCAGTCGTCGCCCATCGTCACGTTCGCGCCCATCTGCATCAGCGCGTTCGCGAAGCCGACGTCGCCCTGGATGCTCGCGCGCCCCACGCCCTCGACACGCAGCGGCCCGCCGCCGAGCGCGCCAGCCGCGAGGAAATACGACGCCGACGATGCGTCGCCCTCGACCATGATCTGCCCCGGCGATTTGTAGCGAACCCCGGCCGGCACGACGAAGCGCTGCCAGCCGTCGCGCTCGACGGTCACGCCGAAGCGCTCCATCAGCCGGATCGTGATGTCGATGTACGGCTTCGAGATCAGCTCGCCGTCGATCTCGACGACGATCCGGCCGTCCTTCGCCTTCACGAGCGGCAGCGTCATCAGGAGCGCCGTGAGGAACTGGCTCGACACGTCGCCGCGCACGCGGATCGGCGCATCGACCGAGATCGTCGCGGGTTTGATCCGCAGCGGCGGGAAGCCTTCGTTCAGCTCGTAGTCGATCTGCGCGCCGATCTGGCGCAGGCCGTCGACGAGATCGCCGATCGGCCGCTCGTGCATGCGCGGCACGCCGTGCACGCGATAGTCGCCGCCGTTCACCGCGAGCGCGGCGGTCAGCGGCCGCACGGCCGTGCCCGCGTTGCCGAGGAACAGGTCGGCCGTCTTCGCGGTGAATGCGCCGCGCGTGCCCGTGACGACACAGGTATCGCCGTCGCGCGCGAGCTTCACGCCGAGCTTGCCGAGTGCGTCGAGCATCACGCGCGTGTCGTCGGAGTCGAGCAGGTTGGTGATCGTCGTTTCGCCTTCGGCCAGCGCCGCGAGCAGCAGCACGCGGTTCGAAATGCTCTTCGAGCCGGGCAGGCGCACGGTGCCCGATGCGCTGGAGTACGGGCCGAGATCGAGATAGTCCATGGGAATCGTCCTGTTATTTCTTGACCGGTTCGGCAGCGGGCGCGCCGCCGCGCTCCTGCCATGCCTTGCGCGCGGCGCGCGAACGCGTGAACACGGCTTCGAGCGCCGCGCCGTCGCCGGCGTCGATCGCCGCGCGCAGCCGCGTGAGCACGCGCGTATAGCCGTCGAGCTCGTCGAGCAGCGCCGCGCGATTCGCGACGCACACGTCGCGCCACATCTCCGGGCTCGACGCCGCGATGCGCGTGAAATCGCGGAAACCGCCCGCCGCATACGAGAATTTGAGTTCCGCGTCGGCCTCGCCGAGGATCTGCTCGACGAGCGCGAACGACAGCACGTGCGGCAAATGGCTGATCGACGCAAACACGCGATCGTGCTGCTCCGTGCTCATCGTGCGCACGTCGGCGCCGGTCGCACGCCACATCGCGTCGATCCGCGCGACGGATTCGGGCGCATTCTCCGGCAGCGGGCACAGCACCACGTTGCGGCCGACGTACAGATCCGGCAACGCGGCCTCGACGCCGCTCGACTCGCGACCGGCGATCGGATGCCCCGGCACGAACTGCGCGATGCGTGCGCCGAGCGCGTCGCGCGCGGCCGCGACGACATCGGACTTGGTGCTGCCCGCATCGGTGACGATCGTCGCCTCTTCAAGCCACGGCGCGATGCGCTTGAGCAACGGGCCCGTTTGCGCAACGGGTGCGGCCAGCAGCACGAGATCGGCGCCGGCCAGCGCGTCGCGCAATTGCGCGTCATCGTCGAGTGCCGCCGCGCGATCGATCACGCCGAGCGCGAGCGCGCGCTCGACCGACGCACGCGAACGCCCCACGCCGACAACCTCGCCCGCACCGCCCGGCGCGCGTTCGCGCAGCGCGCGGGCTAGCGATCCGCCGATCAGGCCGACGCCGAAAATGACCAGTTTGTTGAATGCAAAGCCTGACACGACAAGAGCCAAGTTACGCGCGCGGAACGACGCCCCGCATGCGGAATTCCAGATTCCGGGCAACGGGCCCGCACCCGGCGCAACCTGCGCCGGACGCGGGCCGAACCCGCCTTCGGCAGCGCCAACCGGCCTGCCCTGCCCGCCTCGCCGCAACGCCTGCCCGAGCAGGCGACGGGCCGCCGCGCATCAGCGTGCGCGCGGATACGAACCGAGTATCTTCAGGAACGCGGCCTTCTGGCCGAGTTCCGCGAGCGCGGCCGCCACCGCCGCATCGTCCCGGTGCCCTTCGATATCGATGTAGAAGTAGTACTCCCACGTGCCGACGCGCGCCGGGCGCGACTCGAAGCGCGTCATCGACACGCCGTGCCGCGCGAGCGGCTCGAGCAGCTTGAACACGGCGCCCGGCTCGTTCTTCACCGACACGATCAGCGACGTCTGGTCGTGACCGCTTTGCCCGGCCGGCTGCTTGCCGACGATGACGAAGCGCGTGCGGTTGTGCGGATCGTCCTGGATCAGCGAGAACGCGATCTGCAATCCGTAGTGCGCGGCCGCACGATCGCCCGCGATCGCCGCGACGGTCGGATCGGCCGCCGCGAGACGCGCGGCCTCCGCGTTGCTCGCCACGGCCTGCCGCTCGAGCTGCGGCGCATTCGCCGCGAGCCACTGCTGGCATTGCGCAAGCGCCTGCGCATGCGCGCAGACGCGCTTCACGCCGTCGAGCGTGCCGCCCTGCGTCAGCAGGTTGTGATGGATCGGCAGCGCGAGCTCACCGCTGATCAGCAATTGCGTCTGCAGCAGCAGGTCTAGCGTGCGCGACACGGCGCCTTCGGTCGAATTCTCGACCGGCGCGATGCCGTATACGGCAGCCCCGGCCTCGACCGAGCGGAATACTTCGTCGATCGACGGGCACGGCAGCCCTTCGATCGACTGGCCGAAATACTCGAGCATTGCCTGCTCGCTGTACGTGCCGACCGGCCCGAGGAACGCGACGTGGATCGTCTGCTCGAGCGCGCGGCTCGCGGCCATGATCTCGCGCCAGATGGCGCTGATGTGCTCGCTCGCGAGCGGCCCCGCGCTCATGTCCTGCAACCGCGCGATCACCTGCAGCTCGCGCTCCGGCCGGAACACCGGCGCGTTGAAATGCTTCTTGACCTCGCCCACCTCCAGCGCCACCGCGGCGCGCTGGTTCAGGAGCGCGATCAGCTGCGCATCGATCGCGTCGATGCGATCGCGCAGCGGTTTCAGGCGGGAATTCAGTTCGTCGTCCATGCGTTTTGCCGTGCTGTTTGAACAGCGCCGCCGTCAGGCGCCGCGCTGCTCGAAGTCCTTCATGTACTCGACGAGCGCTTTCACGCCCTCGAGCGGCACCGCGTTGTAGATCGACGCCCGCATACCGCCGACGGACTTGTGGCCCTTCAGCTGCAGCAGCCCGCGCGCCTTTGCGCCGGCAAGGAAGTCTTCGTTGCGCGTTTCGTCGGCCAGGAAAAACGGCACGTTCATTCGCGAACGTGCTGCCGGCTCGACCTTGTTCAGATAGAAACTGCTCGCATCGATCGTGTCATAGAGCAGCTTCGCCTTTTCGATATTGCGGGCCTCGATCGCCTCGAGACCGCCCTGCCGCTTCAGCCACTGGAATACCAGACCCGCGATGTAGATCGCGTAGGTGGGCGGCGTGTTGTACAGCGAGTTGTTCGCGGCGATGGTCTTCCATTCGAACGCGGACGGGCAGATCGACAGCGAGCGGTCGAGCAGGTCCTCGCGCACGATCACGAGCGTCACACCGGCCATCCCGATGTTCTTCTGCGCACCGCCGAACAGCACACCGTACTTCGCGACGTCCATCGGACGCGACAGGATGTGCGACGAGACATCCGCGACCAGCGGCACGTCGCCGAGATCGGGAATCTCGAACGTCTCGACGCCGTCGATCGTCTCGTTGGTGCACAGATGCACGTAGGCCGGATCGTCCGACAGTTGCCATTCGGCGCGCGCGGGTGCACGCGTGAAGCCGTTTTCCGTCTTGCCGGTTGCGGCGAGATGCGGCGTGCCGTATTTCTTCGCTTCGCTGAACGATTTCTGCGACCACGAGCCCGTCACGACGAAGTCGGCCGTCTTGCGCGAGCCGAGCAGGTTCATCGGCACGATCGCGTTTTCGGCGATACCGCCGCCCTGCAGGAACAGGATCCGGTGGCTTGCCGGCACGCCGAGCAGGTCGCGCAGGTCGGTCAGCGCGGCCTCGTGGATCGACATGAACTCCTTGCCGCGATGGCTCATCTCCATCACGCTCATACCGCTGCCGTGCCAGTCGAGCATTTCGTCGGCGGCTTGCCGCAGCACTTCCTCGGGCATCGCCGCAGGGCCGGCGGAGAAATTAAAGACGCGCATCGTGAAAACCTCGGAGGGACGCGACCGGCTCGCCGCCGGCAGAACGCGCCAGAAAAGAAATGGCCGCTTGCGCTCGCGCGCAAACGGCCATTATCGCACTGTCGTCAGGCTCCCGCCAAACCCGGCCGAACGGCCGGTGGCGTGCCCGGACGGCTTTACTTGCCCGGCTTGACTGCTGCGACTTCCTTGTCAGCCTGCGTACGCGTTGCCTGGATCGCTTGCGGCATGTACTTCTGCATCAGGCCGTTGACCACGTCGCGACCGACCTGATCCTGAACCTGGATGAACTTGCGGCCCGTCGGGCTCTTGTAGAACGTCGTCAGATCCTTGATCTCCGACGTGCTGTAGTACCTCGCGTAGGCGTCGTACTGAGCCGACATCGCGTCGTTCTGGAACTGTTGCGTACCGAACACCTTGCCTGCGCCGTCGACCAGCTTCGGCACCGCGTTCTTCTGCAGCGTCGGAACGGCAGCTTGCTTCTGCTTGTCGTTCAGCGTCTTGTTTTCCGACAGCGCGTCCGACAGGATTGCCGGCACGAGTTGCTTGGCCTGCATTTCGGCGCTGTTGCCGATTGCCGACACGAGCTTCGGCGCGTCGATCGCGTCGAGCAGATCCTTGATCGCAGCCTTCTTGTCGGCGTCGATCGGCGCAGCTGCCGCGGCAGGCGCCGGTGCGGAATTCGACAGCGCTTGCGCCATCGCGAACGTCGGCACCAGTGCAGCCAGCAGGACCAGTTGCTTGAATTGCTTTTGCATCATCACTCCCTTTTGGAAATATGAATGGTTGCTCGCCGGCCGCGGCGCTTCACGCCCGCGGCGGCCAGAGTCTCATCCGTTCTTCAGGCTTCGCCGTCCGACGCCTCGTCGGCCTCGCCATCGCCCTCTTCAGCCTCCGCGATCTGCTGCAGGCCGGAGAGCTTGGTACCCTCATCGAGACTGATGAGTGTAACACCTTGCGTGGCACGCCCCATCTCGCGAATCTCCGAGACACGGGTGCGAATCAACACGCCGGCCGTCGTGATCAGCATGATCTGATCTTCGGCGTCGACGAGCGTGGCAGCCACGACCTTGCCGTTACGCTCCGACGTCTGGATCGCGATCATACCCTTCGTGCCGCGGCCGTGACGCGTGTACTCGGTGATCGGCGTACGCTTGCCGTAGCCGTTCTCGGTCGCGGTGAGCACCGTCTGCTCCTCGCTGCCGGCAACCAGCATCGCGATGACCTGCTGCCCGTCCTCGAGCTGCATGCCGCGCACGCCTCGCGCTTCACGCCCCATCGGACGCACGTCGTTCTCGTCGAAGCGCACGGCCTTGCCGGAATCGGAGAACAGCATCACGTCGTGCGCACCGTCGGTGATCGACGCGCCGATCAGGTAGTCGCCCTCGTCGAGGCCGACCGCGATGATGCCCTTCTTCATCGGACGGCTGAATGCCTCGAGCGGCGTCTTCTTCACGGTGCCGAGCGACGTCGCCATGAAGATGAACTTGTCGGCCGAGAACTCCTTGACCGGCAGCACGACGTTGATCTTCTCGCCTTCCTGCAGCGGGAACATGTTGACGATCGGGCGGCCGCGCGAGTTGCGCGACCCCTGCGGCACTTCATAGACCTTGACCCAGTACACGCGGCCGCGGTTCGAGAAGCACAGGATATAGTCGTGCGTGTTCGCGATGAACAGCGTCTCGATCCAGTCGTCTTCCTTCATCTGCGTCGCCTGCTTGCCGCGGCCGCCGCGCTTCTGCGCGCGGTACTCGGACAGCGGCTGCGACTTCACGTAGCCCGCGTGCGACATCGTGACGACCATGTCCTGCGGCGTGATCAGATCCTCGGTGTTCAGCTCGGTCGCGTTCAGCTCGATCTTCGAGCGGCGCGCGTCGCCGAATTCGGCCTTCACCGAGGTCAGCTCCTCGCCGATCATCGTCGTGATCCGCTCGGGGCGTGCGAGGATGTCCAGCAGGTCGGCGATCTGCGCCATCACTTCGCGGTACTCGCCGATGATCTTGTCCTGCTCGAGGCCGGTCAGACGCTGCAGGCGCATCTGCAGGATTTCCTGGGCCTGCGTGTCGGACAGGCGGTACAGCCCGTCGCTCTGCATGCCGAACGCCGGGTTCAGGCCTTCCGGGCGGTACGCGGAGCGGCCGCCGGCCGCCGCGTTCTCGCTCTCGGCGCGCGTGAGCATCTCGCGCACGAGCGACGAATCCCACGGCTTCGCCATCAACTCCGCCTTCGCGATCGGCGGCGTCGGCGCTGCCTTGATGATCGCGATGAACTCGTCGATGTTGGCGAGCGCGACCGCGAGACCTTCGAGCACATGGCCACGTTCACGGGCCTTGCGCAGTTCGTAGATCGTGCGGCGCGTCAGCACTTCGCGTCGGTGCGACAGGAAGCACTGCAGGATTTCCTTCAGGTTCAGCAGCTTCGGCTGGCCGTCGACCAGCGCGACCATGTTCATGCCGAACGTATCCTGGAGCTGCGTCGCCTTGTACAGGTTGTTCAGCACCACTTCCGGAACTTCACCGCGCTTGAGCTCGATCACGACGCGCATGCCGCTCTTGTCGGACTCGTCGCGGATGTCGGAGATGCCTTCGAGCTTCTTCTCGTTGACGAGTTCGGCGATCCGCTCGAGCAGCGAGCGTTTGTTCACCTGGTACGGCAGCTCGTCGACGATGATCGCCATCCGCTGGCCGCGGTCGATCTCCTCGAAGTGCGTGGCCGCGCGCATCACGACGCGACCGCGCCCGGTGCGGTAGCCGTCGCGCACGCCGGCGACGCCGTAGATGATGCCGGCCGTCGGGAAATCCGGCGCCGGGATGATCTCGATCAGCTCGTCGATCGTCGCTTCCGGGTTACCCAGCAGATGCTGGCACGCGTCGACGACTTCGTTCAGGTTGTGCGGCGGGATGTTGGTCGCCATACCGACCGCGATGCCCGACGAGCCGTTGATCAGCAGGTTCGGGATGCGCGACGGCAGGACCGACGGCTGCATTTCGTTGCCGTCGTAGTTCGGCTCGAAATCGACCGTTTCCTTGTCGATGTCGGCGAGCAGCTCGTGACCGATCTTCGCCATGCGAATTTCGGTGTAACGCATCGCCGCGGCATTGTCGCCGTCGATCGAGCCGAAGTTGCCCTGCCCGTCGATCAGCATGTAGCGCAGCGAGAAGTCCTGCGCCATCCGCACGATCGTGTCGTACACCGCGGTGTCGCCGTGAGGATGGTACTTACCGATCACGTCACCGACGATACGCGCCGACTTCTTGTACGCGCGGTTCCAGTCGTTGTTCAGTTCGTGCATCGCGAACAACACGCGCCGATGCACGGGCTTCAAGCCATCGCGGACATCCGGGAGGGCACGTCCGACGATCACGCTCATCGCGTAATCGAGATACGAACGGCGCATTTCCTCCTCTAGGGAGGTGGGCAGGGTCTCTTTGGCGAATTGATCCATGTATCCGTATCGTTTCGGAGCGAAGACGGCGAACGCCTTTCGCGTGGGCGCTGCATGCGCAACGCAACGCGAGATTCTAACATGCGCCCATCAGCCGCCAATTCGCCGCCCCCTCTATATATAAATAGCGAAAATCGCGGCCACGTCGATTCGACCGAAATCGCACGCGACTCGACGCCGCAGGCGATCCCGTCACACTTGTTTCATGCGCACGAGTAAACAACCACGCACATTCGCGCAATTTCGCCGACACACTCTTGACAATCTCTAAAAGTTGCGGCAGGGCGGTGTTGCGCATGCACCACAAAGTTGAAGCGATCTTAGGGTGGGGAGGATTTTTTTTCGTAGGAAGGGAACGATATGGCAAAATGCCAACGCACTGAAAGTTAGACGCTGCTCGAAGTCTACACAGAGCGGTGCCGCGTTTTTTGTGCCGCACCAATGTTATACTTCGAGCAATGTATGACTTGTCACCGTCAACAGGCTCGCAGTAAACCTGCGGTAATCTCAATTTCGAGAGGAGAAATATGAATAAACTTTCAAAGCTCGCGTTCATTGCAGCTACCGCAGTTATGGCTGCATCCGCTTCGGCACAGTCGGTGCCGGCGTCGCGTCAAGCCGTCAATGACAACTGGGTGAACGGCACGGGCGAATGGGTGTGGATGAACGGCACGAACGAGCTCTGCTGGCGCGATGCGTTCTGGACGCCGGCCACCGCCAACGCGAAGTGCGATGGCGCACTGGTCGCCCAGGCACCGCAGCCGCCGGTCGCTCCGGTCGCTCCGGCTATCTCGAGCCAGAAGATCACGTATCAAGCTGACGCACTGTTCGACTTCGACAAGGCAACGCTCAAGCCGCTGGGCAAGCAAAAGCTGGACGAACTGGCTTCGAAGATCGAAGGCATGAACACGGAAGTGGTCGTCGCAACGGGCTACACGGACCGCATCGGTTCGGACAAGTACAACGACCGTCTGTCGCTGCGCCGTGCGCAAGCCGTGAAGTCGTACCTGGTCAGCAAGGGTGTGCCGGCCAACAAGATCTACACGGAAGGCAAGGGCAAGCGCAACCCGGTCACGACGGGCTGCAACCAGAAGAACCGCAAGCAACTCATCGCCTGCCTCGCACCGGATCGCCGCGTGGAAGTCGAAGTGGTTGGTACGCAAGAAGTCCAGAAGACGACCGTTCCGGCAAACTAAGCCGCGGTTTTCGACTGCTTCAAAGCCCCGCCCCGGCGGGGCTTTTTCTTTGACGCCCGTCCAGGCGCCTGCCGCTTCGCCGCTCGTCCGCTTCTTATATACTCGGGGCTGACGAATCGCAGTACCGCCCTCCTCTCGTAGCCCGTTTGCCGACATGACCAACGCCGATCCGCACGAACTCCAGAAATTCAGCGACCTCGCCCATCGGTGGTGGGATCCGAACGCCGAATTCAAGCCGCTGCACGACCTGAACCCGGTCCGCCTCGGCTGGATCGATGCGCATGCGCACCTCGCCGGCAAGCGTGCACTCGACGTCGGCTGCGGCGGCGGCATCCTGTCCGAATCGATGGCCGGACTCGGCGCACAGGTGAAAGGTATCGACCTGTCGACCGAAGCGCTCGGCGTCGCCGACCTGCACAGCCTCGAAAGCGGCATCACTGTCGACTATGAAGCCATCGCAGCGGAAGCGATCGCCGCGCGTGAACCGGGCACCTATGATGTCGTCACGTGCATGGAGATGCTCGAGCACGTGCCGTCTCCCGGCGATGTCGTCGCCGCGTGTGCGACGCTCGTGAAGCCGGGTGGCTGGGTGTTCTTCTCGACGCTGAACCGCAACCTGAAGGCCTACCTGTTCGCCGTGATCGGCGCGGAGTACATCGCGCAAATGCTGCCGAAGGGCACGCACGACTACGCGCGCTTCATCCGCCCATCGGAACTGGCCGGCTTCGTGCGTGCGACGGATCTGCACATCGTGGAGATCAAGGGCATCACGTATCACCCGATCGGCAAGCGCTTCGCGCTGTCGAACGACACCGACATCAACTACCTCGTCGCGTGCCGCCGCGGCGCATGACCCTCCACCCTGCATGACGACTCCCCTCTCGACCGCGCGGGCTACACTCGACGAACCGCGCCTGCTGCACTGCGATGCCGTGCTGTTCGACTTGGACGGCACGCTCGCCGACACGGCCCCCGATCTCGCGGCGGCCGTCAACAAGATGCAACGCGTGCGCGACCTGCCCGAAACACCGCTCGACGTGCTGCGGCCGCTGGCCTCGGCCGGCGCGCGAGGCCTGCTCGGCGGCGCGTTCGGCATCGATCCGCACACACCCGGATACGAAGCGATGCGCGACGAGTTCCTGGCCAACTATGCGACGGATCTGTGTGTGCATACGACGCTGTTCCCCGGCATCGGCGACGTGCTCGACGAACTCGATGCACGCGGTGTGCGCTGGGGGATCGTCACGAACAAGGTGATGCGGCTCACGGCGCCGCTCGTCGAGTTGCTCGGTCTCGCGCCACGCGCGGCCTGCGTCGTCGGGGGCGACACAACGCCGCACCCGAAGCCGCATCCGGCCCCGCTGCTGCATGCGGCCGACCAGTTGACGCTCGCGCCCGCACGCATCGTCTACGTCGGCGACGATCTGCGCGACATTCAGGCCGGCAGCGCCGCCGGCATGGCGACGATCGCGGCCGCGTACGGCTACTGCGGCGACGGCGCCGCACCGGCCGACTGGCAAGCGCAACATCTCGTCGACACGACACTGCAACTGCGCGAACTGCTGCGCGATGTTGGGCTATAATGATCGATCTTATCCGCGGGGGCGACCTGGTTTCGACAGGGGTTGTGAAGCGGCTAGGGCATGTCGAGGACCCGTCACCTCGTTAATCAATGGGAAAATCGTAACTGCAAACGACGATACGTTCGCACTGGCAGCCTAAGGGCCGCCGTCCTCTGCCTAGTTCACTGACGGGCTAGTGTCGCAAGACCGGTAGCAATACCGCCAGAGGTCATTTACGTCAGTTAAGCCCTGTCGGCGTCGCGACGCCAGGGTCGAAAACCTAGCGAATCGCCGTAGTGCAGCGTGTTCGTCCGCGTCGCTGCGGTTAAATCAAATGACTGAACTAAACATGTAGAACTAGTCGTGGAGCGCTTCTGGACGCGGGTTCGATTCCCGCCGCCTCCACCAAATTCCGCGCTCGTCGCACGAACCCCGCATGACGCAAGTCTGCGGGGTTTTTTGTTGCCGCCGAAACGCATGCACCCTTCCCCTTCCGAAAAAGCGCCCAGCCACGGACGGGCCGGGCGGAATGCCACCGGTATTCCGGCGACAGGAGGTGACGGATGTCCTGCCGCGCCCGCACAATCATCGATCGCGCCAGGCGGCGGCCGGCCCGGGTGCCGCAGCGTCGGACGCGTCGTCGCACCAGCACTCACGCACACCGGGCGATGTGCGGCTTAGCTGCCGCGATACAGCGACTTCATTTCTTCAGCGGTGGCCGGGCGCACGCCCATTGCACGCGAACCCGATGCCGACGCCCCCTGCGCCTGTGCGCCGTAACCGCTGGCGTCGGCGCCTTGCGCTTGCGCCATCGCGCTGCGCTGTTGCTCGGCAACACGCGCCGTTGCGGCCTGGATCGCTTCCGGATAATGCG
Organism: Burkholderia sp. 22088; assembly: GCF_052045915.1. NCBI lineage: Bacteria > Pseudomonadati > Pseudomonadota > Betaproteobacteria > Burkholderiales > Burkholderiaceae > Burkholderia > Burkholderia sp. 22088. Next base: position 309,972 of record NZ_JBQEPY010000004.1, read on the forward strand.
GATCTTCGCCGCGAGCGGAGTTGTAACCTGCCTGCTGCAACTGGACCAGTTCGGCGCGAACCTGCGCGCGGGTGATCGTCGAACCCGACTGGGCAAACGACACGACCGGGGCAACGAGAGCGGCAGCAACGACAACAGCTTGAACGAGCGACTTCATGATGACCTACCTCCAGATTTGTCTGTGTTCGCGGTGAACACCTTGTTCATCGCTGACAACCCGAAGTTTATGTAGGCGGATGCTTAAGAATAAGGCAGGTTTCTGAAAGACATCCTTCCTGATTTACGGGTTAACCCTAGATCCCCCATCAGGCCGACGATGCGCGCATGCAGGCATCGCCCGACACCGAATCGCATGAAGATTCCGCCGGAAAGCAAAAGCCCCGCGAAGCGGCGACACTTCGCGGGGCTCGGACAGAACCGGAATCCCACGAGACTCCGGCAGTCGCCGGTCAACCAGCCAGGCCAGTACGTGGACGCAACGCCCGTCAAGCGAACCGGCGCCGCATGACCCTTGCGGACGTGCTCCGTCCGCCCGGTTACTGGCTATCCATCGGGCACTTCAGGTTGCAGCCGTTCGGATCGCCCAAGTCGCCCTTGCGGCGCAAGGCCGACTTCTTGCCGCTCTGGTATTTCTGCGACGGCGTCGACGCTGCGAACGGCATCTGCGGATGCTCGTTCAGGCGAAACTGTTCGCTCAGGATACCGCCAGGCACACCGGGGGAATTCTGCGCGAGCGCAAACGGCGAAACAGCGGCCAGCAGCCCCGCGGTCAACGCTGCCGCGGCGAGGGGAACGGAAAATTTCATGGCGGGATGACGCTTGAACGGCGTACTTGTTGGAACGTTGGTCAAGCGGCAAGCGTAGCGCAAATCCCCCGCTGCTGCAGCGCGGTTCGATCGCGCGCGCGTTACCGCGAATTGCCGCCCGGCACGCTCGCGCCGTCGCCGCCGGCCAGCCCCGTCGCGATGCTCGTCAACGTTCCGCACGCAGCCGGATCGTAGCCGTCGAGATGCGCGACGCGCTCGACGAAGCGCGCGTCGCGCAGCAGCGCCAGTACACCGGCAAGCGGCCGCGCGTCGAGCCGCGCGCGTTCGCACGCGAAGTAATAGTCCTCGTCGACGACCGGGATGAAATCGAGCCCGAAATGATGGGCGGCAGGTTCGACGCCGAAGCCGAGATCGGCCATCCCGCTCGCGACGAACGCCGCGATAGCCGAATGCGTGAGCTCGGCCGACGCGTAGCCGTCGATGCGCTCGGGATCAATGCCGATCGCGCGCAGCGCGAGGTCCAGAAGCATGCGCGTGCCCGACCCCGGCTGGCGGTTGACGAAGCGGATGTCATTGCGCGCGAGATCCGCGAGGCCGCGAACCTGCTTCGGGTTGCCGCGCGGGACGAACAGCCCCTGCTGGCGCCGAGTCAGGTGGATCAGCACATGGCGCGTATCGTCGAGCCACGGCCGGTAGATTTGCGCGCACTGCGCACGAAACGCACCGCGCGGCAGATGGAAGCCCGCCAGGTCGCACTCGCCGCGGGCAAGCGCCTGCACGGCCTCGACGCTCTCGCGATACTTGATGTCGACAGCCGCCTGCGCATCGACGAGCGCGGATACGAGCGTCGCGACCGCGTAGCCGTGCGACGCATGAATGCGCACGGCGCCGTCGCGCTGCGCGAGCCGCCGGTTCAGGTCGCTCGCCACCTCGGCCGCCAGCGTCCGCAGGTTACCGTCGAGCCGGCTGCGCGCGAGGCGCTGCGCATCGACAACCGCCTGCCCGAGCGCCGACAGCGTCGAGCCCTTGCCGCGCGCGGTTTCGATCAGTTCCCCGCCGATGCACGCCTCCAGCGCGCGCAGCATGCCCCACGCGTGCCGGTAGGACAGCCCTTTCGCGTGCGCGGCCTGCGCGATGCTGCCCGTGTCGGCCACGAGTTCCAGCAACGGCGCGACATCCGACAGGCTGGCCGCACGGCCTTCCGTGTCGCGTACGGTCAGATACGCGTCGCATTCGATTCGAACCAATTATGCACTCCGATTTCCTATTGCGACCGCCAAATCTTCCGCTTATCGTTGTTCAAAATCAATCAGAACGAAGTCGAAGTGCGCACTATATGAATTTGGAGCGCATATGAGATTTTGGAGGAGCACAACCGATGTCCCCGAATTCCGAAGCGCCCGACGCGCTCGTCGAGCGCCATGCGCGCGCCGGCCGGTCGCTCGTGGCGATCCTGCACGCGATCCAGGACGACGCGGGCTACGTGCCGCCGGGCTGCGTCGCGCCGCTCGCCAGGGCGCTCAACCTGTCGCGCGCGGAAGTGCACGGCGTACTGACTTACTACCACCACTTCCGCACCGCGCCGCCCGCCCGCGTGACGATCCAGATGTGCCGTGCCGAAGCGTGCAGCAGCATGGGCTGCGAAGCGCTGGCCGCGCATGCGGAAGCCCGCACGGGTTGCCGGTTCGACGCGGCGCACGGCGATGTCGCGAACGCGCACGCGCCCGGCGACGTCGCGCTCGAATCGGTCTACTGCCTCGGACTGTGTGCGCAATCGCCGTCGCTGACGGTCAACGGCGTGCTGCACGCGAAGGTCACGCCGGAGAAATTCGACGCGCTGCTTGCCGAGGCGGTCGCCCATACCCCGGAGGCCGCATGACGACCCGCATCTACGTTCCGCGCGATTCGTCCGCACTGGCACTCGGCGCCGACGCGCTCGCCGCCGCCATCACGGCGGAAGCGCAGCGGCGCGGCGTCGCCGTCGATCTGGTCCGCAACGGTTCGCGCGGGCTGCTGTGGCTCGAGCCGCTCGTCGAGGTCGGCACGGCCGCCGGCCGCGTCGGTTATGCGAACCTGTCGGCCGCCGACGTGCCGGCTCTGTTCGACGCAAACTGGCTCGACGGCGGCACGCATCCGAGCGGCGTCGGCCTCGTCGACGCATTGCCCTATCTCGCGCGCCAGCAACGCCTCACGTTCGCCCGCATCGGCCTGACCGATCCGCTGTCGATCGACGACTACCTGCAATACGAAGGCCTCGCCGGCCTGAAGAACGCGCTCGCGCTCGACGGCGACGCCGCGTGCGAAACGCTGATCGAATCGGGGTTGCGCGGCCGCGGTGGTGCCGCGTTCCCGGCCGGCATCAAATGGCGCACGGTCCGGCAAGCCAGCGCCACGCAGAAATACATCGTCTGCAACGCAGACGAAGGCGATTCGGGCACGTTCTCCGACCGCCTGCTGATGGAGTGCGATCCGTACTGCCTGATCGAAGGGATGATCATCGCGGGCGTCGCGACCGGCGCGACGGTCGGCTACATCTACGTGCGCAGCGAATACCCGCATGCAATCGCCACGCTCGAAGCCGCGATCGTCCGTGCACGCGAAGCCGGCTGGCTCGGCGAGCACGTGCTCGGCTCCGTGCATGCGTTCGAGCTGCACGTCGCGAAAGGCGCGGGCTCGTACGTGTGCGGCGAGGAAACGGCGCTGCTCGAATCGCTCGAAGGCAAGCGCGGCGTCGTGCGGGCGAAACCTCCGCTGCCCGCGCTCGCGGGCCTGTACGGCCAGCCGACCGTCATCAACAACGTGATCACGCTCGCGACGGCACCCGTGATCTTCGCGCGCGGCGCCGCGTTCTATCGCGACTACGGGATGGGCCGCTCACGCGGCACGCTGCCGTTCCAGCTCGCGGGCAACATCCGCCACGGCGGCCTCGTCGAGCTCGCGTTCGGCGTAACGCTGCGCGAGCTGCTGTTCGATTTCGGCGGCGGCACGGCAAGCGGCCGGCCCGCGCGCGCCGCCCAGGTCGGCGGCCCGCTCGGCACCTACCTGCCCGACCACCAGTGGGACGTGCCGCTCGACTACGAAGCGTACACGGCGATCGGCGCGGTCGTCGGGCACGGCGGCATCGTGCTCCACGACGATACGTCGAACCTCGCCGAGCTGGCCGAATACGCGATGAAGTTCTGCGCGATCGAGTCGTGCGGCAAGTGCACGCCGTGCCGGATCGGTTCGACACGTGGCGTCGAGACGATCGCGCGCATCCGCCACGGCGACACGTCGGAGCGGCAGGTCACGCTGCTGCGCGACCTGTGCGACACGATGCTGGCCGGTTCGCTGTGCGCAATGGGCGGCATGACACCCTATCCGGTGCTGTCCGCGCTCGACCATTTCCCCGAAGATTTCGGGCTCGCCGCCGGCAAGGACGCCGCGTCGGGTCCGGTCAAGGCTGCGGCCTGACCCAGAAGGAGCCCTGCATGTCCCTCGACACGAACAACGTCCGCCAAGGCGGCTGCGGCTCGGGCCAATGCGCGTGCAAGAGCGCCGCGCAAGCGCGTGCCCGCGACCCGTTCGACGATACCGACTACGGCACGCCGCAACGGCATGCCGATACCGACGTCACGCTCGAAATCGACGGCCAGCCGGTCACCGTGCCGGCCGGCACGTCGGTGATGCGCGCGGCGATCGAAGCCGGCGTCAACGTCCCGAAGCTCTGCGCGACCGATTCGCTCGAACCGTTCGGCTCGTGCCGGCTGTGCCTCGTCGAGATCGAAGGCCGGCGCGGTTATCCCGCCTCGTGCACGACGCCGGCCGAAGCGGGCATGAAGGTGCGCACGCAGTCGGACCGGCTGCAGTCGCTGCGCCGCAACGTGATGGAGCTGTACATCTCCGACCATCCGCTCGACTGCCTCACCTGCCCCGCCAACGGCGACTGCGAGTTGCAGGACATGGCGGGCGTCGTCGGGCTGCGCGAAGTGCGCTACGGCTTCGACGGCGCGAATCACCTGAAAGACCGCAAGGACGAGTCGAACCCGTACTTCACGTACGACCCGTCGAAATGCATCGTCTGCAACCGCTGCGTGCGCGCCTGCGAGGAAACGCAAGGCACGTTCGCGCTGACGATCGCCGCACGCGGCTTCGAATCGCGCGTCGCCGCCGGCGAAAGCGAATCGTTCATGGCGTCGGAATGCGTATCGTGCGGCGCATGCGTCGCCGCCTGCCCGACCGCCACGCTGCAGGAAAAATCGGTCGTGCAACTCGGGCAGGCGGAACACTCCGTCGTCACGACCTGCGCGTACTGCGGCGTCGGCTGCTCGTTCAAGGCCGAGATGAAGGGCACGCAGGTCGTGCGCATGACGCCGCACAAGAACGGCCTCGCCAACGAAGGCCATGCGTGCGTGAAGGGACGCTTCGCATGGGGCTACGCGACGCACAAGGACCGCATCACGAAGCCGATGATCCGCGAGAAGATCACCGACCCGTGGCGCGAAGTCAGCTGGGACGAAGCGCTCACCTACGCGGCAACGCAATTCCGCAAGCTGCAGCAGAAGTACGGCCGCGACTCGATCGGCGGCATCACGTCGTCGCGCTGCACGAACGAGGAAACCTACCTCGTGCAGAAACTGGTGCGCGCCGCATTCGGCAACAACAACGTCGACACCTGCGCACGCGTGTGCCACTCGCCGACGGGCTACGGCCTCAAGACGACGCTCGGCGAATCGGCCGGCACGCAGACGTTCGCCTCGGTCGGCCAGGCCGACGTGATCGTCGTGATGGGCGCGAACCCGACCGACGGGCACCCGGTGTTCGGCTCGCGGCTGAAGCGGCGCGTGCGCGAGGGTGCGAAGCTGATCGTGATCGACCCGCGCCGCATCGACGTCGTCGACGGCCCGCACGTGAAGGCCACCCACCATCTGCAGCTGCGCCCCGGCACCAACGTCGCGATCGTCAACGCACTCGCGCACGTGATCGTCACGGAGGGGCTCGTCGACGACGCGTTCGTCGCCGAGCGCTGCGAGACGCGCGCATTCGAGCAGTGGCGCGAATTCGTATCGCGTGCCGACAACTCTCCCGAGGCGACCGCCGACGTGACGGGCGTGCCGGCGGAACGGGTCCGTGAAGCCGCGCGCCTCTATGCGACGGGCGGCAATGCCGCGATCTACTACGGGCTGGGCGTGACCGAGCACGCGCAGGGCTCGACGACGGTGATGGGCATCGCGAACCTCGCGATGGCGACCGGCAACGTCGGCCGCGAAGGCGTCGGCGTCAATCCGCTGCGCGGCCAGAACAACGTGCAGGGTTCGTGCGACATGGGCTCGTTCCCGCACGAGCTGCCCGGCTACCGGCACATCAGCGACACGATCGTGCGCACGCAGTTCGAACAGGCGTGGTCGGCCACGCTGCAACCCGAACCGGGGCTGCGCATCCCGAACATGTTCGACGCGGCGCTCGACGGCAGCTTCAAGGGGCTCTACTGCCAGGGCGAGGACATCGTCCAGTCGGACCCGAATACGCAGCACGTCGCGGCCGCACTGTCGGCCATGGAATGCATCGTCGTGCAGGACATCTTCCTGAACGAGACCGCGAAATACGCGCACGTGCTGCTGCCTGGCTCGTCGTTCCTCGAGAAGGACGGCACGTTCACGAACGCGGAACGCCGCATCTCGCGCGTGCGCAAGGTGATGCCGCCGCTCGCGGGCTACGCGGACTGGGAAGTCACCCTGATGCTGTCGCGCGCGCTCGGCTACGAGATGGACTATGCGCATCCGTCGGAAATCATGGACGAGATCGCGCGACTCACGCCGACGTTCTCGGGCGTGTCGTACGCGAAGCTCGACGCGCTCGGCAGCATCCAGTGGCCGTGCAACGAGCACGCACCGGAAGGCACGCCGACGATGCACATCGACGCCTTCGTGCGCGGCAAGGGCAAGTTCGTGATCACGCAGTTCATCGCGTCGCCGGAGAAGGTCACGCAGCGTTATCCGCTGATCCTGACGACGGGTCGCATCCTGTCGCAATACAACGTCGGCGCGCAGACGCGCCGCACCGAGAACGTCCGCTGGCACGAGGAGGACCGCCTCGAGATCCATCCGCACGACGCGCAGGATCGCGGGATCCGCAGCGGCGACTGGGTCGGCATCGAGTCGCGCGCGGGGCAGACGGTGCTGCGCGCGCTCGTGACCGAACGCATGCAGCCGGGCGTCGTCTATACGACGTTCCACTTCCCCGAATCGGGTGCGAACGTGATCACGACGGACAGCTCGGACTGGGCGACGAACTGCCCCGAGTACAAGGTGACGGCCGTCCAGGTGCTACCCGTCGCGCAGCCGTCCGACTGGCAGAAAGCCTACGCACGCTTCAACGCCGAGCAGCTCGATCTGCTCGAGCGCCGTGCGGCCGCGACCGCCGGCGAGACCACGGGCAAGTGAGGAAGCGATGGACAACGGACACCTGATCGACATGGCCAACCAGATCGGCGCATTCTTCGAATCGATGCCCGATCGCGACGAGGCGCTGGCCGGCATCGCCGACCATATCCGGCGCTTCTGGGAGCCGCGGATGCGCCGCGCGCTTCTCGCGGCGCTCGACGATCCGTCATGCGAGGCTGCGCAACGCGCGGCACCGATCGTGCGCGACGCGATCGCCGCGCACCGCGCATCCCTCGTGCCTGCCGCGGCAAAGGCCTGACCGCCCCGCTACGCGGGCCGCGACATGCCCGCGAACCAGCTTTCGCAGTGGCGCAGCAACGCGTTCGCGTCGGTCGCCGTGCGCCCGCGCGCGGCCACGTAACCGTCGGGCCGGAGCAGATAAAACGACGGCCGCGAGCGGCCGTATTCCTGCGCAAGCCCGGCATCCCCGCCTTCGGCATCGGTGACGCGCCAGACGCGCACCGCGTCCGGCATGATCCGTTCGAGCCCCTGCGCGAGCACCTGCGCATCGGCCGGTATCGGCGGCAACGCGCCGGTGTCGGCATCCGGCGGCTCTTCCAGCAGCAGCAACGTGAAGCTCGCCGGATCGTGCAGGTCGTATAGCCGCGCCGTGCCGGGCGCCTGACCGAGCGGCCCGTCGACCACGCGTACGTACGCATCGGGTGCCCGCTCACCTGCGCGCGGCCCGCCGTCGAGCACGCGCTCCAGCGTGAGCGGACTCTTCCGGTACTGCACGCCGAGTTCGCTGACCGTACGCCGCACGGCGTCGCGCATCGGCCCGAACGACGCCAGCAGCGGCACGACATGATCGCGCAGCAGCTTCATCGCGCCGCGCTCGGCTTCGACGACTTGCGTGACGAAACCGGTCTGCCGCAACACGTCGCGCTCGATCGGATGACGTTCCGCGTGATACGTGTCGAGAAGCCGTTCGGGCGTGCCCGCGCCGAGCACGCGCGCGAGCTTCCAGCCAAGATTGAACGCTTCCTGGATGCCGGTGTTCATGCCCTGCGCCCCGGCCGGGCTGTGGACGTGCGCGGCGTCGCCCGCGAAGAACACGCGGCCGTGACGCAGCCGGTCGACCATCCGGCTGTGCAGGTGAAAATAGGACGACCACGCGAGATCGCTCGGCGAGATCGACGCGCCGGCACGGGCACGCACGATCGCGTCGCATTCCGCGAGCGACGGGACCGGCGCATCGGACGACGCGTCGCTGCCGGGCGGCCGGTCGGCCACGAGCCGGTAACGGCCGCCCCCCATCGGAAACAGGCCGGCCATGCCTTCGGGTGTCGCGAACAGGTGGATCTCTTCGTCCGGCCAGTCGGGTATCGCCGCGAAATCGGCGAGCAGGAACGTCTGCTCGAACGCCTGCCCGGTGAAGCCCAGGCCGAGCAGATGCCTGACCGTGCTGTGCGCGCCGTCGGCGGCGATCAGGTACGACGGCGCGAACGATTCGTCACGACCGTCGGTGCGGCGGATCGACACGTCGAGCGACGCGCCGCCCGCATCGCATGCGGTCAGCGTCGCGCCGCGCTCGACCGTCACGCCGAGCCGGGCCAGATGCTCGGCGAGCAGGCGCTCGGTGACGGTCTGGTCGAGAAACAGCAGGTACGGATAGCGCGTGTGCAGCGGATCGAAATCGAGCCGCGCGATCACGCGGCCGTCGGCATGGAGCGCGGCTGCATGCGCACGATGGCCGAGCGCGAGAAACGGTTCGACCGCGCGATGCTGCTCCAGCAGTTCGAGCGTGCGCGCCTGAATGCCGATCGCGCGCGAATGCGGCGCGGGCGCGGCAAGCCGATCGATGATGCGCACCGGCACGCGGGCTCGCGCGAGGCTCATCGCCGCGGCAAGGCCGGTCGGCCCCGCACCGACGATCAGCACGGGCCGGATATCGGGCAGTGTGTCAGCCATGAGAACCTCGATGACACGCGATCCTGCAAGTCTACGCCGCTCCACGTGACGGGGCCATATGCCGATCGGCCGACGCGCGGCGGCGCCGCGCGGTGTGGGAAAATACGCCCTTTCCGTCAGTTTTCGCGTCATGGATACCGCATTCGACCGAGCGTATGCCGCACACCGCGCGGGCCGCCTCGCCGAGGCCGAGCACGGCTATCGCAACGCGCTCGCCTCCGATCCCGCCAACGCCGACGCGCTGCATCTGTTCGGCGTGCTGCGGCACCAGCAGGGCCAGCACGCCGAGGCGGCCGACCTCGTCGGCCGCGCCGTCGCGCTGCGTCCGGACGATGCCGCGCTGCAGCTCAATCTCGGCAACGCGCTGAAGGCGCTCGGCCGGCTCGACGAGGCGGTCGACCGCTTTCGCAACGCGCTGACGCTCGCGCCCGAATTTCCGCTCGCGCACTACAACCTCGGCAACGCGTATGCGGCGCTGCAGCGCCACGACGATGCGATCGACGCATTCGGCCGCGCGCTGCGGCTCACGCCCGACGATGCATCGATCCACAACAATCTCGGCAACGCGCTGAACGCGCTCGGCCGCCACGACGATGCGCTCGCCGCGTTCCATCGCGCGCTCGAGTTGCGGCCGGGGCATGCTGGGGCGCACAACAACCTCGCGATGGCGCTGAACGCGATGGGCCGCGCCGACGATGCGATCGCGCACTTCCAGGCCGCGATCGCCGCGCAGCCGCGCTTCGTCGCCGCGCACTTCAATCTCGGCAACACGTTCGACGCGGTCGGGCGGCATGCCGAGGCGGCCGCCGCGTTCGAAGCCGCGCTCGCGCTGCATCCGCCGTTTCCGCTCGCGCTGTTCGGGCTCGCGAACGCACTGAGCGCGCAGGCGCGCCACCGCGACGCGCTGCCCTTCTACGAGCGAGCGGTCGGTCTCGATCCGTCGTTCAGCCTGGCCTGGCTGAACCTCGGCAACGCACATCACGCGCTCGGTGCGCACGAGATGGCGCTACGCGCGTTCGACCAGGCGCTGCGTGTCGCCCCCGATCTCACGCTGGCACGGCTGCACCGCGCGGTCACGCTGCTGACGCTCGGCGACTTCACGCGCGGCCTGCCCGCCTATGAAGCGCGCCACGACACGCCGGGCGCGACGCCGCTCGGCACGCTGCCGCGCTGGCAAGGCGAACCGATTGCGTCGCGCACGCTGCTGATCCGCGCGGAACAGGGCTTCGGCGACACGCTGCAGTTCGTCCGCTTCGTGCCGCTCGCCCGCGCTCGCTGCGCGCGCGTCGTGCTCGAAGTCCAGCCGGAACTCGTTACGCTGCTGGCGCCGGCGGCCGCGCGCTGGCGCGTGACCCTCGTCGCACAAGGCACCGCGAAACCGCCCACCGCGGATGTCGCCTGCACGCTGATGAGCTTGCCGTTCCTGCTCGGGCTTCAGGCGGAGGACATCGTCGCGGGCTCGCGCTACCTCGATGCCCCCGACGGCGCCGGCAGGCGTTTTCGCGGCTCGCTCGGCGGGCAGTCGAAGCGCAAGTTCGGCCTTGCATGGTCGGGGCGCCGGCAGGCGCAGGAAAACCGCTCGATGCCGTTCGACGCGCTCGCGCCGCTGCTCGCGCTGCCGGATATCGACTGGATCGTGCTGCAACCCGCACTCGACGAGGACGAACGCGCGCGCGTCGACGCGCATCCGCGCGTGCACCGGTTCGACGGCCGGTTGAACGACTTTGCCGACACGGCCGCGCTGATCGAACGGCTCGACGGCGTCGTCACGATCGATACCGCGGTCGCGCATCTCGCCGGCGCGCTCGGCAAGCCACTGTGGGTCATGCTGCCGTTCGCGCCCGACTGGCGCTGGTTCACCGGCGACGACTGCCCGTGGTATCCGCAGGCCAGGCTCGCCCGCCAGCCCGCACCGGGGCAATGGCTCGACGTGGCGACAGCAGTCGCCGACATGCTGCGCGAAGCCTGAACGCGGACGAAAAAAGGGAGCGCCGTTCATCACCCGGGCTCCCTTTTTCCATGCGACGCGCGCGGCCGGCGCCGCGCGACATGCGCTTGCCTGTCAGGCCGCCTTGTACTGGTTGCGAGCCTCGGGCGTGCGATACAGCACGAGTGTCGCGATCAGCCCGCAAATCGCGGCAACGCTCAGCCACAGCCCCGGCGCCGCCTTGTTCCCGGTCTGATGAATCAGCAGCGTCGAGATCGCGGGCGTGAAGCCGCCGATCGTCGTCGCCAGGCTGTATGCCAGCGAGAAACCGGCCGTGCGCACGTCGGCCGGCATCACTTCGGTCAGCGCGACGACCATTGCGCCGTTATACGACGCATACAGGAATGACAGCCACAGTTCGACCGCGAGCAGCCGCAGGAACGACGGATCGCCGACGAGCCACAGCACGGCCGGGTAAGCCGACAGCAGCGTCAGCACGGTAAACGCAATCAGCACCGGGCGGCGACCGATGCGGTCGGACAACGCACCGGACAGCGGCAGCCACACGAGATTGGAAATCCCCACGCAGACGGTCACGACGAGCGCGTCGAGCGACGACAGGTGCAGCACTTCCTTGCCGAACGTCGGCGTATAGGCGGTGATCATGTAGAACGACACCGTCGTCATGATCACCATCCCCATGCCCGCCACCACGACGCCCCAGTTGTCGAGCATCGAACGCATGATCTCGCCCATCGTCGGACGATGACGCTTCGCGAGGAACTCGTCGGTCTCCTTCAGCGAACGCCGGATCAGGAACAGGAACGGCACGATCAGGCAGCCGATCAGGAACGGAATGCGCCAACCCCACGCGGTCATCTCCTCGACCGGCAGCGCACGGTTGAGCAGCACGCCGACGAACGCGGCGAACACCACGGCCACCTGCTGGCTGCCCGACTGCCACGACGTATAGAACCCCTTGTGGCCCTTCGTCGCGATCTCCGACAGGTAGACCGACACGCCGCCGAGTTCGACGCCCGCCGAAAAGCCCTGCAGCAGCCGGCCGAGCAGCACGAGCACCGGCGCGAGCACGCCGATCGTCGCGTAACCGGGTATCGCGGCCACCGTGAGCGTGCCGAGCGCCATCAGCCCGAGTGTCAGGATCAGCCCCTTGCGCCGGCCGTGGTGGTCGATGTACGCACCGAGCACGATCGCGCCGACCGGGCGCATCAGGAAGCCCGCGCCGAACACCGACAGCGACAGCATCAGCGACGCGAATGCGTTGCCGCTCGGAAAGTAGGTTTTCGCGATGGCCGACGCGTAATAGCCGTAGACCATGAAGTCGTACATTTCCAGGAAGTTGCCGCTGACGACGCGGAACACGGTGCGGAATTTCGATTCCTGCGTGACGGCGTGTGACGCTGTGGACATGTTTTTCTCGCTCAGCTCGGATGGCGCGAATCCGCGCCGCATGGATCCGACGACGCACGCGGCGCCGGGCCGGCGCGCACGGGCATCGCTGCCCGCCGGCGGCGCGCCGCGCGACGACGCGCGCACCGGCATGGTTCGCGCATCATGCCACGCCAACCCGACATTTGCCTTGTGCCGCCGCGACCGTTGCCATTGCCGTCGCGGCACTCTTCTCGTACGAGTCGCCCCGAATCGGAAGAAAAAATCGGATTGATCTGATCGACCTGCTCTCGCCACCTGACCACAATGTCACGATTTGCGACGACATTGCCGCGCCGCGGCCGGCACGGTTGCCCGTGTCGCACGGCGTACCGCCCTCATGACCCCATCGCCACTCGTCCCCGTCGAAGGCGCACTCGCCCGCCCTCGCGTCAAGCCGCTCGATATCGCTCCGTCGTTCGGCCGCGAATGGACCTTTCGCGGCGCGCCCGGTGCACGGCCCGACAGGCACTGTCTCGCCACGCTGACGACATCCTGCATCGACGTCGACCGGCCGCACAGCACATGCCGCTGGCAGCCGCGGCCCGTGGCGTTATCGATGCCGGTTTCGGCTGGCGCGCCGGTCGTGCCGGCTGGCGTTGCCGGCGCGCGCATCCGCCGCTCTCACGACCGGCGTGCGCGGTATGCGATCTGCTGGAGCATCGGCGCGCTCGGCATCATCGGCTGGCTGATCGCCGCATATGAACCGCCAGCGGGCTTCGGGCCCACATACGCGATTCAAGCGGCCGGCAGCGTGCCGGATCACGCTACGTCGTGGTCCGGCACCGTGCAGGTCGCGACGGTACAGCCGGGTACGTCGACGAGCACGCCACCGCGGCGCACGATGGCCGCGCCTGTCGCGACAACGACCGAAGCGCCGCAGGCCATGCACCACGTCGCGCGTCGTCCGGCACCGCTTCGTCCCGACGCAACGTCCAACGTGCCGCCCACGGCCGTTGCATCGTCACTCCGTTCGAACGACAAACGCGGCGCGACGGCAGCACCGGCCCGGCCCGCGGCCGCGTCGCGGCTGGCCGCGCGCCCACCGGTCCGAAGCAGCACGGTTGCCCCACGCGCACATGATCAGTTCGCCCCCGCGTCGCCCGCAATCGCCGAACCACGCGACACGCTCGACGATCCGCTCACGCTGATCGCGATGGCAAGCGCGCTGCGCGCTACCCAACCCGAGCGCGCATCGCACACGCCCGCCGCCGGTTTCGACTGGACGGCACAACTGTCCCACCGCCGCCTGACCGATACGCCGGACGCGTTCGCGCGCTGACGGCCGCGCCATAAAAAAACCCGGCGAAGCAAGCTTCGCCGGGTTTTGCCCGTCTCTCTCCGTCCGTCTGACGCATCGTTACTTGTGTGCCGGCAGCCCCGTCTCGGTCTGCTTCTCGAGTTGCCGCACCTGCTCCTGCAGATCACGCAACTGCATCTGCGCGGCCCGCTTCTCGACCTGCAGCGCCTGTGCCTGCTCCTGCGCCGAACGCTGCCGTTGCGCGACTTCGGCCTGCTGGCTACGCGCAACGCTCAGGTCGGCCTGCAACTGCTGCGCCCGGTTCGCCTGCAGCGCGATCACACGCTCGAGAAACGCTTTCTGCGCCTCCAGCTCGGTACGACGGATCTCGATATCGGCGAGTTGTACGGTCTGCTGAACGAAGTTCGCGTACACCATCTCCGCGCGGCTCTTCTCCTGCGACCGGATCACACGCCACAGGTGCTTGTCCTGGAACAGCGCGACGTAGTACGTCATCTCGCGCGGATCGAACATCAGGCTCGCACCGTAGCTGCCGTTGTACGTCGTGCGCATTTCGACGATCCGGCCATCGTGCAGCATCTGCGTCAGCTCGGCGACATTGCCTTGCGCGGATGCATCCGTCGCCACCGCGGCGGACGCCGCCGCGTCGCCGCGCAGGCTCGTGACCGCCGGGCGCGTACCGGCGGCCGGCGCGGTCGCGTCGGCGGACCAGGCCGTGCCTGCTTGCGTGCAGGCAGCCAGCGCAACGATCCACGTTGCGCATCGTGCAGGGGAAAAATTTCGGAAAACCAACGTCGGACTCCGGCGAACGAATCGGAACTCGCGATTATCGTTCAAAACGAAATGGCCGCATCTCGAATTTATCGGGATGCGGCCGGCCTTCGTACGACGCGAAGAAAGTGGCTGGCTACAGGCGGGTTTCGCGCGCCGCGCGCAGGAACGCATCGAGCAGCGGCGTGCAGTCGAGCAGCTCCGAGCCGCCGGCGCGATGGAACTCGGGGTGCCACTGCACGCCGACGACGAACGGCGAACGCCGATGACGAATGCCCTCGATGATCCCGTCGCCCGCCGACACGGCCTCGATGTTCAGATCGCGGCCGAGATCGCGGATCGCCTGATGGTGAATCGAGTTGACGATCGCCTCGCTGCGCCCGGGGAACATGCTTGCGAGCGTCGACGAATCGGGAAAGCGGATCGCGTGTCGATGCTGGTCGTAATGCTCGCTCACGTGCGCATTCGCGGTGGGCACGTCGGTGGCGATGTCCTGGTACAGCGAGCCGCCGAACGCGACGTTGATCAACTGGCAGCCGCGGCATACGCCGAGGACGGGTTTGCCGGATTCGACGAACTCGTGCAGCAGCTCGAGTTCGTACATGTCGCGCACGCGATCGCCCGGCCATTCGGGGCGGGCGTCGGACGCGGCGTAGGTTTGCGGCGATACATCGGCGCCGCCCTGCAGCAGCAGCCCGTCGAGATGCTTCGCGTAGTCGCGCAGGCGGATGTTGCTCGGGTGAATCATGCCCTGGTGGCCGACGGTCGGAATCATGAACACGAGCACGTCGCGCGACATCACCCAGTGCGCGATCGATTCCTCGAGATACTGCAGCGTCTTGCCCCGCAGCCCCTTCGCTCCCGGTTCCGGATGGAAGATCCGCGCCGACACGCCGATGCGCAGCGTGCGCTGCGTGATGCGCTGGCCAGCGCGGTCGAACAGCCGGCGCGCGCGCGCGGCCACGATCCGGCCGAACACCGACCACGGCGTGTCGCTCTGCTTCAGGTAGGCCGGCGGCGCATTCTGCGCGCTCGCCGGCGGCGGGCGCGGCGTGTCGAAGTCGGGCTGCGCGCCGAACCCCGGCGGCGGCGCGCCATGCTTCGGCGGCGCGGCAGCAGCGCCATCGACGGCGGCGCCCGTTGCACCGGACGCACCCGGCTCGGACGCCGCCGTGACCGGCGACGCGCCGTCCGCGGCGACGTTCTGCGCGGCGGCCTGGGCTGCCGGCGCATCGGGCGCTTTCGCCGGATCGGTACGGGGGGAATCGGAAGAAACGGAGGAGGTGCCGGGCAGACCGGCCGGGGAAGGCGTGTTTTCGCTCATGACGATGGTCTGGTACGTCGCTCACGCGTATGGATAAACGAGGATTCATTATGCGTCAGCGCACGATCGCGCGGCAAACCTGCAACATCCTGTCGATATTGTTGCAAGTCGGCGGCAAACTGCGCCGGCAAGCGCCCCCGTCCCTCGCGCCGGCAAGCCGGTGCACCGCCGCCGGTACTGGACACCAGTGATATATCACAATAATATCCAGCCATCGTCCACGCTTCCCGATCGCCCGCGCCATGATCGCGCCCCGTCCGGCCGCCGCGCCGCACACCGCATGAATGCCCTGACCGACGTCACCCGCGACCGCCCCGCCGCACCGGCGGCCAGCCTCGCCGACCGCGCTTATGCGCTGATCCAGCGCGACATCATCACGATGCGCCTGAAGCCCGGCGCCGCACTCAACGAAGCCGACCTCGTCGCCCGCACCGGGATCGGCCGCACGCCGGTGCACCAGGCCGTGCATCGGCTCGTGCTCGAAGGGCTGCTGTCCGTGATGCCGCGCAAGGGATTGATGGTGCAGCCGCTGTCGCTCGACGACATCGTCGCGGTGATCGACGTGCGGCGCATCAACGAAGCGCACTGCGCGGAACTCGCCGCGCGCCATGCGACGCCCGACGATCTCGCGCGCCTGGCCGCGCTGCTCGACGAAGGACAGGCATGCGTCGACACGCACGACGTCGAGGGCATGATGGAACTCGACCGCGCGTTCCACCAGGCGATCGCCGCGGCCGCGCGCAATGCGGTTCTCGCCGAGATCCTGCGCGCGCTGCACGAACGCTCGCTGCGCTTCTGGTTCGTCACGCTGTCCGAACCCCACCATCTCGCCGACGTCCAGCACGAGCATCGCGAACTGTTCGACCGGCTGTCCGCGCGCGATGCCGCCGGCGCACGCGCGGCCGTCGAAAACCATATCGACTCGTTCCGCTCCACGCTTCTTCAACATCTTCGCCCCTGAGCCGCCATGACCACTTTCACGCCCTTTCCCCCGCTCGCCCAGCTCGCCGCCGATCTCGCCGCCGGCCGGACCACGAGCCGCGCGCTCGTCGACACCGCGCTCGACCGGATCGCCGATCCGTCGGGCCAGGGCGCGGTCGTCTTCACCGAAGTCGATGCCGACAACGCGCGTGCCGCCGCCGACGCGCACGACCGGCTGCGCGCCGCGGGCACCGTGCTGTCGCCGCTCGCGGGCATTCCCGTGTCGGTCAAGGACCTGTTCGACGTCGCGGGCCAGGTGACGCGCGCGGGTTCGCGCGTGCTCGACGGCGCGCCGGCCGCGCGCACCGATGCGGTCGCCGTCGCCCGGCTCAAGCGGGCGGGCGCGGTGCTGGTCGGCCGCACCAACATGAGCGAGTTCGCGTTCTCGGGGCTCGGGCTGAATCCGCACTTCGGTCACCCGCGCTCGCCGTACCACCGCGACGTGCCGGGCGACGCACGGATTTCCGGCGGCTCGTCGTCCGGCGCGGCTGCATCCGTCGCCGACGGGATGGCCGCCGTCGCGCTCGGCACCGACACGGGCGGCTCGATCCGCATTCCGGCGGCGCTGTGCGGGCTGACGGGATTCAAGCCGACCGCGAGCCGGATCCCGACACAAGGCGGCGTACCGCTGTCGACGACGCTCGACTCGTTCGGCCCGATCGGCCTGACGGTCGCCTGCTGCGCACTCGTCGACCGGATGCTCGCGGGCCTCGAACCGCACGTGCCGGCCGCCCGGCCGCTCGAGGGCGTACGGCTCGGCGTGCTGACGAACTACGTGACGGACGGTGTCGATGCCGACGTCGCGGCCGCGCTCGACGCCGCGCTCAAGCATCTCGAAGCCGCCGGCGCGATCGTCACGGAAGTGCGCTTCCCGGCGCTCGACCGGCTGCCGGACGTCAACCGCTTCGGCTTCTCGCCGATCGAGGCCTACGCATGGCATCGCCCGCTGCTCGCTCGGCACCGCGACCAGTACGATCCGCGCGTGCTCACACGCATCCTGAAGGGCGAACCCGCGAGCGCGGCCGACTATCTCGACCTGCTCGCCGCGCGCACGGCGATGCTCGACGAAGCCGCGCACACGGTCTGGGCGCGTTTCGATGCACTCGTCGCGCCGACGGTGCCGGTCGTGCCGCCGCGCATCGCCGACCTCGAAACGGACGACGCCGCGTTCACACGCGCCAACGCGCTGATCCTGCGCAACCCGAGCGCGTTCAACTTCCTCGACGCGTGCGCGCTGTCGCTGCCGTGCCATCCGCGCGACGCGGCGCCGGTCGGCCTGATGCTCGCGGCCGCACCGCATCGCGACGACGCGCTGCTCGCGATCGGCCAGGCCGTCGAGGCCGTGCTCAATACGATCCGCTGAACGCAGCCAGCCGAGCGCCGGCGGACAGGGCGCGCGGTGCGGCAGGTTGCCGCACGCGCGCTGTCAGTTTCGTGCCAGACCGTTCGCGCTAAAATCGCGCGATTGTTTTCCGGACCGACCCACGAGGAACCCCGCCGACATGAACGACTACACGCTCGCAATCCGCCGCGAACGCCGCCTGCTGATGCTGCTCGGCTGGGTGTGCATCGCCCTGCTGGCCGGTGCGCTCTACCTGCAGTACGTGAAGAACGAAGATCCCTGCCCGCTGTGCATCATCCAGCGCTACTTCTTCTGCGCGATCGGGATCTTCGCGTTCCTGGCCGCCGGGATCCGCAACTGGCGCGTCATCTGGGTGCTCGAGCTGCTGATCGCGATCGCCGCGGCCGGCGGCGTCGGCACGGCCGCCCGCCATCTGTCGATCCAGATGAATCCGGGCTTCAGCTGCGGCTTCGACACGCTGCAGCCGATCGTCGACAGCCTGCCGCCCGCGCAGTGGTTCCCCGGCATGTTCAAGGTCGCCGGGCTGTGCGAGACCGTCTACCCGCCGATCTTCGGCATCCTGCTGCCCGGCTGGGCGCTGATCGGCTTCGCCGCGATCCTGGTTGCCGTCGTCGCGAGCCTCTGGCGCCATCGCCGCAAGCTCGCGGCCTGACCGGCCGGTTTCGCACCGGCCTGCGCGCGGCCCGCTCACCCGGGCCGCACGCCGCCGGCCGGCAAGCCCGGCACCGGAGCATTCTCCGAACCGGCCCGGCCGGTCGCCCCTGACCGGCCGTACCCGGGCGGCCCCGCGTAAACACCTACCTCGCCGCCACCCGGATAGCCGGGCGAACGCGCATCGCGCGACTTCCGCGCCCAGCCCCGCCACGCCTGCGTTTTGGCCCGATGTGCACGCATCGGCGCCCCGATCCCGGGCGGCGGGCCTATGATCGACATGATCGCCTCCTGATAGCCCGGATCACCGCCCCGCGATGTTCCCGTCGCCGTGCGGTGCTATCTTCGGGACTGGATGGCGATCTACGTGCGCGAGGCCAGGCGGTCTCACCACCCCTGCGTAACGCGCGCCCGATCCGCAATGTCGACTGGATTCATCATGACAACGCAAACCATCCGCATCCGTCACCCTCATGGCGTCCGCGTATCCGGCGGTGCCGTCCGCGCGCACCGTCGCCGCGCCGCCGCACCGCATTCGCCGTGCGGCCGGCCCGCCCCGTTCCCGTCCGTCATCATTGCCGCCACGCTCGCCAGCCCGCGCCGCGTGTCGTGCCGCGTCGTTTCGCAAGGGGTGTGCTGATGGAAGCCTGGCTCGGCGATCTGCAGCAACTGCTCGCGCACGGCGAAGCCGCCGTGCTCGTGACAGTCGCGCACACCGACGGCTCCGCGCCGCGCGAAGCCGGCACCAAGATGCTCGTCACGCGCGACACGGCCCGCCATACGATCGGCGGCGGTCATCTGGAATGGAAGGCGATCGAGATCGCGCGGCATCTGCTGAAGGACGGCGCGCACGTGCCGCATGCGCGCCGGCTCGAACGGCTCGCGCTCGGCCCGAGCCTCGGCCAGTGCTGCGGCGGCGCCGTGGTGCTCGCGTTCGAGCGGCTCGACGTCGGCGATCTCGGCTGGATCATGTCGCTCGCGAAGCGAGTCGCGGCCGGCGCCGCGACCGTGCGTAGCGTATCATTCGGCCCCTCGCCGGGCGCGCCGCTGTTGAGCGAGCCCGAATCGGAAGCCGCGCGTGCCGACTGCCTGCTGTGGGAAACCGGCGGCGTGTCGCTGATGACCGAAACGATCGCGCCGTATGCGTTCCCCGTCGTGCTGTTCGGCGCCGGGCACATCGGCACTGCACTCGTGAAGGTGCTGGCGACGCTGCCGTGCCAGGTGCGCTGGATCGACGGGCCCGATGCGGTGTTCCCGCCGGCCGACGCGCTCGCCGGCATCGGCAACCTCGCGATCGAGGCGGCCGCTGCCCCGGCCGACGCCGTCGACACGGCGCCGCCGCAGTCCTACTTCGTCGTGATGACGCACGACCACGCACTCGATTTCGTGCTGGCCGAGCGCATCCTGCGACGCGGCGACTATGCATACTTCGGGATGACCGGCTCGCACGCCAAACGCGTGCAGTTCGATCATCGCCTCGCGGCGATCGGCATCGACCCGGCCCAGGTCGCGCGGATGCGCTGCCCGATCGGTGTCGAAGGCATCATCGACAAGGCGCCCGAAGTGATCGCGATCTCGGTGGCTGCGCAATTGCTGCAAGCCGTCGAAGCGAACGCGGCCGCGCAGGCTTCCCCTACCTACTGACCGACCAAGAACGACGCCATGACCCCGACATTCAAGGACAAGATTGCCCGCGCGCCGAAAGCGGAGCTGCACATCCACATCGAAGGCTCGCTCGAGCCCGAGCTGATCTTCGCGCTCGCGCAGCGCAACGGCGTGAAGCTCGCGTACGACTCGATCGACGCGCTGCGCGCCGCCTACGCGTTCACCGACCTGCAGTCGTTCCTCGACATCTATTACGCCGGCGCGAGCGTGCTGCTGACCGAGCAGGATTTCTACGACATGACGGCCGCGTACTGCGAACGCGCGCTCGCCGACAACGTCGTCCACACCGAACTGTTCTTCGATCCGCAAACGCACACCGAACGCGGCGTGCCGATCGAGACGGTAGTCGCGGGCATCGAGCGCGCACTCGCCGATTACGAGCGGCGCGGGCTGTCGAGCAAGCTGATTCTGTGCTTCCTGCGCCACCTGTCCGAAGAGGACGCGCTCGCGACGTTCGAATCCGCGCTGCCGCTGTTCGAGCGCTATCGCCATCGCCTGATCGGCGTGGGCCTCGACTCGTCCGAACTCGGCCATCCGCCGACGAAGTTCGCGCGCGTGTTCGACAAGGCACGCGCGCTCGGGCTGAAGCTCGTCGCACATGCGGGCGAGGAAGGCCCGCCCGCGTACATCTACGAGGCGCTCGACGTGCTGAAGGTCGACCGGATCGACCACGGCGTGCGCAGCATCGAGGACGCGGCCCTGGTCGAGCGTCTCGCCAGGACGCGCACGGCACTGACCGTCTGCCCGCTGTCGAACCTCAAGCTGTGCGTGTTCGACGACATGGCGAAACACACGCTGAAGGCGCTGCTCGATCGCGGCGTCGCGGTGACGATCAACTCCGACGATCCGGCCTATTTCGGCGGCTACGTCAATGAAAACTACTTCGCGACGGCCGAAGGGCTGCAACTCACGGATGCCGAAGTCCATGCGGTGATCCGCAACGGCTTCGAGGCATCGTTCATCGATCCGGCGCAGCGCGACGCACTGTACGCACGCCTCGACGCGTACTGGCAGGCCGCCTGACGGCCCGCATCGAGGAACGCCAGACAGATGAAACACGGCAACGGCATCCGCTTCGCAACCACGGGCCCGGCGTCGCGCCGGAACGGTCGCGTGCGTGCCCGCGCGGCGAGCGCGCCATTCGTCGTCGCCCGCCCGTGCTTGCCGTCGCGGTTTGCCGCTGCGTTCGCCGCCGCTCCGGTCGCGAACGCAGCGGCGGCGAGGCCCACCGGCAACCACTCGACGGCGGCTTCGGCCGCCACGTTCGCCCGCGCAATCGCCTCCGGTCGTGCCGCACGCAGCATGCCGCTACCGCTCGCGAAACGCCGTCCCGCCGCCCTCCGGCGTCGATCGCTTTCTTCTGTTCGCCTTACCTTGATGCAGGACCATTCGTCATGACGCAAACCGCTTTCCGTTCCCAGCTGCTGACTTTCAACGGCGACCCGGCGCAATCGAGCCAGGCCGCGAACTACGAGACCGACGGCCTCCTGATCGTCGACGACGGCAAAGTCGTCGCGGCCGGCCCGTACGCGCAGCTCGCCGCGACGCTCGCGCGCGACGCGATCGTCCATGACCTGCGCGACAAGCTGATCGTGCCCGGCTTCATCGACACGCACATCCACTATCCGCAGACGGACATGATCGCGTCGCCGGCGCCGGGCCTGCTGCCGTGGCTGGACAAGTACACGTTCCCGACCGAGCGCCAGTTCGGCGATCCCGAGCATGCGCGCGAGGTGGCCGACTTCTTCGTCGACGAACTGCTCGCCTGCGGCACGACGAGCGCGCTCGTCTACTGCACGGTGCACAAGCAGTCGGCCGATGCGCTGTTCGCGGCGAGCGACGCGCGCGACCTGCGGATGATCGCGGGCAAGGTGCTGATGGATCGCAACTGCCCCGAATTCCTGCGCGATACCGCGCAATCCGGTTACGACGACAGTGCCGAGCTGATCGGCCGCTGGCACGGCAAGGGCCGCCAGATGTACGCGCTCACGCCGCGTTTCGCGCCGACGTCGACCGAAGCGCAGCTCGAGGCGTGCAGCGAACTCGCGCGCCGCCATCCGGACGTGTTCGTACAGAGCCACGTCGCGGAGAACGTCGACGAGGTGAAATGGGTGGCCGAGCTGTTCCCCGGCCATCGCAGCTATCTCGACATCTACGATCGCTACGGGCTGCTGCGCCCGCGCGCGGTGTACGGCCACTGCATCCACCTCGACGACGAGGACCGCCGCCGGATGGCCGAGACGCGCACCGTCGTCGCGCACTGCCCGACGTCGAACTTCTTCCTCGGCAGCGGGCTGTTCGATTTCGACAAGGCCGGTGAACACGACGTGCCCGTCACGCTCGCGACCGACGTCGGCGGCGGCACGTCGTTCTCGATGCTGCAGACGATGAACGAAGCGCACAAGGTCGCGCGGCTGTCGGGCCACCACCTGACCGCGACGCGGATGTTCTGGCTCGCGACGGCCGGCGCCGCGCAGGCGCTCGACCTCGCCGACACGGTCGGCACGCTCAAGCCGCGCACCGAGGCCGACTTCGTCGTGCTCGATCCGCAGGCCACGCCGCTGCTCGCGCGCCGGACGAAGCGCGCGGATTCGCTCGAGGAACTGCTGTTCGCGTTCGCGCTGCTCGGCGACGACCGCGCGGTGTACCGCACCTATGCGGCCGGCGAACTCGTCCACGAGCGCGGGGCGGCGCGCCGCCCCGCCGCGTAACGGCGTTCCGGGGGGTGTCACGGCAGGCGCGGGCGTTCGCCGCCGCGTCTGCCTGCGGCCGCTACCCGCCTGCCGGGCCTGCTGTACGGCCGGAGCTTGCCGAACGCCAATTCCCGCCCCGACACCAGGCACCGCACCGCTCGACCGCTTTCCCGCGCGCGACACGCCGTGCTAGAATTCGCCGCTCATTGGGGAGTAGCCGCTCCGCTCGATGTCCCGCGCCCCCGGCGCGCATCGTGACGGAGGCGTCCGTCAACAGACTTGGCCTTGCGGCCATGGCGGGCGCAGCCACCTAGGCCTGGCGAGACCGATGGTTCACAGTGCGCCGCATCAGGGCCCGGCGCGCCGTGGATCGTCGCTCGCACGCACAACACCGGCCCGTGGAACCCCATACGTGTCTCAAGCCTTCCTGATCTCCACCGGCGCCGTCGCCCTCGCTGAAATCGGCGACAAGACCCAGTTGCTTTCCCTCGTCCTGGCCGCGCGCTATCGCAAGCCGGTGCCGATCATTCTCGGTGTGCTCGTCGCGACGCTCGTGAACCACGGTTTCGCCGGCGCGCTCGGCGAATGGCTCGGCGCGCTGGTCACGCCGTCGATCATGCGCTGGGCGCTCGCGTTCTCGTTCATCGCGATGGGGTTGTGGATCCTCGTGCCGGACAAGCTCGACGCCGACGAGGCCAATGCCAACCGCTCGCGGCTCGGCGTGTTCGGTGCGACCCTCGTCGCGTTCTTCCTCGCGGAAATGGGCGACAAGACGCAGATCGCGACCGTCGCGCTGGCCGCGCGCTTCCAGGACTACATCGGTGTCGTGGCCGGCACGACGTTCGGGATGATGCTCGCGAACGTGCCCGCGATCCTGCTCGGCGACCGTTTCGCGCACCGCCTGCCGACGAAGCTCGTGCACGGCATCGCGGCCGTGCTGTTCGTCGTGCTCGGCGCGCTGGCGCTGCTGGGCGTCGGGGTCTGACGGGGAAGAAAACGGCAGGCGCGGCCGGACGGCCGCGCCGAGGCTGATGCCGCGTTACTTGGCGGCGGCTGCGCCCGAAGCGGGCGCAGCCGGCACCACGCGCTCGTTGGCGGCCGGTGCCGCCGGGCCGCCGCGCTTGTCGACCGGCAGCCGGACCGAGCGGACCGCGCCGTTCGACAGCGGGAAATCGGCGAGCGCGCTGCGCGCAAGGAACGGCATCGCGTACAGCAGCGTGCCGTTGTCGCCGGTCGTGCGCGCGGACACGTTGTAGACCTCCTTGCCCGTCGCGCGCTCGGTGATGCGGATGCCGAGCGTGTAGTCGAACACCTGGTACGTCTGCGCGACATAACCGGCCGGCATCGGCCCCCAGGGCCCCCACGGGCCCCACGGCCCGCGCCGCCAGTACGGCCCCGGCCCGACGAACCACGGATCGTAATAAACGGGCTGCGGCACCGTCACGAGATCGCTGCCGACCGCATAGGTCAGCCCGACGAGATAGCGCGCCTGCGCCTGCGGCACCTGCCGGAACGCATACGTGGACAGCTCGTTAGCGACGATCGGCTCGTAAGTCGACTGCTCGATGCTGTTCTTCTGCGCGTCGGTGCGGGTGAACGCATAGGTGCGTGTCGCGTCGCTGCCGCTCCAGTCGGAGAAGGCCGTGACCTGGGTCGTCACGTAGCTGGTGCAGCCGGTCAGCAGCGCCACGCACAGCACCGCCGCCCAGCCCGCACCGCGTTGAATCCATTCGCGTTTCATGTTGATCCTCTTCGATCCGTCACCCGTTCGTCGCACCGCGCGAACCGTAACGGGATGCCGATAATACGCGGACTCCCGGAACCGGTAAAAAGTTCGCCCGGCACGCAGCCGCAAGCCTTTGTACAATGGCCCGGTTCGCCCGGCCCGTGCCACGGGCCCGTCCCCCACTCCACCGATCTCGACGACCATGTCCGACAACGCTTCCTCCACCGTGATCCGCCGCGCCGACTACACGCCGCCGGCCTTTCTCATCGATGCCGTTGCGCTCGAATTCGATCTCGCGCCGGCCCGTACGATCGTCAGGAATACGATGCGCGTGCGCCGCAACCCGGACGCCGCGCCCGCGCCGCACCTGGAGCTGATGGGCGAAGCGCTCGAATTCGTCGGCGCACGGCTGGACGGCGCGCCGCATGGCGCCGTGCGCGCGCACGAGCACGGGCTGACCGTCGAGAACGTCCCCGATGCATTCGAGCTGACGCTCGAAAGCGCATGCGCGCCCGACCAGAATACGACGCTGTCGGGTCTCTATGTATCGAGCGGCAACTTCTTCACGCAGTGCGAAGCCGAAGGCTTTCGCCGCATCACCTACTTCCTCGATCGCCCGGACGTCATGGCGTCGTACACGGTGACGCTGCGCGCCGACAAGGCCGCCTACCCGGTGCTGCTGTCGAACGGCAACCTCGTCGATTCCGGCGACCTGCCCGACGGCCGCCACTTCGCGAAGTGGGAAGACCCGTTCCGCAAGCCGAGCTACCTGTTCGCACTGGTCGCCGGCAAGCTCGTCGCGATCGAGGAGAAGATCACGACCGGCTCGGGCAAGGAAAAGCTGCTGCAGGTGTGGGTCGAGCCGGCCGATCTCGACAAGACGCGTCACGCGATGGATTCGCTGATCCATTCGATCCGCTGGGACGAGAAGCGCTTCGGCCTCGAGCTCGATCTCGACCGCTTCATGATCGTCGCGGTCGGCGACTTCAACATGGGCGCGATGGAAAACAAGGGGCTCAACATCTTCAACACGAAGTACGTGCTGGCGAACCCCGAGACCGCGACCGACACCGACTTCGCGAACATCGAATCGGTGGTCGGCCACGAGTACTTCCACAACTGGACCGGCAACCGCGTGACCTGCCGCGACTGGTTCCAGCTGAGCCTGAAGGAAGGCCTGACGGTGTTCCGCGACCAGGAATTCTCGGCCGACATGGCCGCGGGCGACGCCATCGAATCGGCGGCCCGCGCGGTCAAGCGCATCGAGGACGTGCGCGTGCTGCGCCAGCTGCAGTTCGCCGAGGATGCCGGCCCGATGGCGCACCCGGTGCGCCCGGAGAGCTACGTCGAGATCAACAACTTCTACACGATGACCGTCTACGAGAAAGGCTCGGAAGTCGTGCGGATGTACCAGACGCTGTTCGGCCGCGACGGCTTCCGCAAGGGGATGGACCTGTATTTCAAGCGCCACGACGGGCACGCCGTGACCTGCGACGACTTCCGCCATGCGATGGCCGACGCGAACGGGCGTGACCTCGCGCAGTTCGAGCGCTGGTACAGCCAGGCCGGCACGCCGCGCGTGTCGGTGCGCACCGCGTACGACGCGGCCGCGCGCCGCTATACCGTCACGCTCGCGCAGGGCTACGGCGACGCGTCGCCGGCCGCGCGCGAAACGCAGCAAGGGCCGCTGCTGATCCCGTTCGCGATCGGCCTGATCGGCCGCGACGGCCGCGACCTGCCGCTGCGCCTCGACGGCGAAGCCGCCGCGGTGGGCACGACGCGCGTGCTCGACTTCACCGACACCGAACAGACCTTCACGTTCGTCGACGTTCCGGAACAACCGCTGCCGTCGCTGCTGCGCAACTTCTCGTCGCCGGTGATCGTCGAGTACGACTACAGCGACGACGACCTCGCGTTCCTGCTCGCGCACGACAGCGATCCGTTCAACCGCTGGGAAGCCGGCCAGCGCCTCGCGACGCGCGCGCTGCTGACGCTCGCCGCGCGTGCCGCCGCGAACGAGCCGCTCACGCTCGGCGAGAACTTCGTTGCCGCCTTCCGCCGCGTGCTGACCGACGCGACGCTGTCGCCCGCGTTCCGCGAACTCGCGCTGACGCTGCCGTCGGAAACCTACCTCGCCGACCAGATGGCCGAAGCCGATCCGGCCGCCGTGCATCGCGCGCGCCAGTTCGTGCGCCGCCAGCTCGCCACCGCGCTGCGCGCCGAATGGCTCGCCGCATACGAGCAGCACCAGACGCCCGGCGCCTACGAACCGACGCCCGAGGCTTCCGGCCGCCGCGCGCTGAAGAACCTCGCGCTCGCATATCTCGCCGAGCTCGAGGATCCGGCCGATGCCGTGCGCCTCGCGACCGCGCAATACGACGCGGCGAACAACATGACCGATCGCGCGGCCGCACTCGGCGCGCTGCTGTCCGCCGCGGCCGCCGGCGCGAACGAACCGGCCGAGCACGCGCTCGACGATTTCTACCGCCGCTTCGAGAAGGAAGCGCTCGTGATCGACAAATGGTTCGCGATGCAGGCCGCGCAACGCGGTACGCCCGCGCAGCCGACGCTCGCGAAGGTTCGCAAGCTGCTCGCGCACCCCGCGTTCAACCTGAAGAATCCGAATCGCGCACGTTCGCTGATCTTCAGCTTCTGCGCGGCCAACCCCGCGCAATTCCACGCGGCGGACGGCTCGGGTTATGCATTCTGGGCCGAACAGGTGCTCGCGCTCGACGCGATCAACCCGCAGGTCGCGGCGCGCCTCGCCCGCTCGCTCGAACTGTGGCGCCGCTTCACGCCCGCGCTGCGCGACCGGATGCGCGAAGCGCTCGAGCAGGTCGCGGCAGGCGCGAAGTCGCGGGACGTGCGCGAGATCGTCGAGAAGGCGCTCGCGTAACGCAATTCTCCGCATCGCTCACACGCGAAACAGCCGGTGTCGCTCATGGCGGCACCGGCTTTTTTACTGCGTGAATACTGCCGGCCCCGGACGTAGTCGCGGGGTCTGACCGCGCCGCTTGCCGCCGCTGCATGGCGCGTCCCGCGCGTCGTCGCCACCGGAAACCGGGCCGATCCGGCCGCCCGGCCGTGTAACCGGACGAAAAAAGCCGGCGGCACGGGAGGCGCGACGGGTAAAATTGCGGCCATTCAAGGATTCTTTGGCCTTCTGGAGTCTGTCATGTCCATTGCCCGCCGCACCACGCTGTCGAAGTTCCTGATCGAACAGCAACGTGAGACCAACAACCTCCCCGCCGACCTGCGCCTGCTGATCGAAGTCGTCGCACGCGCGTGCAAGGCGATCAGCTACAACGTGTCGAAGGGCGCGCTCGGCGAGGCGCTCGGCACCGCCGGCAGCGAGAACGTCCAGGGCGAAGTGCAGAAGAAGCTCGACATCCTGTCGAACGAGATCCTGCTCGACGCGAACGAATGGGGCGGCAACCTCGCCGCGATGGCATCGGAAGAAATGGAAACCTTCTTCCCGATCCCGGCGAACTACCCACGCGGCGAATACCTGCTCGTGTTCGATCCGCTCGACGGTTCGTCGAACATCGACGTGAACGTGTCGATCGGCACGATCTTCTCGGTGCTGCGCTGCCCGGACGGCAAGCAGGCAACCGAGGAATCGTTCCTGCAGCCGGGCACGCAGCAGGTCGCGGCCGGCTACGCCGTGTACGGCCCGCAGACGGTGTTCGTGCTGACGACCGGCAACGGCGTGAACTGCTTCACGCTCGACCGCGAAGTCGGCTCGTGGGTGCTCACGCAGAGCAACATGCAGATCCCGGCCGACACGCGCGAATACGCGATCAACGCATCGAACGCGCGCCACTGGTACGACCCGGTCAAGCGCTACGTCGACGAACTGAACGCCGGCAAGGACGGCCCGCGCGGCGACAACTTCAACATGCGCTGGATCGCCTCGATGGTCGCCGACGTACACCGGATCCTGAACCGCGGCGGCATCTTCATGTACCCGGCCGACAAGCGCACGCCCGATCGTCCGGGCAAGCTGCGCCTGATGTACGAAGCGAACCCGATGTCGTTCATCGTCGAACAAGCGGGCGGCGCCGCGACGACGGGCACGCAGCGCATCATGGAAGTCCAGCCGACGGGCCTGCACCAGCGCGTGCCCGTGTTCCTTGGCTCGAAGAACGAAGTCGAGCGCGTGACCGGCTATCACGACGAAGCAAAATAATTGCACTGCAGCACTAGACGGAGGTGCGATGCGCAAGTACAATCGCGCCTCTTGATGTGGCCCTGACCGGTCGCATCACAGTGAAGTGAAAGCGGGAAGTCCGCCGGATCGATGGTTTCGCGAAGCAGCAGCAGCAAGCTGAAAAAAATTTCGCAAAACCTATTGCCAAGATCCCGGAAATCACCATATAATTTCATTTCTCTGCTGCCGGTGTAGCTCAGTTGGTAGAGCAGCGCATTCGTAATGCGAAGGTCGTAGGTTCGACTCCTATCTCCGGCACCAAGACATAAAGGCCTGACAAGCATCGCTTGTCAGGCCTTTTCTCTTTTCCGGCGCCGAAATCGTGCGCCCGCCCTCTCGCCTCACCCAGTCCGCTTGCGGGCATCCCCGGACTCCCGTATCACGCGCCGACGACTACAATCGCCGGACACTCCACCCTCGCCCCCTTCTTCATGCGCACCTGGCGTCTCGAGCGAGTGAATCTCGCCGCGCAGCTGGACGTGTCCCGCGCAACGCGCCTCGTCGCCGCGATCGGCGGCAACGAGCCGAACGCATTCGCGGCCGAAATCCTGAAGCTGTTCGACGACGCGCTGTCCATCACGCAGTGCACGATCTTCGCGTACGAGTTCGGCAATCGCCCGCGCACGATGTCGGTCGCCGATCATCGCGGAGGCCGCTACCTGCGCGATCTCGCCGACACCTACGCACGACATTTCTACACACTCGACGGCAACCAGCAGATCGTGTCGACCGCCCATCGCGGCACACACCGCCACGATCTGCTGCTGCACCAGCAGGCCGGCGACGAGATCGATCACGAAGCGTATCGTGCCGCGTGCTACCGCGGCCCCGACGTTTCCGACCGGCTGGCGCTGCTGATGCAGCCCGGCGATGCGACGTGGCTGTCGATCAACCTGTACCGCGCGCATCGCAGCGGCGCATTCCAGCCGCGCGAGATCGCCGCGATCGAAGCGCTCGCGCCGCTGATCGCGCAGGCCGCAAGGCATCACTACGCGCTCGCCGGTGCCGCGCAGATCGGTATCCCGCAACGGATGCTCGCGCGACTGCGCCATGCATGCCCCGATTTGTCCAAGCGCGAGCTCGACGTGCTGCGCGGCGTACTCGACGGCCAGACCGCGCACGAGATCGGCGAGACGATCGGCGTGAAGGCATCGAGTGTCGTCACCTACCAGAAGCGCGCATACCGGCGTCTCGGCATCTCGAGCCAGCGCGAGCTGTTTGCGCTGTGCATGCAGCCGTGAAACGTCGCGGCCTGCGTTGAGCCCCTCGCTGTACCCGAATTGGGGACAACCGACGCACGACCGGCTTCCATACTGTCCCGACCTGTTGCGCGCATCTTTGCGTCGATGCGCGCACGTCGAACCGGACAACCCTGGAAGCCAACGATGGATATCGACTTCAAGCCCTACCCGTTCGTCGCCGAGCGCCATCCCGCGCATCTGCCGGCCTGCGACGACGGTATCGATACGCACCGGCATCGCGTTGCGATCGTCGGTGGCGGCCCCGTCGGCCTGGCCGTCGCGCTCGGCCTTGCGAACCACGGCATCCGCAGCGTGCTGATCGAGGCCGACGACGCAGTCGGCCACGGCAGCCGCGCCATCTGCATCTCGCGGCGCAGCCTCGAGATCATCGAGCGGCTCGGTGCGCTCGACGACTTCCTGCGCAAGGGGCTGCCGTGGACCGGCGGGCGCAGCTTCTACCGTCGCGACGAAGTGCTGCGTTTCACGATGCCGCAGGACGAAAACCAGAAGCTGCCGCCGATGGTGAATCTCGCGCAGTATCACATCGAACAGTTCCTGCTCGACGCCGCGCTGCGCCGCCGCGAACTCATCGAGATCCGCTGGCAGACGAGAGTCACCGGTGTGACCCGGCAACCGGACGGCGTGCGACTCGACGTCGACACGCCGCTCGGCGGCTACGCACTCGACGCCGACCGGGTCGTCGCGTGCGACGGCGGGCGCAGCACGATGCGCGACGCGCTCGGCCTGTCGCTCCGCGGCACGAGCTACGAGGGCCGCTACGTGATCGTCGACATCGCGCTCGACAGCGACCGGCCGACCGAACGACTGGCGTACTTCGACCCGTCGTCGAACCCGGGCTCGACGGTGCTCGTTCACAAGCAGCCCGACAACGTGTGGCGGATCGACTATCAGTTGCGCGACGATGAGGATGCCGAAGCCGCCGTGAAACCGGAGAACGTGATCCCGCGCGTGCAGAACCTGCTCGACATGATGGGCGAGCGCGGCGACTGGTCGCCGATCTGGATCACGATCTACAAGGCGAACGCACTGACACTCGAACGCTATCGACACGGTCGCGTGCTGTTCTGCGGCGACGCTGCGCACCTCGTGCCGATCTTCGGCGTGCGTGGCGCGAACTCGGGCATCGACGATGCCGACAACCTGGCATGGAAACTCGCGTACGTGACGCGCGGACTCGCATCGGACACGTTGCTCGACAGCTACTCGGACGAACGCGTGTTCGCGACGCACGAGAACCTCCGCTACGGCACCAAGAGCACCGAGTTCATGGCGCCGCCGTCGTTCGCGTTCGAACTGATGCGCAAGGCCGTGCTGTCGCTCGCGGTCCGCCATCCCGCGCTGCGCTCGCTGATCAATCCGCGCCAGACGACGGCCATCGCGTATGCGACGTCGTCGCTCAACGCGGCCGAACGCGACACGTTTTCGGCCGGCCCCGCGCCCGGCACGGTGCTCGCCGAATGCCCGCTGATGCTGTACACGGCACACGGCAGCGACGTGCGCCGCGGCCACCTGACCGACCTCGTCGCTCCGCGCTTCACCGCATTCTGCTTCACCGCCGACGGCGCGCCCGAGGCGACGCTGGCCGATCTCGAACGTCGCCTGCAGGCTGCGCGGATGCCGTTCGCGCTCGTCACGCTCGCACGGCATGCGGCGCCACGGCAACCGGCCTGCGGCGGCCATGACGTCGGCGGCCGGCTGTTCGACATGTACGGCGCGCGCGACGGCACCGTCTATCTCGTGCGTCCGGACGGTCACGTACTCGGCCGCTGGCACGACGCGCGCGCCGGCGACGTGGCCGCCGCACTCGAACGCGCACTCCATCCTTGCGCATCGACCGATCCTCAGGAGACCGCATGATGACGGATACCGAACGCGACACCCTCTACACCGACCTGTGCCGCACGATGACGCGGATCGGTGAAGCCGATGCATCGCTCTTTCTCGCCCGCTTCGCACTGCTGTCGATCGAGGCGATCGGCGACACCGCGACCGTCGCACGGCTGATTGCCGACGCAAGCGACGGATTGCCCTCTGCGGGCATGCAGGCTTCGACGCTCGGACGATGACGCTCACGGCCGACCGGCTTCACCGGCAGTCATTCCTTACAGATTCATTTCGCCGCGCATCGCCCGTGCGCCAGCCTCGCCGTATGCAGACGAATTCCCTGGAAAATCCGGTTACGGGTGCATAACATTACTTAACGATTCCGACCCGTCTATCGCGTTACATTGCGTGGGCGGCGCGGCGGGTCGCAATGCCGCCTTCATTCAGCTTGCGGCGACAGCCGACGTCCGGTCATTCGACACAACACAAGGAGAGGACCACCATGACTCATGGCTTGATTATGTGGCTCATCATCGGCGCGATCGCCGGCTGGCTTGCCGGCTTGCTCGTCAAGGGCGGCGGCTTCGGGCTGATCGTCGACATCATCGTCGGGATCGTCGGCGCAGTGATCGGCGGCTGGCTCGCCGGGCTGCTCGGAATCAGCATCGGCAGCGGTTTCATCGGATCGGTGATCGTCGCGGTCGTCGGTGCGGTGATCCTGCTGTTCGTGATCCGGCTATTCAAGCGAGCGGCCTGACGCTTCTCTCCACGCGCCTTCGGGCGCGTTTTCGCATCAGGCCGGCGCGCGGCCCGTTCGCCGCGCGCCACCGGCCCGTTCAGCGCCTGGCGCGCTGCAACCCGCCGTCGAGCACGTCGGCCGTCAGCAATCCGCTGCGCGCTTCGCGTGCGCCATCGCGCCCGATCCATACGGTGCGCAGCATCTCCCCTCTCCATCCCGCATCGAGCGCCGCGCGCAGCCGCTCAGCCGCTCAGCCGCTCAGCCGCTCGGGCATCGGCTCGGCGTTCGCGTACTGCGCGACCTGCGGCGGCAGATGCATCTGCGCGAGTGCCCGGGAGATCGCCGGGCCGTTGTCGTCGTACACATCCATTGCGACCATCGCGAACTGCATGTCCGGACTCGAAGCGATCTTCGGACGATTCTCGGCGCTCGTGTAGATCGGCTCCGGCATCGCGTTGACGGTGGCGGGCGCGGACAGCGTGCGGCCTGCGTCTTCGGACTGCGCGACTACGACATGCGCGCCTTCGACCCACGCGCCCCACAGCCGGTGATGCGCGTCGAATGCCGCCCCCGTCGCGAGCGGCTGCTTCTGCTGCGCGGGCGCAGCCTGCATGCTCATGTGCGCGGCGCGCGAATCGGCGGCCTTCGGCAGGACGTGGGTGTCGTGCGCCCCGGCAGTCGACAGCAACGCGCACCACAGCGCGCCGCCTGCCGCGAGCGATTTCACAGTGACCATTTCAGTTCTCCGTAGAAAGTACGGCCCGGATACGGGTGGAACACGTAGTAGCGGTGGTCCGTCAGGTTGTCGATGCCGACCGACGCGGTCCAGTGACGGTCGAAGCGGTAGCGCGCCTTCAGGTCGACGATCGTGAACGAGCTCGTCCCGCCGTAGACGTCCGGGTTCACGTCGCTGTTGTCGAGCGTGTTGAATTGGCGGCCCGAATAGCGCACGCCGACACTCGCGAGCCAGTGTTCGTCGAAGCGGTACGACGCGAGCAGGTTTGCACGCATGCGCGGAATACGCGGAAAGCGCGAGCCGACGTAAGCGGGATTCGCGGCATCGGCGAGGATCTGCGCGTTGCTCGCCGACACGTTCGCGTCGAGACTGAGGCCGCGCAGCCCGACGTTCTCGCCGCTGAACGCAAGTTCGACACCGCGCACGCGCACGCGATCGACGTTCGAGATGTTGGTCACCGTCGTCGCACCCGACACCGTCGTCTGGCTGTAGATCGAATCGCGCAGATCGCTCTGGAACACGCTGGCACGCACGACGCCGACACCCACGTCGCGCTCGGCCGTGAAGTCCCAGTCGATCGCCTTTTCCGGCCGCAGGTTCGGGTTGTTGTTGACGATTGCGTTGTTCGAGATCGTGCCCTGGAACAGTTCGCCGACCGTCGGGTAACGCGTGCCCGTCGCGAACGACAGCCGGAAGCGCCAGACGTCGGCCGCATCCCATTGCAACGCGACTTTCGGCGACAACGCATTCGCGCTGCGATCCGCATAACCGAGCGTGCCGCTCGCGTTGCCGAGCGCGCCGCCGTACGCATCCCAGCGTTCGTAGCGCAGCCCCAGCGTCGCGAGCCAGCCCGGTGCGAAGCGCCACGCATCCTGCCCGAACAGCGCCTGCGTGCGCGTGTCGCCCCGATAGGTGCTCGCGAGCGACGTGGTCGGCCCGGCCAGCCAGTCGGCCGTGTTGTACGTGACGTTGCGCAGGAAGTAGTTGTCGTAGTGGTAGCCGAACGTGAACGTGTGGCCCTTCACTTCCGGCGCCTCGGCCTTCAGGTCGAGCGTGCGCCAGCCGGTGCCGTCCCCCTGGAACAGGGTGCCGGCACCGCCCTGCACGGTCGACGCCGAGCGCTGCACGTCGCGCGACACGTCGTACGCGGACACGACGCCCGACAGGCGCCAGCCTGAATCGAACCGGCCGTTCAGCCCGAGCGCGTACAGCCAGTTCTCCTGGTCGCCGCGCTGCGGCGCGAAGGCATTCGGCGCAACGGTCATGTTCTGGCCACCGATCGACACGTTGCCGCCGTAGACCGGATTGCCGGCCGCATCGCGCAGAAAGGTTTCGCCGTGCTGCCGGTAATGGTTCTCCCAATGCCCGAGCGTGAGCGTCGCATCGACGTGCTCGGTGAACGCGTAGCCCATCCGGATCGTCTCGTTGAGCTGTTCGGTCCGCTCGATCGTCTGCGCGCCGACGATCGTCCGCGGCTTGCCGTTGGGCCCGATGTCGGTCGCGGCGCCGCTCACGGGCACGGCGGCGCCGAGCTTCGGGTTGTACGCCGAATTGGGGCTCGCATATTGCATCGGCTGACCGTTGTTCTCGAGCCGGTCGAGCGACAGCGCGAACCAGAACCGCCCGACGCGGTTCGCGATCCGCGCGGTCTGGTGATTGCCGCCGAGGCTGTCCGCGAATCCGTAGCCGTCGTGGTAGCGCTGCGTAAAGAACTGCGTCGACAGCGACGCCTCGAGCTTTTCCGGCCGGCGCGTCGTGAGCAGCACGGTCGAGCCGATCGAGTTGCCCGGGTACAGCGCGGAAAAAGGGCCATAGAGCACGTCGACGCGCGCAATATCGTCAGGCGGGATCAGCGACCAGCGCGGCGGGTACGCGTAGCTCGAGCCGAGCAGGTTCGACAGCAGCACACCGTCGGCGTAGACGAGCCCGCGCGCGCTCTGCAGCTCGTTGAAGTCGCGACCGGCGAACACGCTGTTGCGGTCGCCGATATAGCGCTTGCGGACCATCAGGTTCGGTGCGTACTTGAGCGCGTCCTCGGTGGTGACGTTGGTATGCGATTCGATCTGCTCGCGCGTGATCGACGTGACGACGGCCGGCATATCCGGATCGACCGATTGCCGCTGCGCGGTCACGCTGACCGCGGTCAGCGTACTGCCGGCCGGCACCGGCGAAACGGCTGCGGCAGTGGATGCCGGCGCGACGGTATCGGCGGGACGCTCGACACCACGGCGGGCAGTGTCGACACGCGTGTCGTCAGTTGAAGCCGCATGGGCGACAGGCCACGCGAAAGCGGCCGCGCATGCGAGCGCGAGCCGCCCGCGCGACGGCCGCGCGGCGAAGGAGGAGGACATGAGGGGATTCCTGAAAACGTGATCGAACGCCGCCGGACACGAGCGCGCGCACCACGCACGGACGGCGCGGCACGCGGCCCGGCCGCGAGCGGCACGCGCGCCACCGGGGCGCGCGGACGACATCAATCAGATCGGAGCGTTTTCAGGCGGCGCGCGGGGCTGCGCGAGACGGATACCCTTGCGGGGGCAATCGGGAATGACGGGTGCTGCCGCGCGGTAGGCGAACGTCCGCACGAAACCCGGCAGCGCGGGCAGGCTCGTACCGAGCGCCACGTTCGCCGCGAAGCCGGGGCAGTACACGCAGTGCGGCACGCCGGCATGGTCGAACGACGGCGCATCGTGATCGCCTCCGGCCTGCGCGAGCACGATCTGGCGGGCGCCCGCTGCACTGCACAACTCGAGCGTGAGCTCGCCGGAGCCGCTCGAGGCGAGACGCGCATAGCCGACGACGGGCGACAGTACGTTCAGTACCAGCGCCAGCCATACGAGGCCGATCCATCGCGTCGTTCGTTTCATCGCGGTGCAGGAAAAAGTGCGCGCAAGTATAACAAGCGGCCCGATTGTTGCCGATTCCGCACGACTCGATAGTCGGCATCGCAGCGCGCGTCCGAGCGCATGTGCCGTTAATACAACAGAGACAAAATCTAACGATTCGCCACTGGCATAAATCCAAGCGCGAGGATGATAATCATCGAACCTGCTGGAGAAATGACCATGGACGAAAGACCAACTCGCATGCCACCGCCGGAGCAAGTGATGAGCCCGGATCCGGAACCCGTCGGCGTGGAATTCCTCGCCGAATTGCCCGACCACGTACGGGCATTCTTCGACGAGCAGCACAAGCTGTACTCGCCGAAGTGAACGCCTGTTCGGTTCTGTAACCGCCACGTGTCGATCATCGCTATCGTGCGGTTCATCATTGCGCATCGCGCGCAACTCGCCTCGCACCCGGGCCGCAACAGCCTGACGGTGCTGGATCAGCTCGCCTGCTGATTCCTCTGTCGCGTCGCTACGCCGCGCGACTGTCTTCGTCTATCCTTCTGGTTTTCCACGTCCGGCCCGCCCGGCTCTCCCGATCGTTCCGATGAAGCAAGCCATTCGTGCCAGCGTCGCTGTCGCCGCGCTCGGCGTCGCCCTCTTTTCGTCCCCGCGCATCGCCGTTGCAGACGGCGACGACACCGCCCTCACCAACATCGTCGCACTCGCGTCGCAGCGCCTCGCGCTCGCTGAGCCGGTGGCTCGATGGAAATGGGCGAATCACAAGGCAATCGAGGACCGCCCGCGCGAAGCGGCGCTGCTCGAATCGGTCGGGAAGCGCGCGGCACAGGCCGGCGTCGATCCCGCGTTCGCGCGGACGTTCTTCGAGGATCAGATCGCGGCGAGCAAGGATGTGCAGAACGCCCTGTTCGCAACCTGGCGCACGACGCGGCCGCCGGAAGGCACGCCTCCCGATCTCGCGACCAGCACGCGCCCGGCGCTCGACCGGCTGACGCAGAAAATGCTCACGGGGCTCACGCAGGTTGCACCGCTGCGCGATGCGCCTGATTGTCAGGCACGGCTCGCCCGCAGCATTGCGAACTGGAAGACGCTCACGCGCTACGACTCCACGCAGACGCAGGCGCTCGACACCGCGTTGTCGCACGTTTGCTCGGCCGGCGGCGCAAGCGCGATCGGCTGATACGGCGGTCGCACCGGGTCAACCCGCTTGGCCCGCAGGCGTGAGTGCGGCGAGCGGAATCAGTTGCAGGCCGCGCGCGAGATGCGTCTGCAGCAGGCGGTGGGTGAAGGGTTCGAATGCGCCGGCTGCCCCGTCGGCCGCGAGCCGCGCGGCCGCGTCGAGCGATTCCGCGACGCCGAGATAGCGCCAGCCATCGATCACATGAAACAGGCGGCGCTCGCCGCTCGCCTCGAACGCAACGGCGCCTTCGAACGGCCAGGGTGCATTGCCGACACGGGTCGTGTCGGCCGCAGGGCGCCGGTTGTACGACGGACGCAGCCCGGCGATCCATTGCGCTTCCGCGAGCATCGCCCCCAGTTCGTTACCCGTCTCGCGCCATTCAACGCGCCGTACCTGCTGCGCAAGCCGCATTTCCTTCGACGACCGACGCTCTCCCGTCAACAACGCGCGCAGCCTCTGCCGCACGCGTACGCTGCGGCCGACGTACAGTGGCGCGTCGCCCTCCCCGAACAGTGCGTACGCCCCGCACCCGGCCGGCGCGGTATCGAGCCAGGCTTCGGTCAGGTCGCCGCCCAGACGGAAGTGGCGCGTCGTGCGCGCGATCTGATCGCGCAGCCGCTCGAGCGGCACGATGTCGTGCAACTGGCGCCAGAACTGCCACAGGAGGTCGGCATCCGCCAGTGCCCGGTGGCGCGCAGCCGGCACGAGGCCGTGGCGCTCGATCAACGCGTCGAGCCCGTGCCGCGCTTCACGCGGGAACAGCGCACGCGACAGCCGCACCGTACACAGCACGTCGGGATTGAACGCGAAACCTGTGCGCTCGAATTCGGCCCGCAGGAAACCGCGGTCGAAGCTCGCGTTGTGCGCGACGAAAAGCTTGCCGTCGAGCCGCTCGAACAAGGCCGGCGCCAGCGATGCGAACGAAGGCGCGTCGCGCACCATCTCGTCCGAAATACCCGTCAGTTGCTGGATGAACGGCGGAATCGACTGCCCCGGGTTGACGAGCGTCGTCCACGTCGACACGCCGAGCGGGCCGATTTCGACCACGCCGATTTCGGTGATGCGGTGTTCGGCGGGCGAGCCGCCGGTGGTTTCAAGGTCGACGAAAACGAGCGGCTGTTCGCTGGCCGGATCGGACGGACGGGGGAAATCGGACATGAAAAGACTGGGAAACGATGCTTCCGTGAGTATGCACCGGCATCCCTGTTCGCGGCCAGCCCGAACCGTATTGTTCCGTCCCCGGAAAATGAAAAGCCCCCGCCATGCGGGGGCCGGACGTGATCGGCAATGCGTGGCGCGTCAGACGGCCTGGATATTCGCTGCCTGCTTGCCTTTCGGCCCGACTTTCACGTCGAACGAAACACGCTGGTTTTCCTTCAGCGTCTTGAAGCCGTCCATCTTGATTTCGGAAAAGTGCGCAAACAAATCTTCACCACCATTGTCCGACGTAATAAAGCCGAAACCTTTAGCATCGTTAAACCATTTCACGATACCGGTATCCATGTCTTCGTTCCCCACTCGATTAGATCAAAGAAGCTATTTTTATAGCCGTTTCCCGAAATCCCGAAACATCGCGCCAGCAACTGCACCAGCACCAGCACGCCGCCCGAGGACGGAGTGCTGACTTTATAAATTGGACAATCCGGGTGCGTCAAGAAAATTTTTGATGATCGTTTTATCAAAATAGTGCTAATGGCATTGGAATCGGTACACCATCGCCTTTTATTAATTGATTCGAGTCAAAAACCTGTCAACATTACCGGGGTGGAAGCTCCGATAATCTCGGCCACGAAATTTCTACCGGGGACAAATCGCCTCGGTAAAATCCTCGGGTTTTTTCCGGGTTGCGGAAATGCGGGTACATTGCGATGCTCATCCAATGCCGGAAGGAAGGAGAAGGTCATGTGGCTGGACGGAATCAAGCGCTTCGCGAGCCGGCTTGGGCGCGTACGCCGCAAGTCCCGCGCCCTGGCAGAGTCCGCGCGCGAAGCGCCGTGCGACACCGAGTTCGATACGACCTGGCACGGCGATCACTGGCAGAACCTGCTTGCATCGCCCCTCGATGCCCGTCACTACGTGATGGAAGACTGGACATACACGCCGCCCCCGAACGAAGCCAAGGAGGCCGCGCCTGCGGCCAAGCGCAAGCGGCGCTCGTACACGCAGTAGTGCGCAGCGGCGGGGCAAAAAAAAAGCGCGACTGGGAAGTCGCGCCGACAAAGGTTTGGAGATCTTTTCCGTCAACGAAAAAGTCTGCTTCGGAAAGCAGAGATCGCAGTATAGCGAGAGAACAACCTTTCATTATCCATGCTCCACACAAACCTCTATTGCCGATGTGTCAATAATCGCGCTATGACCGCCGTCGCCTGCTGGTGATTACCTGTCGCGATCGCGCAACGTCCGTTACGCAGTCCTGAGCGCCATTTTCTTTCGCTGCATCGCCGCAAACCCTTGCTGGACAACCGTTTGCGCTCCCCCCTAGATCTTTGCGGATTCCAAAATACATTATTGCTTAAAGCGCGCCCCATCCCCGCTCCACGCACTCCTTACACTGCAGATGGCTTTTTGAAAAGCGCACCGCCGCTCTGCCGGACCGGCCGCAGCGTCAAGCACAACATGCCAGTCCGCAGCAGGTTCGATCGACATCATCCTGTTTGGAGACAGATCCATGAAAAAAACTCTGATCGTCACCGCGTTGTCGGGTGTATTCGTTACGGCAGCCCATGCCCAGAGCAGCGTGACGCTCTATGGCCTGATCGACGCCGGCATCACCTACACGAACAATCAGCACGGCCACAGCGCCTGGCAGGAAACGAGCGGTTCGGTCAACGGCAGCCGCTGGGGCTTGCGCGGCACCGAAGATCTCGGCGGCGGCATGAAAGCGATCTTCACGCTGGAAAATGGTTTCGGCATCAATAACGGCGCGCTGAAGCAGAACGGCCGCGAATTCGGCCGGCAAGCGTTTGTCGGTCTCGCACACAACAGCTACGGTTCGCTGACGCTGGGCCGGCAGTACGACAGCGTCGTCGACTATCTCGGGCCGCTGTCGCTGACCGGCACCCAGTACGGCGGCACGCAGTTCGCTCACCCGTTCGACAACGACAACCTGAACAACTCGTTCCGGATCAACAACTCGGTCAAGTATCAGAGCGCGAACTACGGCGGACTCAAGTTCGGTGCGTTGTACGGGTTCTCGAACTCGACGTCTTTCGCGAACAACCGCGCCTATAGCGGCGGCGTGTCGTACAGCTACCTGGGCTTCAACTTCGCCGCGGCCTACTTGCAGTTGAACAGCGATGTGAACGCGCTCGCGCAGGCCGCGACCGACCCGGGCGCGGTGACCGGCGATTGGACCTTCGCCTCGCGCGTGCAACGCACCTGGGGCGCCGGCCTGAACTACGGGTTCGGCCCGGCCACGGTCGGCTTCGTGTTCACGCAGACGCGCCTCACCGGCATCCGCGCAATCAGCGCGGGGCAGTCCGGCGTGTCCGGTGGCATCACGGGCCTCGGCGGAACCGCGCGCTTCAGCAACTACGAACTCAACGGCCGCTACGCGCTGACGCCGGCACTGTCGCTTGCCGGCTCCTACACGTACACGCAGGGCCGCCTGGCCGGCGACAAGCCGACCTGGCACCAGTTCAACCTGCAAGCCGACTATGCGCTGTCGAAGCGCACCGACGTCTACCTGCAGGGCGAGTTCCAGAAGGTCAACAACGACGGCCTCGACCTCGGCGCCAACATCAACGGTCTGGGCGCCGCGTCATCGACCAACAAGCAGATCGCGGTCACGGCCGGCATGCGCCATCGCTTCTGAGCGACCGCCACATCCGCTGCATGCCGGATGACGAAGCGCCCCGTCGGGGCGCTTTTTCTTTGCCGGACTGCACCGGGTATCGCTCAGGCGTTGTCCCGCGGCGGGTAGCGAACGTCGAGCACGTCGATCGGCTGCGGGCCGGCCGGCGTCATCAGCATGACGGTATCGCCGATCTTCGCCTTGATCAGCGCACGCGCAACCGGGGAAATCCAGCTGACGCAGCCGCGATCCAGATCGACCTCGTCGATCCCGACGATCGTGATCGTATGATCCTCGCCGTCCGGCGTCTCGTAATCGACCGTTGCACCGAAAAACACCTGGTCGACATTCTCCTGCCGGCTCGCATCGACGACTTCGGCAAGATCGAGCCGCTTCGTCAGGAAGCGGATGCGGCGATCGATCTCGCGAAGCCGTCGCTTGCCGTAGATGTAGTCGCCGTTTTCCGACCGGTCGCCGTTCGATGCGGCCCAGGACACGAGCCGCACGACCTCGGGACGCTCGACGTCGATCAGGTGCAGCAGTTCGTCCCTCAGCCGCTTGTGGCCGGCCGGCGTGATGTAGTTCTTCGCGCCCGCCGGGATCGCGGGCTGGGCCTGGTCGAGATCGTCGTCGTCGCCGTCCGACTCTTTGACAAACGCCTTGTTCATGATGCAGATTCAACGTGGATGACTGATGCTCCAAGGGTACACGATGGGGGCCCCGGCAAGGCCGCGCAGAACAATTCGCGAATAAGGCTTCCCTTTTTATACAACCCTGCTATAATTTCTCTTCTGCGTGCGGCTGTAGCTCAGTTGGATAGAGTACTTGGCTACGAACCAAGGGGTCGTGGGTTCGAATCCTGCCAGCCGCGCCACTTTTTTCGAGGGCCTTCTGAACCGAAGGCCCTTTCAGTTCGAAGCAGTAGAAGTTTTGTTTTGCGTGCGGCTGTAGCTCAGTTGGATAGAGTACTTGGCTACGAACCAAGGGGTCGTGGGTTCGAATCCTGCCAGCCGCGCCACTTTTTTGGGGGCCTTCCCATCGCAGAAGGTTCCGACAGTCAAGCAGTACCGTTTTGCGTGCGGCTGTAGCTCAGTTGGATAGAGTACTTGGCTACGAACCAAGGGGTCGTGGGTTCGAATCCTGCCAGCCGCGCCACCTTAAAAGGGCTTTCCTCCGGGAAAGCCCTTTTTCTTTTCCGCCTCCCCTTCCCTTGCTCCCGACACGGCCCGGTTACAGGCACCCTTGTCCAGCCACGCCGCACGTTCGCTCTTCGTACCGCACAAATGAAAACGGCGGCCATATTGGCCGCCGTCGATCAATCGCCCGCTTGTGCTGGCAAGCATCAATAATCCTGCCGTTCGCGCTCGATCCGCATGCCGCCGTCATGGCGCGCATGCGCGCCGTCGTCTGTCGAACGCTCGCGCATGATCCGCATCACGTCCGGATTGGTCCGCACGCGCCGCATCACGTTCGCGAGATGCACGCGGTCGCTGACCTGGATCACGAAGCGCAGCACCGTCGATTCGTGTGTCAGATCCTCGTCCATCGCGATATGCA
Organism: Burkholderia sp. 22088; assembly: GCF_052045915.1. NCBI lineage: Bacteria > Pseudomonadati > Pseudomonadota > Betaproteobacteria > Burkholderiales > Burkholderiaceae > Burkholderia > Burkholderia sp. 22088. The sequence continues at coordinate 353,033 of NZ_JBQEPY010000004.1, forward strand.
CGATGTTCGCGTCGGCCGACGTGATGTCCGCCGCCACGCGCGCAAAGATACCCTTGGTGTTCTTCACGAGCGCCTTCACCGCGACATCGAACAGGCGGCCCGGCTGCGGCGCCCATTCGACGTCGATCCAGCGGCCCGGATCGCGGCGGTGAATCCGCTGCGCCACGCGGCAATCGGTCGTATGAATCGCCATCCCCAGGCCGATGCCGATGTAGCCCATGATCGCGTCGCCCGGAATCGGCCGGCAGCACGCGGACAACTGCACGGACATCCCTTCGGTGCCGGTAATCACGACCGGCGGCGCATGGTGCGCGGGATGCCGCTCGGACTTCGGCAGATCGTCGTCCGCGTCGCGGCCGCTCATCAGCACCTCGATGCGCTTGGCCATCACCGCGGCAACGCGACGGCCGAGGCCGATGTCCGCGAAGATTTCCTGACGGCTCTTGTTGCCCGTCCACTGCACGAGCTTCTCCCACACCTCCGGCTCGACATCGGCCAGCGCGAGACCATAGCCTTTCAGGCTCTGGTCGACCAGCCGCTCGCCAAGCTGCACCGACTCGTTCAGGCGCATCGTCTTCAGGTAGTGACGGATCGCCGAACGCGCCTTGCCGGTACGCACGAAGCCGAGCCATGCGGGGTTCGGCTTCGAATACGGAGCGGTGATCACCTCGACGATGTCGCCGCTCTTCAGTTCGGTGCGCAGCGGCAGCAGCTCGTTGTTGATCTTCACGGCCACGCACTGGTTGCCGAGATCGCTGTGGATCGAATACGCGAAATCGAGCGCCGTCGCGCCGCGCGGCAGCGCCATGATCTTCGACTTCGGCGTGAACACGTAGACCGCATCGGGGAACAGGTCGATCTTCACGTGCTCGAGGAATTCGCTCGAATCGCCGGCTTCGCTCTGGATGTCGAGCAACGACTTCAGCCACTGGTGGGCGCGCTTCTGCACGTCACTGAGATCGGCGCTGCCGTTCTTGTACAGCCAGTGCGCGGCGACGCCCGCCTCGGCAATCTCATGCATCTTGCGCGTGCGCACCTGAAACTCGATCGGTGCGCCGAACGGACCGACGAGCGTCGTGTGCAGCGACTGATAGCCGTTGATCTTCGGGATCGCGATGTAGTCCTTGAACTTGCCGGGCACGGGCTTGTACAGCGCGTGCAGCGCGCCGATGCACGTGTAGCAGTCGAGCGGGCTGTCGACGACGACGCGAAAACCGTACACGTCGAGCACCTGCGAGAACGACAGCTGCTTGTCGCGCATCTTGCGGTACACGCTGTAGATGGTCTTTTCGCGGCCGGTGATCTCGGCGTCGATCTTCGCGTCGGCCATCGCGCGCTGCGCGGCCTCGAGAATCTTGCTGATCACTTCGCGGCGGTTGCCGCGCGCCGCCTTGACGGCCTTCTCGAGCGTCGCGTAGCGATGCGGGTTGAAGTTCGCGAAGCTCATGTCCTGCAGCTCGCGATACGTGTTGTTCAACCCGAGGCGGTGCGCGATCGGCGCGTAGATATCGAGCGTCTCGCGCGCGACGCGGCGGCGCTTTTCCATCGGCACCGCGCCGAGCGTGCGCATGTTGTGCAGGCGGTCGGCGAGCTTGACGAGAATGACGCGCACGTCGCGTGCCATCGCGAGCAGCATCTTGCGGAAGTTTTCCGCCTGCGCTTCCTCGCGGCTGCGGAACTCCATCTTGTCGAGCTTCGACAGGCCGTCGACCAGTTCGGCGACCTTCGGGCCGAACCGTTCGGCCAGCTCGCTCTTGGTCACGCCCTGGTCTTCCATCACGTCGTGCAGGAGCGCAGCCATGACGGCCTGTGCGTCGAGCTTCCAGCCGGCACAGATTTCCGCGACGGCGACGGGATGGGTGATGTAGGGTTCGCCGCTCTGGCGATATTGACCGAGGTGGGCTTCGTCGCTGAAGTGGAACGCCGCCTTGACCTCTTTGATTTCTTCCGGAGCGAGATACTCGGCCAGCACGGCCGTCAGTTTCGCAATCGAAACGACGCCGTGCTTGCGCGGCTGCTCCGGTGTGGCGGTCGGCCCGAACAGATGCCGGAAGGACTGTTCGAGGACCGCGTCGATGTACTGGCGCGCAGGCGACTGGGCCGTGGCTTCGGTGGTCGAATCCGCGGAGGCGGACGATGGGGTGGTGCTCATATTCGCCTCCAGGTCGAGTCGTTGCGCGCGTGGATTACATGGCTGGAACGGGCCGGATGCGCGTTACACCGGCACCTTCTTCAGCATCTCGACGCCGACCTGGCCGGCAGCGATTTCGCGCAGCGCGACGACGGTCGGCTTGTCGCGGCTTTCGATCTTCGGCGTATGGCCTTGCGCGAGCTGCCGCGCGCGATAGGTGGCGGCGAGCGCCAATTCGAAGCGGTTCGGGATTTGCTTCAGGCAGTCTTCGACGGTAATGCGAGCCATGTTGGTAATTCCTTCTGAATATAGTCCTTATTCTACCTTATGTCCCTCGTCCCCCGCGTCATTCCGCGTGGGGCAGATGGATGCCGAGCTCGATGAACAGCTCCGTGTGTCGCGCGTACTGCGAAGCAAAGCGCAGGCGCGTGGCGGCGACGATGCATTCGAGCTCCGCGAGCGCACGCTCGAAATTCTCGTTGATCACCACGTATTCCGCTTCCGACGCGTGCGCGATCTCGCTGCCGGCGGCGAGCAGGCGGCGCGTGATCACGTTCGGTTCGTCCTGGCCGCGCTTCTTCAGGCGCTCCTCGAGCGCGTCGAGCGACGGCGGCAGGATGAAGATGCCGACCGCGTTGCGGAACTGCTTCTTCACCTGCAGCGCGCCCTGCCAGTCGATCTCGAGCAGCACGTCGTGGCCGTTCTTCATCTGCTCTTCGATCCAGACGCGCGACGTGCCGTAGTAGTTGCCGTGCACTTCCGCGCTCTCGAGGAATTCGTGCGCCGCGTGACGCGCGCGAAAATCCTCGACCGTCGTGAAGTGATAGTGCCGGCCGTCCTGCTCACCCGGGCGCGGCTTGCGCGTCGTGTACGAGATCGACAGGCAGATGTCGTTGTCCTTCGACAGCAGCGCGTTCACGAGCGTCGACTTGCCGGCGCCCGACGGCGCGACGACCATGAACAGGTTGCCGGGATAGACGCCGCCGTGCAGCGAATGCGACGCGTGGACGTCGCGATGGGAATCGGTCATGACTGCCTCCGCCGGGCAGCCCCAAGGAGGCTGGCCGCCCCCTCGGGGGGCAGCGAACATAGTGAGCGTGGGGGTCGTTTCATCTCTGTTACTCCAGGTTTTGCACTTGCTCGCGCATCTGCTCGATCAACAGCTTGAGCGCCATCGATGCGTCGGCCAGTTCCTTCGCCGCCGCCTTCGAGCCGAGCGTGTTTGCTTCTCGATTCAGTTCCTGCATCATGAAGTCGAGACGCTTGCCGACGCGGCCGCCCTTCTCGATCACATGACGCGTTTCGTTCAGGTGCGCGGTGAGACGCGACAGCTCTTCCGCGATGTCGATCCGGATCCCGTACATCGTCACTTCCTGACGAATGCGCTCCGCGGCTTCCTCGCGCGTGACGATCGTCGCGCTGCCTTCGGGCGCCGCGATGCCGAGCGCTTCCTGCAGCCGTTCGACGATCTTCTGCTGATGCTTCGCGATCAGCTCCGGCACGAGCGGCGTGATGCGCGCGACGATCGCTTCCATCTCGGTGACGTTCGACAGCAGCATCGTCGCCAGTTGCGCGCCTTCGCGCGAACGCACGACGACGAGCTCGCCGATCGCTTCCTTGCCGCACGCGAGCACCGCGTCGCGGATCGCTTCCGCCGACACGCCGCTTTCGGCGATCACGCCGGGCCAGCGCAGGATCTCGCCCGCGCGCAGGCGGCCGACGCCCGGGAACGTGTCCAGCACCGAGCGCTCGAGTTCGGCGAGCTGGCCGAGCGCCGACTGGTTCAGCGCGCCGGCGCCGATGCTCTGCTCGCCGCGCTGCAGGTTGATGCGGATGTCGACCTTGCCGCGCGACAGCTTGTTCATCAGCATTTCGCGCAGCGCGGGTTCGCACGCGCGCACGTCGTCCGGCATCCGGAAATTCAGGTCGAGGAAGCGCGAGTTCACGGTGCGCAGTTCGACCGACACGCTGGTGCCGCCGTTACCGGTGGCCGTCGCGAGTTCGCGCGTCGCGCTCGCGTAGCCCGTCATGCTGTAGATCATGGTTCGTCTCGCCGTCTGGGTGCCCTCGCGGGCGGGGATATGTCGAGGCGCCCGGCGCATCGGAAAGCGCGGGGCGGGAAGCGCGCATTATCCCATTTTTGGGAACCACCCCGCCGGGCAAGCCCGCCGTTCGGCGCTAAAATCGGGGTTTCCTCTCGTTCCGCGATTCCCACATGACGTCCTCCGTTTCCCGCCCGAGCGGCCGCCGCGCCGACGAACTGCGCAAGGTCGCCCTCACGCGCCACTACACGAAACACGCCGAAGGCTCGGTGCTGGTCGAATTCGGCGACACCAAGGTGCTCTGCACCGCGAGCGTCTCCGAACGCGTGCCCGATTTCCTGCGCGACCGCGGGCAAGGCTGGCTGACCGCCGAATACGGCATGCTGCCGCGCGCGACGCACACGCGCAGCGACCGCGAAGCCGCACGCGGCAAGCAGACCGGCCGCACGCAGGAAATTCAGCGCCTGATCGGCCGCGCGCTGCGCGCCGTGTTCGACCTCGAGGCGCTCGGCCCGCGCACGATCCACATCGACTGCGACGTGATCCAGGCCGACGGCGGCACGCGCACGGCGAGCATCACCGGCGCGTTCGTCGCCGCACACGACGCCGTGTCGACGCTGATCGCGGCCGGCAAGCTCACGCGCTCGCCGATCACCGACCACGTCGCCGCGATCTCGGTCGGCGTGTACGAAGGCGCGCCCGTGCTCGACCTCGATTACGCGGAAGATTCGCGCTGCGATACCGACATGAACGTCGTGATGACGGGCGCCGGCGGCTTCGTCGAAGTCCAGGGCACGGCCGAAGGCGTGCCGTTCTCGCGCGCCGAGATGAACGCGCTGCTCGACCTCGCGCAAGGCGGGATCGCCGAACTCGTGCAGCTTCAGAAAGACGTGCTGGGCGCCTGACATGCCGGACGACCACACCATCGCGCCGCTGTCGCGCATCGTCCTCGCGTCGAACAACGCCGGCAAGCTGCGCGAATTCACCGCGCTGTTCTCGACCGTCGGCATCGAGATCGTCCCGCAGGGCGACCTCGCGGTGCCCGAGGCGGAAGAGCCGTTCGGCACCTTCATCGAGAACGCGCTGACGAAGGCGCGTCACGCGTCGCGGCTCACCGGGCTGCCGGCGATCGCCGACGATTCGGGCCTGTGCGTGCGCGTGCTGCGCGGCGCGCCGGGCGTCTATTCGGCGCGCTATGCGCAGCGCGCGGGCCGCGACAAGGGCGATGCGGCGAACAACGCGTATCTCGTCGAGCAGCTGCGCGGCGTCGACGACCGGCGCGCATACTACTGCTGCGTGCTCGCGCTCGTGCGCCATGCGGACGACCCCGAGCCGCTGTTCGCCGAAGGGCGCTGGGCGGGCGAAATCGTCGATACCCCGCGCGGCGAGCACGGATTCGGCTATGACCCGTATTTCTATCTGCCTTCGCTCGGCGCGACGGCCGCCGAACTCGAACCGGCCGTGAAGAACACGCACAGCCACCGCGCGCTGGCGCTGAAGGCGCTGCTGGCACGGCTCGCGGAGGAGGCATGAGCATGCCCGATACCCCTTCGCTGCGGGAGGTTGCATGAGCCAGGCCGCGGAAACCGGCGCACGCGTCGTCGCGACCTTCACGTCGCCCGGCCAGGTGCGGCTCACGTCGCTGCCGCCGCTCGCGCTGTACGTGCATTTCCCGTGGTGCGTGCGCAAGTGCCCGTACTGCGATTTCAACTCGCACGAGTGGAAAGGCGAACGGTTTCCGGAAACCGAGTATCTCGACGCGCTGCGCGCCGATCTCGAGCAGGCGCTGCCGCTCGTGTGGGGCCGGCAGGTGCATACGGTGTTCATCGGCGGCGGCACGCCGAGCCTGCTGTCGGCCGCCGGCCTCGACCGGATGCTGTCCGACGTGCGCGCGCTGCTGCCGCTCGACGCCGATGCCGAGATCACGCTCGAGGCGAATCCGGGCACGTTCGAGGCCGCGAAGTTCGCGCAGTTCCGCGCGAGCGGCGTGAACCGCCTGTCGGTCGGCATCCAGAGCTTCAACGAAACGCACCTGAAGGCGCTCGGCCGGATTCATGACACCGCGCAGGCGCGCGCGGCCGTCGAGATCGCCGCGAAGAACTTCGACAACTTCAACCTCGACCTGATGTTCGCGCTGCCGAACCAGACGCTCGACGAATGCCGTACCGACATCGAAACCGCACTGTCGTACGCACCGCCGCATCTGTCGCTGTATCACCTGACGCTCGAGCCGAATACCCTGTTCGCGAAGTTTCCGCCGGTCGTCCCCGACGACGACGCGTCGGCCGACATGCAGGAATGGATTCACGCACGTACGGCCGAGGCCGGTTACGGGCGCTACGAAGTGTCCGCGTATGCGAAGCCGAATCATCAGTGCAAGCACAACCTGAACTACTGGCGTTTCGGCGACTATCTCGGGATCGGTGCGGGCGCGCACACGAAGCTGTCGTTCCCGAACCGGATCCTGCGGCAGGCACGCTACAAGCATCCGGCGACCTTCATCGAGCAGGCGATGGCCGGCACGGCCGTGCAGGAAGAGCGTGAAGTCGGCGCGCGCGACCTGCCGTTCGAGTTCATGCTGAACACGCTGCGGCTCGTCGAGGGCTTCCCCGTGCACAGCTTCGCCGAGCGCACCGGCCTGCCGATGAGCACGATCGAGCCGGCACTGCAGGAAGCGGAACGGCGCGGACTGATCGCACGCGATTTCGCGCAGATCGCGCCGACGCCGCTCGGCCAGCGTTTCCTCAACGACCTGCAGGAATTGTTCCTGCGCGACGATTGAGGGCATGAAGATCGCGGCATTTCGGTTACAATGCCGCCTCGTGTGGAAGCGTGGCCGAGCGGTTTAAGGCACCGGTCTTGAAAACCGGCGACGGGAAACTGTCCGTGAGTTCGAATCTCACCGCTTCCGCCAGGAAGTTTGCCAAACCCCGTCCATTCAGCGAATGACGGGGTTTTTTGTTGGTTCTCGTACGGCTTTCCCCCACGTTCCGACGCGTCCCGCCGGATGCCGTTACAATCCGGCGCTCCGATTCGCGAAACGGGAAACCCACGTCATGAAGCCCCTCATCGTCTCGTCGCTCGTCGCCTTGCTCGCGGCCGTCAGCACGCACGCGGCAGCCGACACCGCGTCCGGCAGCGACGTGCAAGCGTCGTGCGCGATCGCATACGTGTCCGGCGTCGGCGGCTCGCCGCGCGGCCTGAGCGAATACCTCGCGAGCCCGTCGCCGTACAACTACCTGAAAGACAACGACCTCCAGTGCAAGGTGGGAGACGACGGACGCACGTCGAACTGCACCGGCGTGACCTACCTGCGCAACGAACAGGTGAGCGTGTACGACGATTCCGATCCGGCGACGCTCACCGTCGTGGCACGCGTGGAGCTCGACCACGGCCAGAAATACCCGGTGATCATCGTCGTGCAGCGCAAGGACGCCCGCTGCAAACAATGATGCAGCGCCGCGCACGAACCCGTTTGTCGAAACGGCACGGGCAGCAGCCCGTCATCGCGCCGCAGCGCGCCGGAAGCCTCCCTGCCAGCCGCTCGATCACCTAGAATTCGATCAACACGGCGACACGACCGCCGCCGCGTACTCGATGCCGCGCGCGCCACCCCTGCGTGCGGTACACGGAGATCGCCATGACCGAACTGTCGATACCGACGGAACACGTCGATTACGAAGGCTTCGAGGTCCATGTCGTGCCGGCTGCCGTGCCCGGCAGCGACACGCGCTATACCTACACCGGCTACGTATGCCATCCCGGCGCGAATCCCGCGTTACCCGGCCACGCGGTACCGTTCCATGCGGACGGCGAGGAAAGCTTCGCCAGCCTCGATGAAGCCGTCCACGAAGCCGTGCATGTCGGCAAGAGCATCATCGACGGCACGCACCCCGACCTGTCGGTCCTGTCACTCGTCACGCACGGTTTCTGAACCGGGCGGCACGCGTCGCTGACGATTGCGCGGGCATCCGCCGCGGTGCTGCCCGCGGCGATGGATGCGCGCTGCCGAACCATCTCCAAGCGCCTGCGCGCCGGTCGCGTTCCTCGCCTTGCTTTCAGCCGTGCAACACGCGCACCGGGATGCGGACGAGCGGCAGCCGCGCGAGCGTGCCGTCACAAGTCACGTCACATTGCGATACGCGAGCGCACGCTGCCCCGCCATCAGCGATCGCGACACCCGGCATCGACCGTTATGCGTTTCTCCCGATGCCGGCTCGCGCCCGTGCGCCTATCATTTTTTTATAGTCACTTCTGGCTAGCCTCCCATGCGCCCCCTTTCCCGTTCGCGCGTCGACCGGCTGCGTGCAGTTGCACTGGCCGTCGTCGCCATGCTCGCGGCGTGCACGATCACGCCGCCTCCGTCGCTGCACTCGATCCTGACGATTCCGTCGATCACACGCAGCGGCAGCCTCGACCAATACCGCGTCGAAGTCGCGCAGCGTGTCGCCGAACGCAATCCGTCCGGCCTGCTGCACGGCACGCCGCAGGCCATGCTCCGTTCGCTCGTCGTCGTGGCCTTCACCGTCGATGGCAGCGGCCGGCTCGTCAACGCGTCCGTCTATCGCAGCAACGGCGACAGCGAAGCGGAAGCGCTCGCGCTCGCGTCGCTGCGCCGCTCGGCGCCACTGCCGCCGCCACCGTCGCGGCTGCTCGACGGCAACGGCCGGCTCGAAATGATGGAAGGCTGGCTCTTCAACGACGACGGCCACTTCCAGTTGCAAAGCACCGCGTCGGCGCAGGCGCAATCGATCGACTGACCGGCCGCCGCACCGCGATTGCCGGTGCGCGGCAGCGCTGGCTATAATTTTCCGCAATCGCGCGGCCATCACGCCGCGCGCGCGTTCGTGCGCCCCACCCGGCATGCGAGCCGACCACGCCGGCACCGGGCGGCGGCGACGTACCCGTCTCCATCGTCGACCGGCGGGTGACGTCCGCGCCATGGCGCGCGTCCACGCCGCTACCGCATCATCCGCTCGGCTGCCCCCCGGCAGGCGTCCGCCTGTCCGACCGCACGCCCAGCCGACCGCCCCAACGACAAAACGGAGACATCCATGTCCGCATCCCCCCCGACCGTTGCACACGCAACCGGTTCGGCCGGCGCCGTCAGCCACCGGCGCATCGTGTTCGCGAGCTTCATCGGCACCGCGATCGAGTTCTACGATTTCTATGTGTACGCAACGGCTGCCGCGCTCGTCATCGGCCCCGTATTCTTTCCACACGGCTCCGCGACCGCACAGGCGCTGTCCGCGTTCGTCACGTTCGGCATCGCATTCATCGCGCGCCCGATCGGCTCGTTCCTGTTCGGGCACTTCGGCGATCGCATCGGGCGCAAATCGACGCTCGTCGCGTCGCTGCTCGTGATGGGCGTATCCACCACCGCAATCGGCTTCGTGCCCGGCTACGACGCGATCGGCACGCTCGCGCCGGTGCTGCTGTGCGTGCTGCGCTTCGGCCAGGGGATCGGCCTCGGCGGCGAATGGGGCGGCGCCGCGCTGCTCGCGACCGAGCATGCGCCGCAGGGCAAGCGCGGCTGGTTCGGCATGTTCCCGCAGCTCGGGCCCTCGGTCGGCTTCCTGATGTCGAACGGCCTGTTCTTCGCGCTCGCGTTGTCGCTGTCGGACGAGCAGTTCCGCAGCTGGGGCTGGCGCATCCCGTTCCTGGTCAGCGCGGTGCTCGTCGCGCTCGGCCTGTACGTGCGACTCAAGATCACCGAAACGCCCGCGTTCCAGGCCGCGCTCGATCGCAACGAGCGCGTACGCGTGCCGGTCGCGACCCTCGTCACGCAACACTGGCAGCCGACGCTGCTCGGCGCGCTCGCGATGGTCGTCTGCTACACGCTGTTCTATATCTCGACGGTGTTCTCGCTGTCATACGGCGTGTCGGCGCTGCATATTCCGCGCCAGAGCTTCCTCGGCCTGCTGTGTTTCGCGGTCGTGTTCATGGGACTCGCGACGCCGCTGTCCGCGTGGGCATCCGATCACTTCGGCCGCAAACCGGTACTCGTCGTGGGCGCGATCGCCGCGCTGCTGTCGGGTTTCGCGATGGAACCGCTGCTCGGCAGCGGCTCGATGCCGCTCGTCGCGCTGTTCCTGACGATCGAGCTGTTCCTGATGGGCGTGACGTTCGCGCCGATGGGCGCGCTGCTGCCGGAACTGTTCCCGACCAACGTCCGCTATACGGGTGCGGGAGTCGCGTACAACCTCGGCGGGATCCTCGGCGCGTCGATCGCGCCGTACATCGCGCAACTGCTGGCGGCGCGCGGCGGGCTGTCGTGGGTCGGCGGATATGTATCGGTTGCGGCGGCCATCAGCCTGATCGGCGTGCTGCTGATGCGCGAAACGCGCGACGCGTCGCTCGTCTGAGTCTCCGGGGCGACCCGGGTTGCGCGGTGGCCGGCGCTGCCTATACTCGATCCCGGGTGCGCCGCCGCGCGCCCCCGGGATCCCGCCCCGAAGGAGCCGCCACCATGAACATCCGCCTCGGCAATGCCGATCTCGTCCTGATCCTCGCGCTTGCGCTCGGTGGCGCGCTCCTGCTCGCGCTGCACTTCCGGCCGAAGACGTGGCGCGGCCTCGTGTTCGAGGCGCTGCTGGCGAACCTGGCGGCGATCGCCGCCGTCGTCACGGTCGAGGCGCTGCTCGCCTGAACCGGCCCGCCCCGCTTCGTCAGGCGGTCAGTCGCGCGCGCCGCGCGCCATAGGCCGGGCAGACCGTATCGATCGCGTCCAGCGCCTCCTCGACCGACGGCATCGCGCCCGGCTCGCCGATGGACAGGGCATTCGGCGCGCCGCCGATCCCGCAATGGTGCCGCGACGTCGCGACGAAAATCATCACGGTCGGCCGCTGCAACGCGTGCGCCATGTGCACGAACCCCGTATCGACTCCCACCACGAGCGCAGCCCGGCCAAGCGCCGCACCGAGTTCGCGCACCGTCATCGCGGGCAGCACGACCGCCCCCGGCGCGCGCGCGGCGATGTCCTGCGCGTCGTCGTGCTCGGCAGCCGATCCCCACGGCAACAGCACGCGCACGCCGCTCGCCATCATCTGCGTGGCGAGCGCGGCCCAGTGGTCGGCCGGCCATTTCTTGTCGGGGTTGGACGTTGCATGGAACAACAGCATGAACGGTGCGCCGTCGGTCACGGCCGCCGGCAGGTTCGCGTCCTGCGGCGGGACGATGCCGTACGTGGCGACACCCTCGGGCGCGTAACCGAGCGCCTCGCCCGCGCTCACGCGCATCCCGTGCCACGCGTCGCAATCCGGCCGCGGGCCGAAGCGGTGCGAATACGCGAAGCGTGCGCCCGTTTCGCCGAGATCCTGCGTCTGGTAGCCGACGCGGCGCGCGGCGCGCGCCAGCAGCGAAATGATCGCGCTCTTGTAGACGCCGTGCAGGTCGATCACCGCATCGTAGCGGTGCGCCCGCAGCGCGCTGATCGACGCCGAGATCGCCTTCAGGTCGCCGCGATTGCGCATCTTCTTGAAACGGCGCAGCGGCGCGCAAAGGACATGGCTGACGCCCGGATGCCAGCGCACGACCTCCGCGCACGATTCGTCCACCGCCCAGTCGACCGTTACGCCGGGAAAGGCGCGATGCAGATCCGCGACGACAGGCAGCGTCTGGACGACGTCGCCGAGCGACGTCACTTTCACGATGAGGATGCGTTTCACGTTTGCGGGGAAGAGCGAGCCATTTGGGGATGCTAACGACGGATACCCGCCGCGAACATTACTCCTGAATTACATTTGCAACGAAATGCTACAAGCTTGCGAAACCCTGTCGCCCACTTTGCGGCCCCGGTTCCTTTTTATAATGTCTCCTTTGCCCGATGGCCCCGCCGATGCCACGCCCCGCTCTTGCCGCCCTTCCCGCCCTGTTTCCCGCCCTCACCCGACGCTCGCTGAGAATCTGGCGCCAGTACGGCGTTTTCTGGCTCGGCGCGATCGTCGTCGGCCTCGCGGCCGTGCTCTACGCGCGACTGATCGACTGGGGCTACGAAAGCTTCCGCACGATGCGCGATCACGCCGCGTGGCTGCCGCTGCTGCTGACGCCGGCAATCGCCGCTGTGTCGGTATGGATCACGCGCCGCTTCTTCCGCGGCGCCGAGGGCAGCGGCATCCCGCAGGTGATCGCGACGCTGCATGCGCGCCCGAGCGCGTTCGGCTCCCGGCTGCTGACGCTGCGCATCCTGTTCGGCAAGGTGCTGGTGTCGTTCCTCGGCATCCTGGGCGGCTTCACGATCGGCCGCGAAGGGCCGACCGTGCAGGTCGGCGCGGCGCTGATGTTCAACCTGCGGCGCTTCTACCCCCGCTCGAACGCGCAGATCGAACGCCAGCTGGTGCTCGCCGGCGCGGCGGCCGGGCTGTCGGCCGCGTTCAATACGCCGCTCGCCGGGATCGTGTTCGCGATCGAGGAGCTGACGCGCAGCTTCTCCGCGCGCGCCAGCGGCGTGCTGATCACCGCGATCATACTCGCCGGCGTCGTCGCGCTCGGCCTGAACGGCAACTACACGTATTTCGGTACGATCGATGCCGGCCCCCATTTCCCGAAACTGCTGGCGCTCGCGGTGCTGGTCACCGCGATCGTGACGGGAATCGCGGGCGGGCTGTTCTGCTGGCTGCTGCTCAACACGGGACGCTGGCTGCCCGCGCGGCTGCTGGGCCTGTATCGCGAGCGGCCGATCGCGTTCGCCGCGCTGTGCGGCTTCGCGATCGCCGTCGTCGGCCTCGTATCGGGCGGCACGACCTTCGGCAGCGGCTATGCCGAAGCACGCGGCCTGCTCGACGGCAGCCAGCATCTGTCGGTGTTCTACCCGTTCCTGAAAATGGTGTCGATGGTCGCCTCGTACCTGCCGGGCATCCCCGGCGGGATCTTCGCCCCGTCGCTGTCGATCGGCGCAGGGTTCGGCAACCTGCTGCACGTCGTGTTCAGCAACATGAGCCTGCCGATGCTGATCGCGCTCGCGATGGTGGGCTATATGGCGGCCGTCACGCAGTCGCCGATCACGTCGTTCGTGATCGTGATGGAGATGATCAACGGTCACGCACTCGTGATTTCGCTGATGGCCACCGCGTTGGTGTCGAGCCGCGTATCGCGCTTCTTCGCGCCGCCGCTCTACGAAACGCTCGCGCTGCGCTATCTCGCGCCGCCCGTCGCGGCCGCGGAACCGGCCGCGGCAGCCGCGGCGAGCACGACGGTGGCAACCGGCATCACCGAGCCGCAGGATGCGGCCGCCGCGCCCGCCGACCCGCTCGACACGCTGCGCGACGAAGGTGGTGAAGTGCCGCCCGCCACCGCACCGACCGAAGGCGCCGCCGATGCGCCGGCGCCGCACGACGACGAGCCGGCCGCGGCCGGGACCAACGGCGCGGCGCAGCCCGGCCCGCGCGACGCTTAGTAGATCACGACGGGTGCCGGCCGGTAGTACACGGGCCGCGCCGGCACGACGATGCACCCGGCCAGCGTGATTGCGACGAGCACGATGGCGATTGCGGTTCTTTTCATCGCCCGCCTCCATCACGCCCAGTGGCCACGGGTCCAGAACCAGTTCGGACCGCGCTGGTCCCAATGGCCCGGCACCCATTGCATGCCGACGCGCTCGGCCTCCCAGTGGCCGCCGATCCACACGTAGCGGCCATGCTCCCAGTGCCAGTGCCCGCGATCCCACACATAGCCCACGCGCGCGGCCGGCACGACCTCGTAGCGCACCGGCGGCGGCGCATTCGGCGCGACGATGACGACTTCCTCGGTGCGCACGGCGACCGGCTCGGCGACGACCACGCGGTCCTGCGGCGCGATCACGGGCGTGCCGACGAGAATCTCGTCCGCATGCGCGGCGAGCGGCGCGACGACGGCTGACAGGCTCGCGGCAAGCAGGGCGAGCGAAACGATACGACGTTGAACAGTAGAGACAGCCATCACAACCTCCAGGTTGAACAAGTTACGCGAGCGTATTCGTTCAATGCGGGAGGACCGATAACGGCCGACAGGCGCCGTGTTACGGCGTGCCCGAAAGTGCAACAGGGCGTAAGACGCGCACGGCGGCGAGTGCCGCCGTGCGGAGGGACACAGGTAGCACTCAGGCCTGCGGGATCTCGATCTTCACTTCGAGGACTTCGAGATCGTCCTGGCGCTCGAGGCTCACGCGGATGTCATCGTTCGAAATATGGACGTACTTCGAGATGACCGCGACCAGCTCCTTCTGCAGCGCCGGCAGGTAATCCGCCGGCGGGCGGCCGCCGACGCGCTCGTGCGCGATGATGAGCTGCAGGCGCTCCTTCGCGACCGATGCGGACTTCTTCTTCTCACCGAGGAGAAACGAAAGGATGGACATTGGCGGCCTCCGTTACTTGCTGCCGAAGAGGCGCTGCAGCAGGCCCGGCTTCTGGTAATCGGTGAAGCGCAGCGGCTTGTCTTCACCGAGGAAGCGCGCGACGACGTCCTTGTACGCTTCCGCCACGTCGGTGCCGTCGATATGCACGGCCGGCAAGCCCTGGTTCGACGCATGCAGGACGGCTTCCGACTCGGGCACCACGCCGATCAGCTTGATGCGCAGGATCTCGCTGATGTCCTCGAGCGACAGCATCTCGCCTTCGCTGACGCGCTTCGGGCTGTAGCGCGTGATCAGCAGGTGTTCCTTGATCGGATCCTTGCCTTCGGTCGCACGCTTCGTCTTCGACGACAGGATGCCGAGAATGCGGTCGGAGTCGCGCACCGACGACACTTCCGGGTTCGTGACGATCAGCGCTTCATCCGCGAAGTACATCGCGTGCAGCGCGCCCGCCTCGATGCCGGCCGGCGAATCGCAGACGATGTATTCGAAGTCCATCGCGGTGAGGTCGTTCAGCACCTTCTCGACGCCTTCGCGCGTGAGCGCATCCTTGTCGCGCGTCTGCGACGCCGGCAGGATGAACAGGTTCTCGCACTTCTTGTCCTTGATCAGCGCCTGGTTCAGGTTCGCTTCGCCCTGGATCACGTTCACGAGGTCGTACACCACGCGGCGCTCGCAGCCCATGATGAGATCGAGGTTGCGCAGGCCGACGTCGAAGTCGATCACGGCCGTCTTGTGGCCGCGCAGCGCGAGACCGGACGCAAAGCTCGCGCTCGTCGTCGTCTTGCCCACGCCGCCCTTGCCCGAGGTCACCACGATGATTTTTGCCATTTACCCAATACCCTGTGTTCGTCAATGAGAGCCGATCGATCCGGAGCGCACCGCGTGTATTACGTCAGGCGCAGCGGTTCAATCATCAGTTTTTCCTCTTCGAGCCGGATCTGCACCGCTTTCCCCAGTACATCGGCGGGCAACGGGTTCTCGGTTGTTCGATAGATACCCGCGATCGAAATCAGTTCCGGCTCGAGACACGTGCAGAAAATGCGCGCGTCGTGATTGCCGTGCACGCCCGCGAGTGCGCGGCCGCGCAACGGCGCGTAGATGTGGATATTGCCTTCCGCGATGATCTCCGCGCCGTGACTGACCGGCGCGAGCACCACGAGGTCTCCTTTCGCGTAAATCTGCTGCCCCGAACGCAACGGCCGGTCGATCACGAGCGTCTGGCCGCCCGGCTGGTTCGACACCGGCACCGATTCGGACGCCTGCTCGGGCGCCGCCGCGGCTGCTGCAGCGACGACGGCCTCGGCGACCGGCGACGCCTCCGCGCCCTCGGCCGGTTTCGCGGCCGGCGCGCGGCGATCGCGCGCCTCGAGCAACGGCAGGCCGGCTTCCCCCGCCCAGCCCTGCGTGGCCAGCGCGACGACACCCACCGGGCGCATCCGCACGTCGTTCAGCATCTGGCGGATGTCCGCCAGCGCGACGCGTTCGCCGTCCGCCAGGCGGCGGACGTCGATCGCGACGACATCGTCGGCGAAAAACTCGGGAGTCGCTTCGAAGCGCTTGACCAGTTCGGTACGCAACGCATCGAGATCGGTCGTCTTCACGGTGAACAGCAACGTATCGACCGATCCGCTGCGCAGCTCGAAGAATGGCGATTTTTTAAGCGACATGGACACTCTGCAAAAATTTTTTGCGTATTTTACAGGCGTCCACGCGCGCGGCCATTATTTTTGGGGAACCGGGTTGCAGCGGCCCGGGCGGGCGCGCAACCGGAAAGCGGGCTGGCAAGCGGGCGACCGGACCTTCATCGCGCCGCGCGGCCCGCGTTCTGACGTCGCGTCAGTGCTTCACCTGCGACACGTACAGCGATTTCATCGCGCCGGGCATCCGCGCGATCGGCGCGTGTTCGCCGGTGTTGCCGAAACCCGCGCGCTCGTAGAAGCGGATCGCGTTGCGGTTCGCATCGGCAATCCACGCGTAGACGTCCTGGGCGCCGCGCTCGGCGAGCCAGGCGGTGGCCGTCTCCAGCAGCAGCACGCCGCCGCGTAGATGGCGCACCGCGTGCGCGACCCACAGCTCGCTGACGAACGCACGCCGATCGGGCGTATTGTCGAAATACGCGCCGATCATGCCGGCCGGATGGCCTTCGGTATACAGCAGGAAAGTCGTCGACTCGTCGGACACGGCGCGCTGCGCGGCAATCGCCGACGCTGCGTCCGTTTCGACGTTCAGCAATTCGGCCTCCGGCGCTTCGCCGGGCGCGTAGGGCTCGCGCAGCGATGCAGCGCGGAGTTCGCGATACACGCCGCCCTGGTCGGCAACGATACGACGAACGGTCAAGGTCGAACTCATGCAGGCACAGCCCCCTTCGGACAGCAAGCTACTAGCTTCAACCGAAAGCGGGGCATGAGTCAAATCGTAATTTTCAAATGGCAGCGCGAATCGAAAGGCGGCAGGCACTGCGGGCGGCCATGCGGCCAGCCCGTGTGCAGGTGCAGCATCGGCACATCGACGCGGCAACCGGATGACCACCGTGACGGCTTCATTCGACGCCTGGCAGCAGTCGCCTTGCGGCAACAGGCAGTCGCAGGTCGGGCCCCGTGAATTTCATCATGAAGGGCGTAATGATCCGTAATATTGGTAACGCCGAAGCAAGCGACATGGGTCGTCATCCCGCTCCGCATATTGCGATGCAACATTTGTTGCGAACCTGCAGCGTCGACGCCAATCCTCGTCACGGCACGCCATCCGTCTGACAAACCTGCCGCCCGCGCGGGCCGATCCGGTCATTCCCGCATGTTTCAATCGGCGTGCGCGGGCTCTTCCCTGCCTGCGCCGCACGCGCGCCGCCGTTTGGAGCCGCACGCCTAGTGCCGGAGTTTGGCAAGCGTGCGCATGGGTCGTATAACAGGCAGAACCGGACGACGATCCGGTTCAACCGCGCGTGCGTCGCGGGCCAACGAGAATTCGAACAACCGTACAGGCGGCCGCCTTCGGGCCGGCCGGCAGGAGGGAGACAATGGCAATGACCGACGGATCGGCTTCGGGCTGGTCGGATGGCAAGCGTTACCTGTGGCTGCTCGGCGCACTGACGATCACGCTACCGATTCTCGCCGCCCAACTCGCGCTGTCGACGGGCCTGCATGTGTTCTGGTGGTTCGGCCCCCTGTTCGCGTTCGGCGTGATCCCGATCCTCGACACGCTGATCGGCGACGATCGCGACAATCCGCCCGAGGCCGTGGTGCCGCACCTCGAACGGGAGCGCTACTACCGGCTGATCGTCTATCTCGCGACCCTCGTCGAATACGTCGCGTTCTTCGCGTGCGTATGGATCGTCGGCACGCACGCGCTCGCCTGGTACGACTACGTCGGCTTCGCGCTGTCGCTCGGCGCCGCGACGGGCATCTCGATCAACACCGCACATGAACTCGGGCACAAGACCGACCGCTTCGAACGCTGGCTCGCGAAGATCACGCTCGCGCCGGTCGCATACGGCCATTTCTACGTCGAGCACAATCGCGGCCACCATGTACGTGTCGCGACGGCCGAGGATCCGGCGAGCGCGCGCTACGGCGAATCGTTCTGGGCCTTCCTGCCGCGCACCGTGACCGGCAGCATCCGCTCCGCGTGGCGGCTCGAGAAGGCCCGCCTCGAACGGCTCGGGCATTCGCCGTGGACCTGGCGCAACGAGGTGCTGCACGCATGGGCGATGACCGTCGTCGTGTGGGGCATCGCGATCGTGCTGGCCGGCAAGGTCGTGATCCCGTTCCTCGTGATCCAGGCCGTCTACGGCGCGTCGCTGCTCGAAGTCGTGAACTACGTCGAGCACTACGGGCTCGGCCGCCGCAAGCTGCCGAACGGCCGCTACGAACGCTGCACGCCGCAGCATTCGTGGAACAGCAATCACGTCGTCACCAACCTGTTCCTGTACCAGTTGCAGCGGCACGCCGACCATCACGCGAATCCGACGCGCTCGTATCAGGCGCTGCGCCACTTCGACGATTCGCCGCAACTGCCGGCCGGCTACGCGACGATGATCCTGTTCGCGTACGTGCCGCCGCTCTGGTATCGCGTGATGAACCCGCGGGTGGTCGCGCACTACGGCGGCAACATGGCGCAATCGAACATCAAGCCGTCGATCCGCGCCCGGGTGCTCGCGCAATATCCGGCCACAGCTTGACTGTGCTCCTGCGACGCGGACGAGATCTCGCCGACGATCGTCGTGACGCGCTGCACCGCATCGACGATCTCGTGAATCGACTCGCCCGCGCGGCCGATCAGCACGGCGCCTTCGTCAACACGCTGCGTCGACTGCTCGATGAGCCCCTTGATCTCCTTCGCGGCGGCGACACGCGTCCCCGCGATCCGGACAGACTGAACTGCCGACGCTGCCCACTGCGCAGCAAGACATATGGAACACGGTCGCTATCGCATCGGCACATTCCGATGCATCGATGGTCGATGCTGTTGCCACCGCAACGCCTTGCGACACACGATTTAGCAAGCCCAAAACGAAAAACCCCTTGATCCTTCCGGATCAAGGGGTTTCGTATTTTGGCGGAGAGGGTGGGATTCGAACCCACGGTACGGGGAAACCGTACGCCTGATTTCGAGTCAGGTACATTCGACCACTCTGCCACCTCTCCTTCCTTGCTGCTTTACTGCATTTCGCGTTTGGTCGTTTCCGCGAAAGAAAAGATTATAGAACGATCTCTTCGAATCTCACAAGCCCTTTTTGCAAATTTTTTTGCGGGGGCTTGAAGCGATCGCCGGCGCGCGACCTTACGACGCCTGTGCCGGCGCGTCGATGCGCTCGATGCCGCCCA
Source organism: Burkholderia sp. 22088 (assembly GCF_052045915.1). NCBI lineage: Bacteria > Pseudomonadati > Pseudomonadota > Betaproteobacteria > Burkholderiales > Burkholderiaceae > Burkholderia > Burkholderia sp. 22088. The sequence goes on from NZ_JBQEPY010000004.1 coordinate 372,359, forward strand.
TGTACGGACGCAGCACTTCCGGCACCGTGACCGAGCCGTCCGCGTTCTGGTAGTTCTCCAGCACCGCGACGAGCGTGCGGCCGACCGCAAGGCCCGAACCGTTGAGCGTATGCACGAGTTCCGGCTTGCCCTGTGCGTTGCGGAAACGCGCTTGCATCCGGCGCGCCTGGAACGCCTCGGTGTTCGAGCAACTCGAGATCTCGCGATAGGTGTTCTGCGCAGGCAGCCACACTTCGAGGTCGAACGTCTTCGCGGCCGAGAAGCCCATGTCGCCGGTGCACAGCGTGATCACGCGGTACGGCAGGCCGAGCTTCTGCAGGATCGCTTCCGCATGGCCGACCATCTCGTCGAGCGCCGCGTACGACGCATCCGGCGCGACGACCTGCACCATCTCGACCTTGTCGAACTGGTGCTGGCGGATCATCCCGCGCGTGTCGCGGCCATACGAACCGGCTTCCGAGCGGAAGCACGGCGAATGCGCGGTCAGCTTGATCGGCAGCGCGGAGCCTTCGACGATCGACTCGCGCACGGTGTTCGTCAGCGAGATTTCCGACGTGGAGATCAGGTATTGCGTGACCTTGTTCTCCTCGCCGCCCTTCTCGACGCGGAACATGTCGTCCGCGAACTTCGGCAACTGGCCCGTACCGTACAGGATCTCGGGGTTCACGATGTACGGCGTATACGCTTCGGTGTAGCCGTGCTGCTGCGTATGCGTGTCGATCATGAACTGCGCGAGCGCGCGGTGCAGGCGCGCGATCGAGCCGCGCAGCATCGTGAAGCGCGCGCCGGCGAGCTTTGCGCCGGTCTCGAAATCGAGGCCGAGCGGCGTGCCGACGTCGACGTGATCCTTCACCTCGAAATCGAACTTGCGCGGCGTGCCCCAGCGGCGCACCTCGACGTTGTCGGCTTCGTCCTTGCCGACCGGCACGCTTTCATGCGCGACGTTCGGCATACCGAGCATCAGGTCGGACAGGCGCGCCTGGATGTCGCCGAGCTTGGCTTCCCCCGCCTTCATTTCGTCGCCGATCCCGCCGACCTCGGCCATCACGGCCGACGTGTCCTCGCCCTTGCCCTTCATCGCACCGATCTGCTTCGACAGGCTGTTGCGGCGCGCCTGGAGCTCTTCGGTGCGGGTCTGGATCGCGCGGCGTTCCGCTTCGAGGGCGGAGAACGCGGCGATGTCGAGGGTGTAGCCGCGATCGGCGAGGCGCTTCGCGACGCCGTCGAGGTCTTTGCGCAGCAACTGGATGTCGAGCATGGGAGGACTTGGAGAATCGTTGTGTAAGACGGGAATTCTAACGCACCGCAGGGCCGCCAAGGCACTGGACGGACGGACTATGCTGCAAACGGGCGATGACCGTGGCGCGATGGCCATGGCAGTATCGCGTTGCCGGCCCGCCCGTCGGCACCCGCGAAATCGCGCGGCATCGAAGCGCCGCGGATCGCGAAACGCCCGCGCGGGCCCGCGGCGGCGCATCGAGCAAGGCGCCCGCCCCACGTCACAGCACCCCAAGGAACCCGATGGCCATCGAACTGGACAAGGAAATACGCGACCGCGCGATCGCGTCACTGCAACGCTATTTCACAGAAAACATGGATGAGCCGATCGGCAATATCCAGGCCGGCGCGCTGCTGCATTTCTTCGTCGAGGAGATCGGCCCGGTGATCTACAACCTCGCGATCGCCGACGCGCAGTCGAGCCTGCACACGCGCATCGCCGAACTCGACATCGAATGCCATCAGGAGCCGTTCGACTACTGGAAGAAGCAGCCAGCACGCAAGCGCTGACGCGAGCCACGAGCATGCCGGCCGCCCCGGGCCGCGCCGTCAGTCCTTCTTGCCGGCTTCGCGATCGAGTTCGCGCAGCCACGCGAGCTTGTCGGCGATCTTCGATTCGAGCCCGCGCGGCACCGGCTTGTACCAGCGCGGTTCGCGCATCCCGTCCGGCAGGTACGTCTCGCCGGCCGCATACGCATTCGGCTCGTCGTGCGCGTAGCGATAGGCGTGACCGTAGCCGAGTTCCTTCATCAGCTTGGTCGGCGCGTTGCGCAGGTGCACGGGCACCTCGCGCGACTTGTCCTGCTTCACGAACGCCATCGCCTGGTTGAACGCGTTGTAGCCCGCGTTGCTCTTCGCCGCGCACGCGAGATAGATCACCGCCTGCCCGAGCGCGAGCTCGCCTTCCGGCGAGCCGAGCCGCTCGTAGGTTTCGGCCGCGTCGTTCGCCACCTGCAATGCGCGCGGATCGGCGAGGCCGATGTCTTCCCACGCCATCCGCACGATCCGCCGCGCGAGGTACTTCGGATCCGCGCCGCCGTCGATCATCCGGCAGAACCAGTACAGCGCACCGTCCGGGCTCGAACCGCGCACCGACTTGTGCAGCGCCGAGATCTGGTCGTAGAAGTTGTCGCCGCCCTTGTCGAAACGCCGCGCGTTCAGCGTCATCGCGCTGCTGACGAAATCGGCGTCGATCGTCGCGACGCCGGCCGACGTGGCCGCCGTCTGCGCCTGCTCGAGCAGGTTCAGAAAACGCCGCGCGTCGCCGTCCGCATAGCCGACCAGCGTATCGATCGCCTTGTCGTCGAACGCGAGGCCGTCGAGCGCGATTTCCTGTGCGCGCTTCAGCAACTGGCGCATCTCGTCGTCGTCCAGCGACTTCAGCACGTACACCTGCGCACGCGACAGCAATGCCGAATTGACCTCGAAGCTCGGGTTCTCGGTCGTGGCACCAATGAAGGTCACGAGCCCCGACTCGACGAACGGCAGCAACGCGTCCTGCTGCCCCTTGTTGAAGCGGTGGATCTCGTCGACGAACAGGATCGTGTGGCGGCCGGTGCGGTTCAGCGTGTCCTTCGCCTGCTCCATCGACTCGCGGATGTCCTTCACGCCGCCGAGCACCGCGGACAGCGCGATGAATTCGCAGTCGAACGCGAGCGCGGTGAGCCGCGCGAGCGTCGTCTTGCCGACGCCGGGCGGCCCCCACAGGATCATCGAATGCGGCTTGCCCGATTCGAACGCGAGCCGCAGCGGCTTGCCTTCGCCCAGCAAATGCGTCTGGCCGATCACCTCGGCGAGCGTCTTCGGCCGCAGCGCCTCGGCGAGCGGCCGGCGCGGCTCGACTTGAAACAGATCGGACATGAACCCTCGCTCCACATCAAAACGGTCGCGGCCGAACCGGCCGCCGGACCCGACATTATGACAGCCGCGCGACGGCACCGCCGTGCCTGCTGCCCGCGCCCGGTGCCCGCGCCCAGTGCCCGCGCCCGAAAACAACACGGGCCTGCCGTCGCCGGCAGGCCCGTTGCGAACAAACGGCGTGCGGCGCCGTCAGCCGGTAATCACGTCGGCGCCCTTCGGCACGACGAACTTGAACGTATCGCCCTTCAGCGGCGGATTCGTCTGGATGTTCGTAAACGTCAGCAGCGTGACGTTGCCGAACACGTCGTGCAGCTCCATCGCGGCGAGCGTGCCGTTGCGAAAGCCGATGCCGATCCGCTGGAACTGCGTGTCCTGCGCCTTCGGCAGCATCTCGAGCCACTCGATGCCGCCCTTCTCGCCGGCATCGCGCAGCGTGTAGCTCTTGTCGAGATCGTTGCTACCGAACAGGATCGCGGCCGGGCTCGCGCCCAGCGCGCCGTTCAGCTTGCGCTCGGTCACCTGGTTCAGGTCGCGGTCATACACGTAGAGCTTCTCGCCGTCGGCCTGCAGCACCTGCTGGTACGGCTTCTGGTACGTCCAGATGAACTTGCCCGGGCGCGCGAACACGAACGTGCCGCTCGAATTGTCGGTGGGCTTCGGCACGGCCTGCGCGGCGCTCGCGCCCTTCGCCGGCGCCTTGACGATCTGCTGCGTGAAGTCGCCCTTCGCCGAACGCACCTGCGACACGAACGCCTTCAGTTGCTCGGTGCCGCCCGCGAACGCGTGCGTCGCCGCGAGCATCAGCGATGCGCCGGCGAGCGCCGCGCCGAGCCAGCGCCGCGTCGAACGAAGGGGCATTGCGAACGAATGTTGCTGCATATTGCGGTTTTCTCCCTGGGTGGCCGGCGCCGCGAACGCCGCGGACTCATTCCGCGTCGCGCGCCGGCACAAGAATTTCGCGGTTGCCGCTCGACGACATCGCCGACACGAGCCCCGACTGCTCCATCTGCTCGAGCAGCCGCGCCGCGCGGTTATAGCCGATCCGCAGGTGCCGCTGCACGAGCGAGATCGACGCGCGGCGGTTCTTGATGACGATCTCGACCGCCTGGTCGTACAGCGGATCAGACTCGCCGCCGCCTTCGCCGGTTCCCGCGCCGGCCGAGCCCTCGTCGCCGTCGGCGGTGCCGCCTTCGAGCAGGCCCTCGACGTAGTTCGGCTCGCCCTGCTCCTTGAGCTTCTCGACGACGCGGTGCACTTCGTCGTCGGCGACGAACGCGCCGTGCACGCGCACCGGCAGCCCGCTGCCCGGCGGCAGGTACAGCATGTCGCCCATCCCGAGCAGCGATTCGGCGCCCATCTGGTCGAGAATCGTGCGCGAGTCGATCTTCGACGACACCTGGAATGCGATCCGGGTCGGCACGTTCGCCTTGATGAGGCCCGTGATCACGTCGACCGACGGACGCTGCGTCGCGAGGATCAGGTGGATGCCGGCCGCGCGCGCCTTCTGCGCGATCCGTGCAATCAGTTCCTCGACCTTCTTGCCGACGACCATCATCAGGTCGGCCAGCTCGTCGATCACCACGACGATGTTCGGCAGGCGGCCGAGCGGCTCGGGATCTTCCGGCGTCAGGCTGAACGGATTCGGCAGCTTCTCCTCGCGCTTCGCGGCCTCGTCGATCTTGTTGTTGTAGCCCGCGAGGTTGCGCACGCCGAGCTTGCTCATCAGCTTGTAGCGGCGCTCCATCTCCGCGACCGTCCAGTTCAGCGCGTGGCCGGCCTGGCGCATGTCGGTGACGACCGGGCACAGCAGGTGCGGAATGCCTTCGTAGACGCTCATTTCGAGCATCTTCGGATCGATCAGGATCAGGCGCACCTGCTCGGCGGTCGCTTTATACAGCAGCGACAGGATCATCGCGTTGATCCCGACCGACTTGCCCGAGCCGGTCGTACCGGCGACCAGCAGGTGCGGCATCTTCGCGAGATCCGCGCACACCGGCTTGCCGCCGATGTCCTTGCCGAGGCTGAGCGTGAGCGCCGACGATGCGGCCGCGTACACCTCGGAACCGATGATCTCGGACAGGTGCACCGTCTGGCGGCGCTGGTTCGGCAGCTCGAGCGCCATGTAGTTCTTGCCGGGAATCGTCTCGACGACGCGGATCGACACGAGCGACAGCGAGCGCGCGAGATCCTTCGCGAGGTTGACTATCTGGCTGCCCTTCACGCCGGTGGCCGGCTCGATCTCGTAGCGCGTGACGACCGGGCCCGGATACGCGGCCACGACGCTCGCCTCGACGCCGAAATCCTTCAGCTTCTTCTCGATCAGGCGCGACGTGAATTCGAGGGTATCGGCCGAAATCGCCTCCTGCGCCTTCGGCGCGGGGTCGAGCAGCGACACCGGCGGCAGCGTCGAATCGCCCGGCAGGTCGGTGAAGAGCGGCACCTGGCGCTCGCGCTCGACACGCTCGGACTTCGCCGGCGTGACGACCGGCGGCACGATCGTCACGGGCTCGTGATCCTCGATGCGCACGCGCTCCTCTTCGACCTTGCCTTCGCGGCGCACGGCCGCGGCCTCGCCGAGCTTGCGGTCGCGCTCGGCCTCGCGGCGCAGCTTCGCGACATTGACGGCGGACAGGATCGCACCGCCGACGCGCTCGGCGACCGACAGCCACGAGAAGCGGAAATACAGCGACAGGCCGATCGCGAGCAGGATCAGCAGCAGCAGCGTGCCGCCGGTGAAGCCGAACGCGTGCGCCATCGCACCCGCCACGGCCTCGCCGATCACGCCGCCCGGCGCGCGCGGCAACTGCACCTTCAGCGACCACATGCGCAGCGCCTCGATGCCGTCGCACGCCAGCACGACGAGCACGAACGCGAAGATTTCGGTGAGCCAGCCGATCGGCCGCTCGGGTTCGTCCACGACCGCCTCGTGACGCGTGATGCGGCGGTAGTTGACGGCGATGCGCCGCGCGAGCGGCACGATCAGCCAGTAGGCCGACAGGCCGAACAGCAGCAGGATGATGTCGGCCGTCCAGGCGCCGACGCGGCCGGCCCAGTTCGAGATGTGGTCCACCTGGGCGGCGTGCGTCCAGCTCGGATCGCGCCGGCTGTAGCTCAGCAGGGCCATCACCAGAAATGCGCAGAGCGCGACCTGGAGAATCCAGCGGATCTCCGTGAGGAGCTTCGACATCCGGTGCGGCAACGCCTGTGCCTGGGCGGAATAAGGAGCTTTTGCCATGAATCCGTATAAAGAGGACGGGCTGCGCGCCCGCCTGTCGTTCGATCCCGCATATTGTAAGCGCTGCACCGGGCCGCCAAGTGTAAATGACGGTTACATAACAGGGCCGGGGTACGGCCGGCGCGGCGCATGCTCTCCGCGGCGGCCCTTTCCGCCCTTTCACTCCGGTGCGCGGTCCGGCCGGCCGCCCGCAGCCGCGCCGCCCCGGGCGGGTGCCTCGCCCCGCCCGCCCCGCATGCGCGACCGTTGCGCCGCGAGACACTATCGCCGCGATTGAAACTCTCGTTCGGCAACGCAGCAACGGGGCCTTTATAATGCGCGTCTGATACCCATCTATGACGGCATCCCGGTCAACCCGGATCGTACGGCGAGCCCTACCCCGCCCGCCGCAGCCGACTTTTACGGATTCGCACATGTCCACGCCCAAACACGCCAAAGTCCTGATTCTCGGTTCCGGCCCCGCCGGCTACACGGCTGCCGTCTACGCGGCACGTGCCAACCTGTCCCCGGTGCTGATCACCGGCATCGCGCAGGGCGGCCAGCTGATGACCACGACCGACGTCGAAAACTGGCCGGCAGACGCGAAAGGCGTGCAGGGTCCGGAGCTGATGGCGCGCTTCCTCGAGCACGCCGAGCGCTTCAACACCGAAATCGTGTTCGACCACATCCACACCGCGAAGCTGCACGAGCAGCCGATCCGCCTGATCGGCGACTCGGGCGAATACACGTGCGACTCGCTGATCATCGCGACCGGCGCGTCCGCGCAGTATCTCGGCCTGCCGTCCGAAGAACATTTCATGGGCAAGGGCGTGTCGGCCTGCGCGACCTGCGACGGCTTCTTCTATCGCGGCCAGGAAGTCGCGGTGATCGGCGGCGGCAACACGGCCGTCGAGGAAGCGCTCTACCTGACGGGCATCGCGAAGAAGGTCACGGTGATCCACCGCCGCGACAAGTTCCGCGCGGAGCCGATCCTGATCGACCGCCTGCTGGAAAAGGAAAAGGAGGGCGCCGTCGTGATCAAGTGGGATCACGTGCTCGACGAAGTGACGGGCGAGGATTCGGGCGTCACGGGCCTGCGCATCAAGAACGTGAAGACCGGTGCGACGGAAGACCTCAGCGTGCAGGGCGTGTTCGTCGCGATCGGCCACAAGCCGAACACCGACCTGTTCCAGGGCCAGCTCGAGATGAAGGACGGCTACATCCTGACGAAGAGCGGCCTGCACGGCAACGCGACGTCGACGAGCGTGCCGGGCGTGTTCGCCGCCGGCGACGTGCAGGACAACGTGTACCGCCAGGCAATCACCAGCGCGGGCACGGGCTGCATGGCCGCGCTCGACGCGCAGCGCTACCTCGAAAGCCTGCACGACAAGAAGTAAGCCGCGAGACCGCTCGCGCCGGGCGCTACAATGGCGTCCGCTGCCGCGAAGCGGGCTCGACCGGAAAGCCGCTGCCGCCGTGCAGCGGCTTTTTTTTGCCCGCGCGCCCGAACGCGCCTGCCCTGTGTACCGAATCATGGCGAAGAACCAGCCCCATCCGAGCGATCCCGCGAAGCGGCAGATCGCCGCCCGTCCCGCGAACCCCGCGCCCGTCGCGCCGGCGCCCGCGCCCGATCCCGCCACATTGCGCGGCCAGGGGCTCGCGGGCCTCGGCGCATTGCGCAAGTCGCTGCAAGGCGAAGCCGATCGCCGCGAACGCCAACGCGTCGAAACGGCCAAGGCCGAGCGCAAGGCGGAAGCCGACGCGAACCTGTTCCGCAACGAGATCGGCGCGATCCAGCCGCTCAATGCCCCACCGCGCGCGGCAGCCGGCCGCACGCCGCCCGACCCGGTGCCGAAGCAGACGCAGCGCGACGAGGAAGCCGTGCTGAACGCGACGCTGTCCGACGAATTCGATCCCGAGACGCTGCTCGACAGCGACGACTCGCTGTATTACCACCGCCCCGGCATCAGCCGCGACGTCGTGCGCAAGCTGAGGAGCGGCGCGTGGATCGTGCAGGCGCAGATCGACCTGCACGGGATGCGGCGCGACGAGGCGCGCGACGCGCTCGCCGAGTTCATCCGCGAAGCCGGCAAGAAAGGGCTGCGCTGCCTGCGCGTGATCCACGGCAAGGGGCTCGGCTCGATCGGCAAGGAACCCGTGCTGAAGGGCAAGGTGCGCGCGTGGCTCGTGCAGAAGGAAGAAGTGATCGCGTTCTGCGAGGCGCGCGGCCACGACGGCGGCGCGGGCGCGGTGCTGGTCCTGCTGCAGCCGTTCGCGGCACCCGCCGACCGGGGGCCGCGTGCCGCATCCTAGGCTGACGCTCGCGATCGCGGTACTGGAGGCGATCGCCACGCTGGCCTTTGCGATCTCGGGCTTCATCGAGGCGCGCAAGAACCGTCTCGACTCGGTCGGCACGTTCGTCGTGGCGCTCGCCACCGCGTTCGGCGGCGGCACGCTGCGCGACATCCTGCTCGAGCGCCGCCCGTTCTACTGGGTCGTGCACGACGACTACGTGATCGCGATCTTCGTGCTCGCGCTGTTCGCGCCGTTCGTGCTGCGCATGCTGTCGCGGCTGTCGGCCGAGCGGCTGCTGCTCGTCGCCGATGCGATCGGGCTCGGGATCTTCAGCATCTCGGGCACGGCGATCGCGCTCGATGCCGAGATGCCGCGCTTCATCGCGGTGATGATGGGCGTGATTACCGGCGTGGTCGGCGGGATCATCCGCGACGTGCTGTGCAACGACATCCCGCTGATCCTGCGCGATTCGCGGCCGTACGCGACCTGTGCGTTCGTCGGCTGCTGGTTCTACCTGCTGCTCGTGTGGCTGCAGTTCGATTCCGTGTACAGCGTGCTGCTCGCGACCGGCTTCATCCTCGTCGCGCGGCTCGCGACCTTCAAGTTCGACGTGCGGCTGCCGCACTGAGCGCCGCCGCAACGCCGGACGCATCGCCAGAAACAAAAGGGGCCGCTCACGTCGAGACGGCCCCTTCTTCGTTCAGCGCGAACGCTGCCTCACGCGATCCGCTCTTCCGACGCCGGATCGAACAGCACCGCCTTCGACACGTCGAACAGCAGCGACTGCGTCTGCCCCGGCTGCGGGTTCGCGGCCGGATGCACGCGGCTCACGATCCGCTTGCCGTTCACCTGTGCGAACACGTGCGTGTCCGGCCCGGTCGGCTCGGTCACGTCGACGCGCACGTCGATCGGCTGCAGCTTCGACGCCTCGCCGTGGTGTGCGTTGCGCGCATCGGTGATGCGCTCCGGACGCAGCCCGAGGATCACCTCGCGGCCGACGTGGCCGTTCATCCGCTTCGCGTCGAACGGCAGGTTCAGCGCGCTGCGCGCGAGGCCCGTGTCGATCTCGAGCGCGATCCCGCTGCCCTGCTCGACCAGCTTGCCGTTGATGAAGTTCATCGGCGGCGCGCCGATGAAGCCCGCGACGAACAGGTTCGACGGCGAATCGTAGATCTCCTGCGGCGCGCCGAACTGCTGGACCACGCCGTCCTTCATCACCGCGATCCGGTCGCCGAGCGTCATCGCCTCGATCTGGTCGTGCGTCACGTAGACGATCGTCGTGCCGAGGCGCTGGTGCAGCAGCTTGATTTCCGCGCGCATCTCGATGCGCAGCTTCGCGTCGAGGTTCGACAGCGGCTCGTCGAACAGGAACAGCGACGGATCGCGGGCGAGCGCGCGGCCCATCGCGACACGCTGGCGCTGGCCGCCGGACAGCTGGCCCGGCTTGCGGTCGAGCAGGTGCTGGATCTGCAGCATCTGCGACACGCGGTCGACGATCTGCTGCTGTTCGCTCTTCGGCACCTTGCGGATGTTCAGGCCGAACGAGATGTTCTCGCGCACCGTCATCGACGGATACAGCGCGTAAGACTGGAACACCATCGCGATGTCGCGATCCTTCGGCGACAGGTCGTTGACGACCTTGCCGTCGATGCAGATCTCGCCGCTCGTGACCGTCTCGAGCCCGGCGATCATGTTGAGCAGCGTCGATTTCCCGCAGCCCGAACCGCCGACCAGGATCAGGAACTGTCCGTCCTCGATCTCGATGTCGACACCCTTCAGGACCGGCACCCCGTTCGGGTAGGTCTTGTACACGTCACGGATGGAAAGGCTTGCCATGCTGTGAATCCTCTGTCTCGTCTCGCGCGGCACACTCCGGCGCCGCGTCGGGTTCGTTTCGATGCGCCGCGCGCGAGGCGCGGCCGGTTCGTCGTATCGGATGAAGCCGCGCTTACCCCTTCACCGCGCCCGCCGTCAGCCCGCGCACGAAATAGCGGCCGGCGACGATGTAGACGAGCAGCGTCGGCAGCGCGGCGATGATCGCGCCGGCCATGTCGACGTTGTACTCCTTCACGCCCGTCGACGTGTTGACGAGGTTGTTCAGCGCAACCGTGATCGGCATCGAATCGACGCCGGAGAACACGATCCCGAACAGGAAGTCGTTCCAGATCTGCGTGAACTGCCAGATCAGGCACACCATGAAGATCGGCAGCGACACCGGCAGCAGGATCTTCGTGAAGATCGTGAAGAAACCGGCGCCGTCGATGCGCGCAGCCTTCACCAGCTCGGCCGGCACGCTCACGTAGAAGTTGCGGAAGAACATCGTCGTGAACGCGATCCCGTACACGACGTGCACGAACACGAGGCCCGGAATCGTGTTGGCAAGGCCGAGCATCCCCTGCAGGCGCGCCATCGGCAGCAGGATCACCTGGAACGGGATGAAGCAGCCGACCAGCATCATCGTGAACAGCGCGTCGGCGCCGCGAAAGCGCCAGTGCGTGAGCACGTAGCCGTTGAACGCGCCGATCAGCGACGAGATCAGCACGGCCGGGATCACCATCTGCAGCGAGTTCAGGAAGAACGGCTTCATCCCGTCGCAGCGCACGCCGGTACAGGCGCCGCTCCACGCCTTCACCCACGGGTCGACGGTCCAGCTGGTGGGCGGCGTCAGCAGGTTGCCGGTACGCAGCTGGTCGAGATCCTTGAACGACGTCGACAGCATCACGTAGATCGGGAACAGGAAATACAGCGCGAACAGGATCAGTGCCGCGTAGATCACTGCCCGGCTGATCGTCATCTTAGGCTGCATTGCGGGTGCTCCTCGATTCCATATACATCAGCGGCACCAGCACCGCGACCACGGTCGCGAGCATCATCACCGAGGATGCCGCGCCGAGCCCGAGCTGGCCGCGGTTGAACGAAAACGTGTACATGAACATGGCCGGCAGCGACGACGACGTGCCCGGGCCGCCCGCCGTCAGCGCGACGACGAGGTCGAAGGTCTTGATCGTGATGTGGCAGAGGATCAGCAGCACCGAGAAGAACACCGGGCGCATGCTCGGGATCACGATCTTGCGGTAGATGGTCGGCAGCGTCGCGCCGTCCACCTGCGCGGCCTTGAAGATCTCGCTGTCGACGCCGCGCAGCCCCGCGAGGAACAGCGCCATCACGAAACCGGTCGACTGCCACACGGCCGCGATCACCACGCAGAAGATCGCCTTGTCCGGATCGTCGAGCCAGCCGAACGAGAAGCTCGTCCAGCCCCAGTCGTGCATCACCTTCTCGAGGCCGAGGCCCGGGTTCAGGATCCACTGCCACGCGGTACCCGTGACGATGAACGACAGCGCCATCGGGTACAGGAAGATCGCGCGCAGCGCGCCTTCGTTGCGGATCCGCTGGTCGAGCAGGATCGCGAGGAACAGCCCGAGCGCGACGCAGATCGCGATGAACGGAATCCCGAACCACGCGAGGTTCGCGGCGGACGTCCACCACACGTCGTTCTGGAACAGGTCCGTGTAACGGCCGAAGCCGTCGAATTCGTAGTTCGGCAACAGCCGCGAATTGGTCAGCGACAGATAGCCGGTAATCAGGATGAAGCCGTAGATGAACACCACGGCGATCGCGACGCTCGGCGCAAGCACGAGCTTCGGGATCCAGCGATCGGCGAAGGCCGACATCGGCGACGTGCGCCGTGCGGCGGCAGCGCCGGATCCGTTTCCGCTAAGAGGGGCAGCCACTTGATTCGACTCCTGGAACGAGGGCGGCGCAGGCCGGGCCGGCGCCGGTACGGCACGGGCCCGCGGGCGAGCCCGTTTGCTGCACATGCAAAAACGCCCGGCCGAGATAGCGTGTCCGGCCGGGCGCCTGTCGCGCGTTACTTGACCTTCGCGGCCTTCGCGAGCGCGGCGACCGCGCTCTTCGAATCCTGCTGCGAGTTCATGAACTTCGTCACGACGTCCGTGATCGCGCCGGCGGTCGCATCGCTCTGCGCCATCCCGTGTGCGAGCGACGGCACGAAGCCGCCCGACTTGATCGCGGTCTGCTCGTCGGCGTACGACTTCTTCGCGCAGTCGTCGAACTTGTCCATCTTCACGCCGAGGCGCACGGGCACCGAACCCTTCAGCAGGCTGAACTGCTCCTGGAAGTCCGGCGTCATGATCGTCTTCGCGAGTGCGAGCTGGCCCGGCGTCGCGGCCTTCTCGCCCTTCTGCTGGAAGAACACGAACGAGTCGACGTTGAACGTGTACGCATTCGCCGTACCCGGCACCGCCGCGCAGATGTAGTCCTTGCCCGCCTTCTTGCCGGCGTTCTCGAACTCGCCCTTCGCCCAGTCGCCCATGAACTGCATGCCGGCCTTGCCGTTGATGACCATCGCGGTCGCGAGGTTCCAGTCGCGGCCGTTACGGCCGGTATCGAAGTAACCCTGGATCTTGCGCACCGTGTCGAACACGGACAGCATCTGCGGCGACGTCAGCGTCGCCTGGTCGAGGTCGACCAGCGCCTTCTTGTAGAACGCCGGGCCCTGCGACAGCACGACGTCTTCCCACAGCGTCAGGTCCTGCCACGGCTGGCCGCCCATCGCGACCGGCTGGATACCCGCGGCCTTCAGCTTGTCGGCCACCGCGAAGAATTCAGGCCAGGTGGTCGGCACCTTCGCGCCGACCTTGTCGAGCGCGGCCTTGTTGATGTACAGCCAGTTCACGCGGTGCACCGAGAACGGCGCCGCGACGGTGTGGCCCTTGTACTTGATGATCTTGTCGATTTCCGGCGGCAGGTTCTGCTTCCAGTCGCCGGCAGCGGAATCGATGTTGACGAGCACGCCCTGGTCGGCCCAGTCCTGGATCAGCGGACCCTTGATCTGCGCGGCCGACGGTGCGTCGCCGCTGATCACCTTGGTCTTCAGCGCGGTCATCGCCGCTGCGCCCGCGCCGCCCGCGACCGCGAAGTCCTTCCACACGTAGCCCTGCTTCTGCAGGTCGTCCTTCAGCACGCCGACGGCCTTCGACTCGCCGCCCGAGGTCCACCAGTGCAGCACCGTTACGTTCTCGGCTGCCTGCGCCGCCACGGCGCCAGCCATCAGACCTGCCGCGCAGAGCGCGCCCATGATCGAGCGAACTTTCATTACTTATCTCCTCCAGACTGAATCAACTCGTGAGGTTCCCTGACCGGGAACCGGCTTCTTGATAAACGACGGGGAAATCGAGCCGCGGGACGCATGCAGCGTACGGGGCCGATGACCGGCCGGGCTCTTACAGAAAGCGTGAATCGAGATTCAACGGCGTGTCTCCTCTTTGTGTTTCTGGCCCGCCGCGATGCTGCGGCGCGAGCCCGGGGCCGACGGCGCGCCGACGATGCGCGCCGTCAATGTCCGATAACATTCGGCACAAGGCGTTCCCGAAGGCGAAGCTCGCGCAGTTCATCGACCGCACTTCTTTTTTCTTCACCCAGGTGCTACCCCTTGCGGCGGATTGTAGTTAAACTACAATTCAGTGTCAAAAATATTTTTATCGCACTACGGATCGCTTCCCAGCACCCCCAACACGGCGGAGACACATGCATACCGATTCCAGCTTTACCTTCGTACTTTTCGGCGGCACCGGCGATCTGTCGATGCGCAAGATCCTGCCCGCGCTGTTCGAAGCGCACCGTGCGAACATGCTGGCGGAGAGCGGCCGGATCGTCGCCGTGGCGCGTCACGAATCGGACCGCGCGGGTTATCTCGAATGGGTCGACACGCACGTGAAGCCGCACGCGGAGAAAGCCGCCGGCAAGGCGCTCGACGAAACGGCGTGGAAGTCCTTCCTCGATCGCATCGAGTACGTGAAGCTCGACCTCGGCCGCGCGGAAGACTACGTCGTGCTGCGCGACGCGATCGCATCGCTGCCCGGCATCCGCGTGTTCTATCTCGCGACTGGCCCGTCGCTGTTCGTGCCGATCTGCAAGGCGCTCGCGTCGGTCGGCCTGAACGAAGGCTCGCGCATCGTGCTCGAAAAGCCGCTCGGCTACGACCTGAAGTCGTCGAATGCGATCAACGACGCGGTCGGCGAGATCTTCGCGGAAGGCCAGATCTACCGGATCGACCACTACCTCGGCAAGGAACCCGTGCAGAACCTGCTCGCGCTGCGCTTCGGCAATGCGCTGTTCGAGCCGCTGTGGCGCCGCGAATGGGTCGAGAGCATCCAGATCACGATCGCCGAGGAGCTCGGCGTCGAGGCACGCGGCGATTTCTACGACAATACGGGCGCGCTTCGCGACATGGTGCAGAACCACCTGCTGCAGCTGCTGTCGATCGTCGCGATGGAGCCGCCGCATTCGATGGATTCGGATTCGGTGCGCGACGAGAAGCTGCGCGTGCTGCGCGCGCTGAAGCCGGTCGATCCGCGCGACATCGGCAAGGTGGCCGTGCGCGGCCAGTATCATGCGGGCGTGATCAAGGGCGCGCAGGTGCCCGCCTACGCGACCGAGCCGGGCGTGAAGCCGGACAGCCAGACCGAAACCTTCGTCGCGCTGAAGGTCGAGATCGAGAACTGGCGCTGGGCCGGCGTGCCGTTCTTCCTGCGCACCGGCAAGCGTCTGGCCGACCGTGTCGCGGAGATCGTCGTCAATTTCCGCCCGGTGCCGCACTCGGCGCTCGGGCCCACCGCGTTGCGTCCCGGTTCGAACCGCCTCGTGATCCGGCTGCAGCCGAACGAGACGATCCGCCTGTACTGCCTCGCCAAGCAGCCGGGCGAAGGGATGAACCTCGCGAGCGTGCACCTCGACCTCGCGTTCGACCAGTTCTTCAAGGAAGGGCAGATGGAGGCGTACCAGCGCCTGCTGCTCGACGTGATCAACGGCCGTCTCGCCCTCTTCGTGCGCCGCGACGAACAGGAAGCCGCATGGCGCTGGGTCGAACCGATCCTGAACGAATGGGCCCGCACGCTGAAGCCGCCGAAGCCGTACGCGGCGGGCACGTGGGGGCCGGCCGCGGCGAGCGCGATGCTCGCGCAGCACGACACCTGCTGGCTCGAAGAAGAGAACTGATGTAAACGTCACCGCGCACGCCTTCGTACGCGGCGACGTGCCCCACGATTCGTACGATTTGAACAGACAAAGCAGTCCGGAGGAGATGTGATCGAGATCCACGCTTTCGACACCCAGGAAGCGCAAAGCGAAGCGCTCGCGCGCGCCGTCGGCGATGCGCTGCGCGCCGCGCTCGCCGGCCCCGCGCGCCCGACGCTCGCGGTGTCCGGCGGCACGAGCCCGCGCCCGTTCCTGCACACGCTGTCGCACGCGGCGCTCGACTGGGCCGGCGTCGACGTGACGCTGGTCGACGACCGCTGGGTGCCGGAGGACGACGCGGCCAGCAACGCGCGCCTGGTGCGCGACACGCTGCTGCAGCACGCGGCGGCCCCTGCCCGCTTCCTGCCGCTCGTCGACACGCGCAGCGCGCTCGACGCGCATGTCGCCGCGCTGAACGCGAACGCCGACTACCGCGTGCCGACCGTCGCGGTGCTCGGCATGGGCGAGGACGGCCATACCGCGTCGATCTTCGCCGATGCGCCCGAATGGGATCACGCGATCACGACGCCCGAGCGGTTCGTCGCCGTGCATCCCGGCGCCGCGCCGCATGCGCGCGTGAGCTTCTCGCTCGATGCGCTCAAGCGCGTCGACCGGCTGTTCCTGCTGATCGCGGGCGAACGCAAGCGCGCGGTGCTCGACGCCGCGGCCGCATCGCTGCAGAAGAACGCGATTTCCCAACTGGCCAACGACAAGGGGACCCAGCTCGATGTCTACTGGTGCGCAAAGTAAGGCCGTTGTCGCGGGCCAGCAT
The DNA here is from genome assembly GCF_052045915.1 of Burkholderia sp. 22088. Classification (NCBI taxonomy): domain Bacteria; kingdom Pseudomonadati; phylum Pseudomonadota; class Betaproteobacteria; order Burkholderiales; family Burkholderiaceae; genus Burkholderia; species Burkholderia sp. 22088. Next base: position 388,816 of record NZ_JBQEPY010000004.1, read on the forward strand.
GCCGACGGCCCGCGCCTGCTCGCGGACGTCGGCGGCACCAACGCGCGTTTCGCGCTGGAAACCGGGCCGGGCGACATCACGCAGATCCGCGTGTATCCCGGCGCCGACTATCCGACGCTCACCGACGCGATCCGCAAATACCTGAAGGACGTGAAGATCACCCGCGTGAACCACGCGGCGATCGCGATCGCCAATCCGGTCGACGGCGACCAGGTCACGATGACCAACCACGACTGGAGCTTCTCGATCGAGGCGACGCGCCGCGCGCTCGGCTTCGACACGCTGCTCGTCGTCAACGATTTCACCGCGCTGGCCATGGCGCTGCCGGGCCTGACCGACGCGCAGCGCGTGCAGATCGGCGGCGGCACGCGCCGCCAGAACAGCGTGATCGGGCTGCTCGGGCCCGGCACCGGGCTCGGCGTGTCGGGGCTGATTCCGGCCGACGACCGCTGGATCGCGCTCGGCAGCGAGGGCGGCCACGCGTCGTTCGCGCCGCAGGACGAGCGCGAGGATCTGGTGCTGCAGTACGCGCGCAAGAAGTTTCCGCACGTGTCGTTCGAACGCGTGTGTGCGGGCCCCGGCATGGAGATCATCTATCGCGCGCTCGCCGCGCGCGACAAGAAGCGCGTCGCCGCGACCGTCGACACGGTCGAGATCGTCGAGCGCGCGCATGCGGGCGACGCGCTCGCGCTCGAGACGGTCGAATGTTTCTGCGGGATTCTCGGCGCGTTCGCGGGCAGCGTCGCGCTGACGCTCGGCGCACTCGGCGGCGTGTACATCGGCGGCGGCGTCGCGCTGAAGCTCGGCGAGCTGTTCACGCGCTCGTCGTTCCGCGCGCGCTTCGAGGCGAAGGGCCGCTTCACGCACTATCTCGAGAACATCCCGACCTACCTGATCACCGCCGAATACCCGGCGTTCCTCGGCGTATCCGCGATCCTCGCGGAGCAGTTGTCGAACCGCTCGGGCGGTGCGTCGTCGGCCGTGTTCGAACGGATCCGCCAGATGCGCGACGCGCTGACGCCGGCCGAGCGCCGCGTCGCCGATCTCGCGTTGAACCATCCGCGCTCGATCATCAACGACCCGATCGTCGACATCGCGCGCAAGGCCGACGTGAGCCAGCCGACGGTGATCCGCTTCTGCCGCTCGCTCGGCTGCCAGGGCTTGTCGGACTTCAAGCTGAAGCTCGCCACCGGCCTCACCGGCACGATCCCGATGAGCCACAGCCAGGTGCATCTCGGCGACACGGCCACCGACTTCGGCGCGAAGGTGCTCGACAACACGGTGTCGGCGATCCTGCAGCTGCGCGAGCACCTGAACTTCGAGCACGTCGAGAACGCGATCGAGATCCTGAACGGCGCGCGGCGCATCGAGTTCTACGGGCTCGGCAACTCGAACATCGTCGCGCAGGACGCGCACTACAAGTTCTTCCGCTTCGGGATCCCGACGATCGCGTACGGCGACCTGTACATGCAGGCCGCATCGGCCGCGCTGCTCGGCAAGGGCGACGTGATCGTCGCGGTGTCGAAGTCGGGACGCGCGCCCGAGCTGCTGCGCGTGCTCGACGTCGCGATGCAGGCCGGCGCGAAGGTGATCGCGATCACGTCGAGCAACACGCCGCTCGCGAAGCGCGCGACCGTCGCGCTCGAGACCGACCACATCGAGATGCGCGAATCGCAGCTGTCGATGATCTCGCGGATCCTGCATCTGCTGATGATCGACATCCTCGCGGTCGGCGTCGCGATCCGCCGGGCGTCGACGAACGGCGAACTGCCCGAGGCCGTCGCCCAGGCAAAGGCACGCGCGAGCGACGACGAAACGGCCGACGTGCTCGACTGGCTGAGCCACGGCGCGTCGCCGGCGGCGAAGGACGTCGCGCGGGATTGACGCACGGCGCGGCGCAAGCCGCTTCCTGCCCCCCAACGAAAAACGCCACCGGCGCATCGCGCGCGGTGGCGTTTTTCATGGTGCCGCCCGGCTGGAGGATCACGCCCCCGCTTTCACCGGCCGCCCGTGCCAGCGCAGCACGAGACAGCGCCCGGCGAAACACAGCACGCCCGTAACACCGATCGTCACCCCCATCGCGAACGGCGTGCCGTCCGCGAGCGCGCCGATCGCCACGCTCGCGATCGCGCCGAGCGCCAGCTGCATCGCGCCGAACACGGCTGCCGACGCGCCCGCATTGTGCGGATAACGATGCATGAGGTCGGTCGTGCAGTTCGCGGACAGGATCCCGACCACGCCGACGACGAAGAACAGGCACACGACGATCGACCACAGCCCGCCCCACCCCGTCAGCGCGACGAGCGCGACCGCGAGCGACGCGATGCAGCTCACCAGCGACGCGGCCGCGATGATGCGCAGCGAACCGACGCGGCCGACCAGCCGCGTGTTCGTGAAGTTGCCGATCATGATGCCGACCACGTTCAGGCCGAACAGCAACCCGTAGTGCTGCGGCGACACGTGGAAATACTCGATGTAGACGAACGGTGTCGCGGTGATGTACGAGAACATCGACGCGAACGCCATCCCGCCGCACAGCATGTGCCCCCATGCGACGGGGTCGGACAGGATGCGCCCGTACGACGCGAACGACGCGAGCACGGCCGCGCTCTTGCGCCGCTCCTTCGGCCAGGTTTCGGGCACGCGCAGGTACGCGGTCGCCGCGCACACCGCGCCGAACACGGCCAGCACGACGAACACGCCACGCCAGCCCGAGAAACGCAGGATCTGCCCGCCGATCAGCGGCGCCAGCAGCGGCCCGACCGCGGTGACGATCGCGACCATCGACAGCACCTTCGCCGCGTCGGTCGGCTCGTGCGCGTCGCGCGCGATCGCACGCGACAGCACCGACGCCGCGCCGGCGCCGAGCGCCTGCAGGAAGCGCACGAGGATCAGCATGTCGATCGAGTTCGACACGAAGCAGCCGATGCTCGCGAGCGTAAATAGCGCGATGCCGCCGAGCAGCACGGGACGGCGGCCCCACGTGTCGGACAACGGGCCGTACAGCAGCATGCCGACCGAAAAGCCGGCCATGAAGCTCGTCAGCGTGCGCTGCGCGGCGCCAGGGCTGACGGAGAAGCCGTCGGCGATCGACGGCAGGCTCGGCAGGTACATGTCGGTAGCGATCGGCCCGCAGGCGGCGAGCGCGCCGAGCAACAGGATCAGCCGGGCATCGGGCCGGCGCCGGACGACGTGAGACATGGGTATCCGGAATGGAGCGCCGCGCGCATCGGGGCGCGCGTGGTGGTGACGACGGGAGGCCGCGCCGCGAACGGCGCGCTCGGGCCCATGATTGTACGCGCAACTTTTTTTCGTGCCGCCGGCCCGGCGCGCGACCGGCGGAAAAAACACCGGCGCGGCGCCCGCCGCGCGGGATCGCGAGCAGGGATTCAATTAAGCTTGCAGCGCCTCGCTGCCAATTGTCTGATCCATTCAATTCGACACACGACCGAACCGATGACCGCTTTCCTGTTGATCTGGAGCCCCAAGAAATGGCCGTGGCCCGAACTGCCCGACGTCGCCGCGCGCGTGAAGGCCGGCGAGGCCGTGCATGACGTGTGGGGCTGCGGCTTCGCGCGCGGCATCCTGCCGGGCGACCGCGTGTTCCTGCACCGTGTCGCGAAGGAACCCAAGGGCGTGTTCGGCTCCGGCTACGTGACGCGCGCGCCGTACGAGGTACCCGATCCGGCGACGAAGCGTGGCTACCGGCTGTGCATCGACTTCGTATACGACTGGCTGGTCGATGCGCACCAGGACGTCGTGATCCCGCGCGATGCGCTGCGCGTGCATCCGTATTCCGTGCAGACCTGGGATGCGCAAAGCTCCGGCACCGTGATCAAGCCGATGGTCGAAGGCCCGCTCGAGAAACGCTGGGCCGAGCTGACCGGCAAGCGCAAACCGCCGCGATAACCGAAGCGGCCGCCGCGCCGCATCTGCCCCTCCTTTCCGGCCCAGGCCCGCGCAACCCCGCACGCGCCGAAAGGCCGCGGACCGCGCCGCGGGCCCGCCGCGCGCGTCTCCGGTACAATCGGACGATCGTTCCGCCCAGGCGCCGCGGCCCGTGCACAGGCCCCCGCGCCCTTCTCTCGCAGGTTTCGCTCATGTCCAACAATCAGATCCTCTTCGAACGCGCCCAGAAGACCATTCCCGGCGGCGTCAACTCGCCGGTGCGCGCATTCCGTTCGGTCGGCGGCACGCCGCGCTTCGTCGCGCGCGCGCAAGGCCCGTATTTCTGGGATGCCGACGGCAAGCAGTACATCGACTACATCGGCTCGTGGGGCCCGATGATCGTCGGCCACGTCCATCCTGAAGTGCTGTCGGCCGTGCAGAACGTGCTCGCCGACGGCTTCTCGTTCGGCGCGCCGACCGAAGCCGAGATCGAGATCGCCGAGGAAATCTGCAAGCTCGTGCCGTCGATCGAGCAGGTGCGGATGGTGTCGAGCGGCACCGAGGCCACGATGAGCGCGCTGCGCCTCGCGCGCGGCTTCACGGGCCGCAGCCGGATCGTCAAGTTCGAGGGCTGCTACCACGGCCACGCGGACAGCCTGCTCGTGAAGGCCGGCTCGGGCCTGCTGACGTTCGGCAACCCGACGTCGGCCGGCGTGCCCGCCGACATCGCGAAGCACACGACCGTCCTCGAATACAACAACGTCGCCGCGCTCGAGGAAGCGTTCGGCGCGTTCGGCGACGAGATCGCCGCCGTGATCGTCGAGCCGGTCGCGGGCAACATGAACCTCGTGCGCGGCACGCCGGAATTCCTCAACGCGCTGCGCGCACTGTGCACGAAGCACGGCGCCGTGCTGATCTTCGACGAGGTGATGTGCGGGTTCCGCGTCGCGCTCGGCGGCGCGCAGGCGTACTACGGGATCACGGCCGACCTCACCTGCCTCGGCAAGGTGATCGGCGGAGGGATGCCGGCTGCCGCGTTCGGCGGCCGCCGCGACATCATGGCCCACCTCGCGCCGCTCGGCGGCGTCTACCAGGCCGGCACGCTGTCGGGCAACCCGATCGCGGTCGCCGCGGGGCTGAAGACGCTGCAGCTGATCCAGGCGCCGGGCTTCTACGACGCGCTCACCGCGCAGACGAAGCGTCTCGCCGACGGCCTCGCGGCCGAAGCGCGTGCGGCCGGCGTGCCGTTCGCGGCCGATTCGATCGGCGCGATGTTCGGCCTTTACTTCGCCGAACGCGTGCCGACCAGCTTCGCCGAAGTCACGAAGAGCGACACCGAGCGCTTCAACCGCTTCTTCCACCTGATGCTCGACGAAGGCGTGTATTTCGCGCCGTCCGCGTACGAGGCCGGCTTCGTGTCGAGCACGCACGACGACGCGGTGATCGACGCGACGCTCGCGGCCGCGCGCCGCGCCTTCGCGGCACTCGCTGCCTGACCCGGGGCCGCGCGCATGTTCTCGGATATCGATTTCGCCCACATGCAGCGTGCGCTCGCGCTCGCCGCGCGCGGCATGTATACGACGGCACCGAACCCGCGTGTCGGCTGCGTGATCGTCAAGGACGGCGACGTGATCGGCGAAGGTTTCACGCAGCCGGCCGGCCAGGATCACGCGGAGGTCCAGGCGCTGAAGGACGCGCGCGCACGCGGCCATGACGTCGCGGGCTCGACCGTCTACGTCACGCTCGAACCGTGCAGCCATTTCGGCCGCACGCCGCCGTGCGCGAACGCGCTGATCGACGCGCGCGTCGCGAAGGTCGTCGCCGCGATGGAAGACCCGAACCCGCAGGTATCGGGGCGCGGCCTCGGGATGCTGCGCGACGCCGGCATCGACGTACGCTGCGGGCTGCTCGCGCATGAAGCCGGCGAACTGAACATCGGCTTCGTGTCGCGGATGACACGCGGCCGCCCGTGGGTGCGGATGAAGACCGCCGCGTCGCTCGACGGCCGCACCGCGCTGCCGTCCGGCGAAAGCCAGTGGATCACCGGCGAGGCCGCGCGCCTCGACGGGCACGCGTGGCGCGCGCGCGCCTGCGCGATCCTGACCGGCATCGGCACCGTGCGCGAGGACAACCCGCTGCTGACCGTGCGCGGGATCGACACGCCGCGCCAGCCGCAGCGCATCCTGGTCGACAGCCGCCTCGACCTGCCGCTCGACGCGCGGCTGCTCGAAGGCGCTCCGCTGCTGATCTTCTGCGACCGGCTCGACGCCGCCGGCGAAGTGAGGGCGAAGGTGCTGAAGGCGCGCGGCGCGGAAATCGTGCCGCTCGCGAACGCGCACGGCAAGGTCGACCTGCCCGCGATGCTGGCGGCGCTCGGCGCACGTGGCGTCAACGAGCTGCACGTCGAGGCCGGTCACAAGCTGAACGGCTCGCTGCTGCGCGAGCAGTGCGTCGACGAGTTGCTCGTCTATCTCGCACCGAGCCTGCTGGGCGCCGATGCGGCCGGCATGTTCGACCTTGCCGCGCCGGCGAGCCTCGATGCACGCACGCGGCTGTCGTTCCACGGGGTCGAGCGGGTCGGCGACGATCTGCGGATCCTCGCGCGCTTCACGCCGACGGACGCCGCGCACTGAACGGGATCGTCACGATGTTCACCGGAATTGTCGCGGCCGTATCGAATCGATCCGGCCGCTCGGCGCGTCGGCCGACGCCGGCGTGCGCCTGACCGTGCCGGCCGGCGGCCTCGACCTCGCCGATGTCGCGCTGGGCGACAGTATTGCGATCCAGGGCGCGTGCATGACGGTGATCGACAGGAGCGACACCGCGTTCGACGTCGACGTGTCGCGCGAAAGCCTGAACCGTACGGTCGGCCTCGCCCAACCCGGCGAAGTGAACCTCGAGAAGGCGCTGCGCGCGCACCGGCCCGCCCGCCGGCTCCATCGGCCGAACGGCCAACGACGCGCACGGGTCATGCGGTCGCGCTAAGATGCGTCGACAGCGGTCTCGATACCGCAATGCACGACGCGCCGCGTAGCGGCCGCCCTCTTCCTCAAGGAGTCGTCCCCATGTCCATCTCGATGTACCAGGCTTCGCTGCCCGTGCTGATCCGCGGCCTGACCAATCTTCAGCACATTCTCGGCAAGGCGCAGGCGCATGCGGCCGAAAAGCAGATCGATCCGTCGGTGTTCGTCGGCGCCCGCCTGTACCCGGACATGCTGCCGCTCGTCCGCCAGGTCTATATTGCGACCGACACGGCCAAGGGCTGCGCCGCGCGCCTCGCCGGCGCCGAGATCCCGAGCTATCCGGACGTCGAGCAGACCTTCGACGAACTGCACGCACGCATCCAGAAGACGATCGACTACCTGAAAAGCTTCGACGCCGCGCAGATCGACGGCAGCGAGACGCGCCAGATCGTGCTGAAGATGCGTGTCGGCCCGATCGAGTTCACCGGCCAGTCGTACCTGCTGAACTTCGTGCTGCCCAATTTCTTCTTCCACGTGACGACCGCGTACGACATCCTGCGTCACAGCGGCGTCGAGCTCGGCAAGCTCGACTACCTGGGCGGGCGCGACCAGCACGCCTGACGCGCGGTCGGGCAAGGCCCGGCCCACCACCGCGCGTGCAGGCAACTTGCGGCGGGCCCGGCCAGGCCTGCCGCGCAGGCCGGCCGCGGCGCTTTCCGGAGCGCTTGCCGGCGGCGCGCGGCCCCTGCCAGCCGAAACGCCGCCCGGCTGGCGTAAAATACGCACTTTCCTCTTTCTCGCCCCCTTATGACGCTCGCCTCCACGCTCGACATCATCGCCGAGCTGAAAGCCGGCCGGATGGTGATCCTGGTCGACGAAGAAGACCGCGAAAACGAGGGCGACCTCGTGATCGCCGCCGAATTCGTCACACCGGAAGCGATCAACTTCATGGCCAAGTACGGCCGCGGCCTGGTTTGCCTGACGCTGACGCAGGAACGCTGCAAGCAGCTGCACCTGCCGCTGATGACTTACCGCAACGGCACGCAGTACGGCACCGCGTTCACGGTCAGCATCGAAGCGGCCGAAGGCGTGACGACCGGCATCTCGGCCGCCGACCGTGCGCACACGATCGCCACGGCGGTCGCGCACGACGTGCGCCCCGAGCACATCGTGCAGCCTGGCCACGTGTTCCCGATCATGGCGCAGCCGGGCGGCGTGCTCGTGCGCGCGGGCCACACCGAGGCCGGTTGCGACTTCACCGCGCTCGCCGGCCTTACGCCGGCCGCGGTGATCTGCGAGATCATCAAGGACGACGGCACGATGGCGCGCCTGCCCGACCTGATCGAATTCGCGCAGGAGCACAACCTGAAGATCGGCACGATCGCCGACCTGATCCAGTACCGCAGCCGCACCGAATCGATCATCGAGCGGATCGCCGAGCGCACGATGCAGACCGCGCACGGCACGTTCCGCGCGGTGCTGTACCGCGACCAGCCGAGCGGCTCGCCGCACATCGCGCTGGTGCGCGGTGCGCCCGCGCCCGACGTCGATACGCCGGTGCGCGTGCACGAGCCGCTGTCGGTGCTCGACCTGCTCGAAACGGGCGTGTCGACGCACTCGTGGACGCTCGACGCCGCGATGCGCGAGATCGCGGAGCGCGACCTCGGCGTGATCGTGCTGCTCAACTGCGGCGACACGAAGGAACACCTGATCGACGTCTTCAAGGCGTTCGACGAGGAAGAAAAGGCCGCTGTGCTGAAGCGCCGGCCGGTCGATTTCAAGACGTTCGGCATCGGCGCGCAGATCCTGCGCGATGTCGGCGTCGGCAAGATGCAGGTGCTGTCGAATCCGCGCAAGCTGGGCAGCATGTCCGGCTACGGCCTGGAAGTCACGGGCTTCATTCCGATGCCTGGCGGCGAAGCCAAGTCCTGCCCGGCGTCCAACGCGTAACCCGCCACGGCGCTTTCGCCTTATAACCGTTCATCCACACCACGGACAAGATCATGGAAATCGGACAATACCAACCGAATCTCGAAGGCGACGGCCTGCGGATCGGCATCGTGCAATCGCGCTTCAACGAGCCGGTGTGCAACGGCCTCGCCGACGCGTGCGTCGAGGAACTGGAACGCCTCGGCGTCACCGGTGAAGACGTGCTGCTCGTGTCGGTGCCCGGCGCGCTGGAAATCCCGCTCGCGCTGCAGAAGCTCGCGGAAAGCGGCCAGTTCGACGCGCTGATCGCGCTCGGCGCGGTGATTCGCGGCGAGACCTACCACTTCGAACTCGTGTCGAACGAGAGCGGCGCGGGCATCACCCGCATCGGCCTCGACTTCAACCTGCCGATCGCCAACGCGGTCCTGACGACCGAAAACGACGAGCAGGCCGTCGCGCGCATGACCGAAAAGGGTCGTGACGCCGCACGCGTCGCCGTCGAGATGGCCAACCTGACGATGGCCCTCGACCAGCTCGGCGATGACGACGAGGACGAAGAGGAAGACGAAGACGACGAAGAGGAGCGCGCATGAAGAAGAGCGCCCGCCGACAATCGCGCGAGCTGGCGACGCAGGGGCTGTACCAGTGGCTGCTGTCGAACGCGTCCTCCGGCGAGATCGACGCGCAACTGCGCGGCGCGCTCGGTTACGACAAGGCTGACAAGGAGCTGCTCGACGCGATCCTGCACGGCGTGATCCGCGAGCACACCACGCTCGTCGAAGCGCTGACGCCGTCGCTCGACCGCCCGATCGACCAGTTGTCGCCGGTCGAACGCGCCGTGCTGCTCATCGCGACGTTCGAGCTCACGCACCACGTTGAAACGCCGTACCGCGTGATCATCAACGAAGCCGTCGAACTCGCGAAGACGTTCGGCGGCTCCGACGGCTACAAGTACGTGAACGGCGTGCTCGACAAGCTCGCCGCGAAGCTGCGCCCCGCCGAAACGCAGGCGCGCCGCAACGGCTGATACCGTTTGGTCCGGAACGGGCGCGCATGCGCCCGTTTTTTCTTTCGTCACGCCCCCTCCCCCTGCCCGCCCGATGAATACCGCCACCGATTCGCTCGTCAAGCTCGCCGCACGCGTCGACGCGATCCAGCCCTTCTACGTGATGGAACTGATGAAGGAGGCACAGCGTCTCGAGTCCTCCGGGCGCGATGTTATCCACATGGGCATCGGCGAGCCGGATTTCACCGCGCCGGAGCCGGTCGTCGAAGCGGCTGCGGCCGCGCTGCGCCGCGGCGTCACGCAATATACGAGCGCGCTCGGCATTGCACCGCTGCGCGAGGCGATCGCCGCGCACTACGCGCGTGCCTACGGCCTCACGATCAGCCCGGAGCGGATCGTCGTGACGGCCGGCGCATCGGCTGCGCTGCTGCTCGCGTGCCTCGCGCTCGTCGGGCGTGACGACGAGGTGCTGATGCCCGACCCGTCGTATCCGTGCAACCGGCACTTCGTCGCGGCGGCCGAAGGCCGCGCGGTGCTCGTGCCGAGCGGCCCGGACGCGCGCTTCCAGCTCACCGAGGACGACGTCCGCACACGCTGGGGCGACCGCACTCGCGGTGTGCTGCTCGCATCGCCGTCGAACCCGACCGGCACGTCGCTCGAACCGGACGAGTTGAAACGGATCGTCGAAGCCGTGCGCGCACGCGGCGGTTTCACGATCGTCGACGAGATCTACCAGGGGCTCAGCTACGACGCGGCGCCCGTGTCGGCGCTTTCATTCGGCGACGACGTCGTCACCGTGAACAGCTTCTCCAAGTATTTCAGCATGACGGGCTGGCGGCTCGGCTGGCTGGTCGTGCCGCCCGCGCTGGTCGGCACGTTCGAGAAGCTGGCGCAGAACCTGTTCATCTGCCCGTCCGCGCTCGCGCAGCACGCGGCGCTCGCCTGCTTCGAGCCCGCCGCGCTCGACATCTACGAAGCGCGCCGGCTCGAATTCAAGCGCCGCCGCGATTTCATCGCACCGGCGCTCGAACGGCTGGGCTTCACGGTGCCCGTGATGCCGGACGGCGCGTTCTATGTGTATGCGCACTGCGGCGGCGTCGCCCACCCGGCGGCCGGCGACAGCGCCGCGCTCACAACGGCGATGCTGCACGACGCGGGCGTCGTGCTGGTGCCCGGCATGGACTTCGGTGTCCATGCGCCGCGCGACTATATCCGCCTGTCCTATGCGACGGCCTACTCGCGGCTCGAGGAAGCGGTCGAACGGCTCGCGACATTGTTTGGGCAGCACTGAGCCACGACTGAGCCTCGGCCGGCACGCTGGCGGCTTCTCGCGCCGCAAAAAGCAAAAGGCACCCTGATCGGGTGCCTTTTTCATGTCCTGCCGGCCGAAGCCGTGCTGTGCTGCGCTACCGTCGTGCGTTACGCGCCGAGCTCCGAATGGTCGCCGTGCGACTTCGCGGTATCGACGCTCGCGTCGTCCTGCGGCGCGGCTTCCTTCGATGCCGCCGATTTCGCCGACGTCGAGGTTTCGAGCGTCGCATGCACGCGCTTCGCGCCGCCCGCTGCCGCCGTCACGGCGGCGGCCGTGACGATCGGCTTCGCCGGCGCCTGCGGCGCGTTGACCGGCACGCTGCGGCCGTGCGACACGTCGCGCAGGCGACCGCGCTCGGCCATCACCTTCGCGCCGTATGCGGTGTCGTCCGGGTTCGTCGAGCCGTTGTACAGGCGCAGGCCGTTCGCGAGCGAACCGCCACGTGCAATGCAGTCCTTCAGCACGAGCGCACCGACCTGGAGGTTCGCGAGCGGCTGCAGTGCGGTATCGGTGCCGCCGAAATACTCGAACTTGTCGGAATGGACCTTCGACATGACCTGCATCAGGCCCTTCGCGCCGACGCCGCTTTCGGCGTACGGGTTGAAGCCCGATTCGATCGCCATCACGGACAGCAGCAGCAGCGGATCGAGGCCGACGTCACGGCCGGTCTGGAACGCAGCCTTGACGAGCTGGCCCAGCGGCTCCTGCGCGACGCGGTAACGGCGCGACAGGTAGGTGGCGACCAGCGCCTGCTCGCGATTCGACGCGAGCGCACGGTCGTCACGCGCATCGGCCGCCACGCGCTGGGTCGGGATCAGCTTCGCCAGCGCGACGGGCGACGGGCCGTTGCGGGCCGGATCGGATGCATCGCCCTGCGCGTTGGCTTCCGGTGCGACGTCGAGGCCGACCGCAAGCGCGTCCGTTTCAGGGCTGTCTTCCTGCTGCGGCTGCGCGCCGGCGGGCGCGAAGTTCGGCAGCGGATGGCCGGTCAGCAGACGGGCCGGGCCGGCTTGCACGGCCGCGGATACGACCGGCATCAGCTTCGCGGCGAGCGTGCCGCGCACGGTTGGCAGCAGCCACAGTGCGAGTGCAACCGCGACCGCGAGACAGCCGACAACGCTGAATAGATGGTGACTGACACGCGTCCCGCGACGCAGCATGCTGCGCAGGAATTGCGCATGCTGCTCACTAGGACGCCACGATAACCAAGCGTTCATTCAGATCATCTCCCATGAACATGACTCGTGCGGCTCGCTCAGCTCGATGGCGAGACAGGTAACGCGCCGCGGAATCACGACGCCGCACGCCTTGGTTGGGACGTGCAGACATCGGGGAAACGGTATAAGTACCGTTCGAGGCCACGGTGTAAGAGGGCCGGCACCTTCGCACACTGGGCGAGGCGGGCATACGCGGTGGCACCCACGCAAAAAACCAGCGTCTGGTGGCGCTGGCTGAGACTACGACTAAGGCCGTCGGATACGCCGTGCAGGTATCGGCGGACGGTGACGCGCTGCGTCAAAGATCGGTGATTGGCGGCTCGAAGCCTTTTACCCTGCAGCCAATGTGAGCGGATTCTAGCAGGGTTTTATAGATCGTCAACACTATAAAACCTTGGAATTATAACAAAAAGTAATTTACGGACACTCTTCAGATCGCGAGCCCCGTGCCGTAGGGGGTTTGCGCGCGGTCGACTTTTTTCTCCGCCGGGCGGGCATGCGGCGGCGCGGGTAAAATCGTCGGTCGATTCGGGGCCGCAGCCGGCCGCTGCGCCCGCCCATCGCTGCCCGCCACGCGGGTGGCCCGGACCATCTTCATGAAATACAAAGACTTACGCGATTTCATCCAGCGCCTCGAGGCGCTCGGCGAACTGCGGCGCGTCACGCAGCCCGTGTCGCCCGTGCTGGAAATGACCGAGCTGTGCGACCGCGTGCTGCGCGCCGGCGGCCCTGCGCTGCTGTTCAACGCACCGACCGGCTACGATTTCCCGGTGCTCGGCAACCTGTTCGGCACGCCGCGCCGCGTCGCGCTCGGGATGGGCGTCGATGCGGGCGACGACGCCGCGCTCGATTCGCTGCGCGATCTCGGGCGCCTGCTCTCCGCGCTGAAGGAACCCGATCCGCCGAAGAGCCTGAAGGATGCCGGCAAGCTGCTGTCGCTCGCGAAGGCCGTGTGGGACATGGCGCCGAAGTCGGTGTCGTCGCCGCCCTGCCAGGAGATCGTCTGGGAAGGCGCCGACGTCGACCTGAACAGGCTGCCGATCCAGACCTGCTGGCCCGGCGACGCGGGGCCGCTCGTCACGTGGGGCCTGACGGTCACGCGCGGGCCGAACAAGTCGCGGCAGAACCTCGGGATCTACCGGCAGCAGCTGATCGGCCGCAACAAGCTGATCATGCGCTGGCTCGCGCATCGCGGCGGCGCGCTCGACTTCCGCGAATTCGCGCTGCGCAACCCCGGCAAGCCGTATCCGGTCGCGGTCGTGCTCGGCGCCGATCCGGCCACGACACTCGGCGCGGTGACGCCCGTGCCCGATTCGCTGTCCGAGTACCAGTTCGCCGGCCTGCTGCGCGGCAGCCGCACGGAGCTCGCGAAGTGCCTGACGCCCGGCGTCGACACGCTGCAGGTCCCCGCGCGCGCGGAGATCGTGCTCGAAGGCTTCATTTATCCGCAGGAAGGCACCCCCGCCCCCGCTCCGGCCGGCGCGCCGTCGCGCCCGGCCGGCAACGCGTCGGCCGCGTACGAGCACGCGCTCGAAGGGCCGTACGGCGACCACACCGGCTATTACAACGAACAGGAGTGGTTCCCCGTGTTCACCGTCGAGCGCATCACGATGCGCCGCGACGCGATCTACCACTCGACCTACACGGGCAAGCCGCCCGACGAGCCCGCAGTGCTCGGCGTCGCGCTCAACGAGGTGTTCGTGCCGCTGCTGCAGAAGCAGTTCACGGAGATCACCGACTTCTACCTGCCGCCCGAAGGCTGCAGCTACCGGATGGCCATCGTCCAGATGAAGAAGAGCTACGCGGGCCACGCGAAGCGCGTGATGTTCGGCGTGTGGAGCTTCCTGCGGCAGTTCATGTACACGAAGTTCATCGTGGTCGTCGACGAGGACGTGAACATCCGCGACTGGAAGGAGGTGATCTGGGCGATCACGACGCGCGTCGACCCCGTGCGCGACACCGTGATGGTCGACAGCACGCCGATCGACTATCTCGACTTCGCATCGCCGGTGGCCGGCCTCGGTTCGAAGATGGGGCTCGACGCGACCAACAAGTGGCCGGGCGAGACCAGCCGCGAATGGGGCCGCCCGATCGAGATGGATGCCGCCGTGAAGACGCGCGTCGACCGGCTCTGGCAGGAGATCGGACTCTGACGCCACGCGGCCGGCGCCCGCCGGCCCGTGGATTGCCATTGCAACAAGAACAACGAAGATGACCTTTCCGCCCACCTCCATGCTGTCCGACGGCTTCTTTCTGTCGCTGTCGCTCTGTCTCGACATCGGCCTCGTGAACGTCGCGATGCTGTCGCTGACGCTGTCACACGGCTTCCGGCCGGGCTTCTGGCTCGGCATCGGATCGTGCGTCGGCGATCTCGTCTATGCGGCGCTCGCGCTCGCCGGGATGGCCGTGCTGCTGCAGTTCGAGCCGGTGCGCTGGATCGTGTGGATCGGCGGCGGCGCGGTGCTGCTGTTCCTCACGTGGAAGATGGCGCGGGAAGCGCTGGCACCGGCCAAGGCGGCGGGCGACGATGCCGAGGAGACGCCGCAGCCGCGCGCGAGCGCGCGGCGCAGCTTCCTGCGCGGCATGCTGCTCGCGATGTCGTCGCCGAGCGCGATCCTGTGGTTCGCGGCGGTCGGCGGCGCGCTGATCGCGAAAGCCGGCGCGACCACGCCGGCCACCGCGTCGGTGTTCCTGTCGGGCTTTTTCCTCGGCGGCCTCGCATGGACGCTCTTCATGTGCACGCTCGCGAGCCAGGGCCGCAAGCGCGCGGGCGCGGGGCTGATGCGCGCGTGCCACATCGCGTCGGCGCTGCTGTTCGCGTATTTCTCGTATAGCGTGATCGTCGGCGGCTACCGCGACCTGATCATGAACGCGGTGTAATCGCAGCCGGCCTGCACGGGCCGCTCACCGAGGCCGGGCGGCAGCCCGAAAAGAAAAACGGCGCAGCGCCCCGCTCGGGACGCTGCGCCGTTTTGCCGCGCGCGGTCAGGCCGCGCGGGACGAATCAGCGACGCCAGCCGTGATGGCCCCAGCCGCCGTAACCATGGCGCCAGTACGGGCGACCGTAGTAGCCACCATAGCCGCCGACGACCACGGCGGGCGGCGGTGCATAGTAAGCCGGCGCCGGCGCGTAATAGACGGGCGGAGGCGGCGGCGCGTAGTACACGGGCGGCGGCGGTGCATAGACGGGATACGCGGGTGCGACCGGGATACCGATGCCGACCCCGATCGACACGTGAGCCTGCGCAGCGCTTGCGGCACCCAGGCCCAGCGCGGCAGCGGCGATGAACGGAATGAGCTTTTTCACTTCGATTCTCCTGCTGGAGCGGTATTTTATGCGCCCCTGTCGGCAACGGCGGGCATGCACGTCGCATGGAAGCAATGTAGCGAAAACCCGTCCCTCACGTATCGGGCATTTGTTGCAAATTGCAATCGCACGCGGCCGGAACCGCCGTGCGGCGCGGCTCGCAGCACCTTCGGCGACCCTTGCGGGCCGCGCGGTTCCGTCCGACGAGTCGGGTCGCAACATCATGGCCGGTCAGTCTTACCGGATACGGCGCGTGCGGCGGGCACGCGATCGTAATGAACGATTACAAATTTGAGACAAGATGCCGACGTTTCAAGCCGGACGCGGGTGCGATATGTTTCGGGGTCGGATTCCACGATCGTGAATCGACCGTGGTGCCGGGCGCCGATACACGCGTCGATAAATGCGTCGTTCGCGCCGCGTAGCGGCCGGCCACGCACGTGTCCGCACGGAAGTTGCCCTTTCGCGGCCCCGCCGTCATTCCTGCGATACTGGCGGTTGCTTCGTTTTCGCTTACGTTCGCTGCCATGTCCGTCCCCGACACACCCCGCCTCGGCTTCATCGGCGCCGGCCGTCTCGCACGCTGTGTCGCGCAGCGCTTCGCGCAGGCCGGCTTTCCGGTCGTCGCGATCGCGAGCCGCACGCCCACATCGGCCGCGGCCCTCGCCGCGCGCATCGACGGCTGCCAGGCGGTCGACACGCCGCAGCAGGTCGCCGATGCCGCCGACCTGATCTTCCTGACGGTGCCCGACGACCATCTCGCGTCCGCCGCCGCGGCGCTGCGCTTCGACGCATCGCGCGCCGCGCGGCAGGCCGTCGTTCACTGCAGCGGCGCGTCGGCCGTCGCGCTGCTCGATCCGGCGAAGCAGCAGGGCACGGCCACCGGCGGCTTCCATCCGCTCTACCTGTTCGGCGGCACCGACGCCGACCTCGCCCGCATCGACGGCTGCTCGGTCACGATCGAAGCCGACGGCGCGCTGCATGCGACGCTGATGCGACTTGCCGCCGCACTCGGCTGCCATCCGCTGTCGATTCCGGCCGGCGGCCGGATGCTTTATCACGCGGCCGCGCACTACGCGGCGAGCTTCGCGCTGTGCGGGCTGGCGGAAGCGGTCGAGCTGTGGCGCGGCCTCGGTTTCGACGAGGAAGCCGCGTTGCGCGCGCTGCTGCCGATGCTGGCCGGTACGATCGAGACCGCACGCGACAAGGGGCTCGCGAACGCGCTCTCGGGCCCCGTGTCGCGCGGCGATACGGGCATCGTCGAACGCCAGTTGGCACTGCTTGAAACGCTCGGCGGCGATCACGCGACGCTGTACGCGTTGCTGACGCGCCGCGCGGTCGCGCTCGCGGCGCAGCGCGCGGCGCCGCCGGCGTCGCTGCCGGCACTCGCCGAAGCCGTCGAAACGTCGCTCGCGCGCACGGCCGCGCACCCCTCCCCGTCGCGAGACGAGGCGTGATAAGGTGTCGGCCGATGCGCCGCCATCCGGCGTTGGCGGCCGCACGCTACTGACCGTATAAAAAGGATGCCAACGATGTTCGGCGAGATCGCCCGTTTTCTGCTCAATACCATCTTCACGCTGTTCGGCGCCGCGCTGATCCTGCGCGTCTGGATGCAGGCCGTCCGCGTGCCGCCGTACAACCCCGTCACGCAGGCCGTGCTGCAGGCGACCAACTGGCTCGTGCTGCCGCTGCGCCGCGTGATCGCGGGCGTGCGCGGCATCGACTGGGCCAGCGTCGTCGCCGCCCTCCTCACCGCGCTCGTCTATGTCGTGCTGATGGTCGTGATGGCCGGCTTCGACCCGGCCGCGGTGATCGCGACGCTCGTCGTGGTCGCGCTGCTCACCGTCGTGAAGTGGGCGCTCAATCTCGTGATCTGGATGACGATCCTGATGGCGCTGCTGTCGTGGCTCAACCCGCGCTCGCCGGCCATGCCGATCCTCTACCAGCTCACCGCGCCGTTCCTGAACCCGCTGCGCCGCGTGATCCCGAATCTCGGCGGCATCGACCTGTCGCCGATCCTGCTGTTCGTGATCGTGCAGGTGCTGCTGATGATCGTCACGCGCGCCGCCGTGTCGCTGACGATGTTCGGCATCTGACGCCGTCGCACCCTACACCGCCGGCCCCTGCGCCGGCGGTGCGCCGAGCGTGTCGATCACGCCGAATTGCGCCGGCATCATCGCGTAGCACACGCGCACCTTTTCCTGCGACAGCCTCGCGAGCAAGCGCTGCGCCTCGTCCTCGGTGACGATGAATTCGACCTCGATCGCGAGCGACCCCTGCAGTTCGAAGAAGCGGTCCTCGTGCAGCACGCGATGCTGGCCGAAGCCGGCCATCGCGCGAAACGCGGAACCGCCGGCGACGCCCATCCGGTTCGCCTCCTCCAGCAGCCATTCCCACAGCGGCTTCCAGTGCAGCCGGTGCTGCTCGTGCACGTAGAAGCGCAAGAAGACCCTGTCCATCGCTCCCTCCGATGGCGGCACGCTCAGGCCGCCGCGAGCCATGCGCGCGCGGTCCACATGCCGAGCGCCGTCAGCGCGAACGATCCAGTCAAGTGTAGGGCAGCCACCGCAAACGCCCATCCGAATTCGCCCTGCAACGCATGCGTCATCACTTCGACCGAATAGGTCGAGAACGTCGTGAGGCCGCCGAGAAAGCCCGTGATCACGAACAGCCGCCACTCGGGCGGCAACCCGACGCGGGTCGTGAACACGACGGCGGCGATGCCGATCACGTAGCCGCCGATCAGGTTCGCGGCGAGCGTGCCCAGCGGCACGGCGGGAAAGAATTCGTTGAGCGCGAGGCTCAGGAACCAGCGCAGCAATGCGCCGAGCCCGGCGCCGACGAAGATCGCGACGATCGAATAGAACAAGGGCGCTCCCGTTCGATGAAGCGGCTGGATTCAGCCGCCGGCCCCGGTCGCCCGGGATGATGTCCGGGCCGCACGCGGGCGGCACCGGCTGAACTGTATGCGGATTCGCGTCGCGCCTGCAACGGCCGCCGCCGCCGGGGTACCCGCCCGTTCACACACGGTCACGCGCGTTGCCAGGCGGCGTCGAGCGCGCCCAGCGTTGCCAGCGCGCCGCCCTTCAGGCCGATCACGTCCGCCCGGCGCGCATGCGCTTCGCGCGCGTTGATGCGGATCACGTCGGCGCCGAGCCGTTCGCTCAGCAGGCGCACGGTCGGGATCGCGGTGCCCGCGCCGATCTCGACCACGGCGACACGCCCGGCCCGCGCGATCCAGTCTTCCAGCGCGCGTTCCTGCGCGTCGTAGCGCGCACCGAGCCAGCCGGTGTCGCCGAACATCAGGATGTTCGGCCGCGCGAGGCCGCCGCAGCGCGGGCAGCGCGGCATTTCGCCGACGAGGCGGCAGGTGGTTTCGTCGACGTCCGGCACGAACGGCGCCGCATCCCACGTGTCGTCCGAGCAGGGGCGCAGGCACTGCATGGCGTGGATCGAACCGTGGATCTCGACGATCCGCGCCGGATCGAAGCCGGCTTTCTGGAACTGGCCGTCGACGTTGCTCGTCAGGACGAAGCCGCCGTTCGGCATCGCGTCGATCCAGCGGCGCAGGATCGCGAAGCCCGCATGCGGCACCGTCGCACGGTAGAGCGCGAGGCGGTGCCCGTAGAAGCCCCATGCGAGCGGCGCACGCGCACGGAACGCGTGCGGCGATGCGATCTCGTGGAATTCGAAGCGCTCGTGGCGCAGCGCCGGATACGCGCGCCAGAACCCGTCCGTGCCGCGAAAATCGGGCAGCCCGGAATCGACGCCGATACCGGCGCCGGCCGTCACGAGCAATGCGTCGGCGCGCGTGAGCGCGGCAACGGCGGAAGCGACGAGATCGGCGGGCAGTTGCGCGGCGGCAGTCGCGGCAGTGAAATCGGCGGAATCGGAGAGCGGCATGACGGGGCGTCGGTGGCGTCGGACGGTGCGCGGGTGGCGTCGCGATCATACGCCGGTTCGCGCGCGGCGCGGCATGCATGACATGCACGATGCAACGGCATGACGCGACGCTCGCCCGGCCGCGGGCGGTGCGGGCGAGCGATCCGCGGAGCCGCCTGCACCGCCATGGCCGGGCGCCTCCCCGCCTGTTCAGCGATCCGGATCGTCCTGCACGACCGGTATGTCGTCGACCGAGAAGTAGACGGCCTTGCCGAGCTGCCGCGCGAGGGCGACATCCGCGTCGGCGCCGCGCGACGCGCCGTCGATCCGGCATACCGCATCGCAGCGGCGCAGCAGCCGGTGCGCGGCCGGATACAGGAACGCCTCGCTGACTGCATCGCCGACCTGTCGCGACCCGGCCGCGACGGCGAGCGGCAGCGACACCCACTCGCCGATCATCGGCACATGCCCGCGGCGATACACGGCGAGCGCCGCCTCCTCCAGCCGGTGCAGGTTCGCGGCGATGCGCGCGGGGTCGCCGTCCGTGCCGCTGCGGTAAGGGCCGGCGACCAGCACGAGCAGCGGCGTCACGCCGTGCGCGCGCCGGCGGTTTCCCGCAGCGCGACGTACTGGAGCAGCATGATCGTCTTCGCATCGACGATCTCGCCACGCTCGACCGCATCCAGCGCCGCCTGCAGCGGCATCTCGACGACCTCGAGATCCTCGCCCTCATCCGCGACGCCGCCGCCGTCGCCGGTGCGCAGCGACGCATCGTATTCACCGACGAAGAAATGCAGCTTCTCCGTCACCGAGCCCGGGCTCATGAACGCCTCGAACACCTTGCGCACGCCGCGCACGCGGTAACCGGTCTCCTCCTCGGCCTCCGCGCGGATGCGCGCTTCGGGCGTCGCGTCGTCGAGCAGGCCGGCGGCGGCCTCGAGCAGCATGCCGTCGTGTCCGCCGACGAACGCCGGCATCCGGAACTGCCGCGTCAGCAGCACGTCGCCGGTATCGGCATTGCGCAGCAGGATGGTCGCGCCATTGCCGCGATCGTAGGTCTCGCGGCTCAGGCGCTGCCACGTTCCGTCGCGGCGCAGGAAATCGAACGTCACCTTCTTCAGCACATACCAGTCATCGGACAGCACCGTCGTATCGACGATGCGGACACGGTCCCGCGTTGCAGCCATCGCAGCCTCCGGTTCGACAAAAGACGGCGCCCATGGTAACGTGCATATTCGTGCAATTTCAAGAAAATTCGCGCAAACCCGATGCTGACGACACAACGCAAGAAAGCGATCCTCGACGCACTCGCGCGCGACGGCCAGGTGCTGGCGGTCGAGCTGAGCGCGCAATTCGGCGTATCCGAAGACACCGTCCGCCGCGACCTGCGCGAGCTCGCGGCCGAGGGCCTGCTGCAGCGCGTGCATGGCGGTGCGCTGCCGGCGTCGCCGGCCGTTGCGCCGTTCGCGCAGCGCGAAACGCTCGAGACGGCGGAAAAGCGGCGCATCGCGCGCCGCGCCGCGGAGATGATCGCGCCCGGGCAGGTGGCGATCGTCGATGGCGGCACCACCTCGGCGCTGCTCGTCAGCCAGTTGCCGGCCGACCTGCGCGCGACGATCGTCACGCACAGCCCGAGTGTCGCGGTGGCGCTCGCCGCGCATCCGTCGATCGAGGTGATCCTGATCGGCGGGCGGCTCTACAAGCATTCGATCGTCGCCGTCGGCGCGGCGGCCATGGAAGGCATTGCGCGCATCCACGCGGATCTTTACTTCATGGGCGTGACGGGCGTGCACCCGGTTGCGGGGCTCAGCACCGGCGATTTCGAGGAAGCGGCGATCAAGCGCGCACTGGCCGAACGCGCGGCCGAGACCGTCGTGCTCGCGTCGCAGTCGAAGCTGCGCGCGGCGTCGCAGTTCGTGATCGGCGAGCTGACGCTGGCGCACACCGTGGTGGTCGAAAAGGAAACCGACGCCGCGTTGACGAAGCCGATCGAAGCAGCGGGCGTGACGGTCGTGCGCGCGTAGCGTCGGTTGTGGCCGTGGCGGATGGCCCGGATATGTCCGTCGTATCACCTGCGTGCTTTCATCACGCCAACCCCTCGCCGATGTCAGCGTGCTGACAGCGTCCGCTTGCTAACATGGGCGCCCGCCCAATCGCCACGCACCGCACGCCTGATGCCACCGCCCTCCGCCACCTCCTCGTCGGCGCCGCCCGCAGGCAATGCGCCGCCGCCCGGCGTCCTCGCACTGTTCATTGCGTTCTCGCAGATCGGCCTGACCAGCTTCGGCGGCGGGCTCAGCGGCCGGATGATGCGCGACTTCGTGTACGAGCGCCGCTGGCTCGACGAGGAGGCGTTCCTCAACGGCCTCGCGCTGTCGCAGGCGCTGCCGGGCGTCAACGTGAAGAACCTCGCGATCTGGATCGGCTACCGGCTCGCCGGATGGCGCGGCGCCGTGGCCGGCTTCACCGGCATCATCGCGCCGCCGGCCGTGCTGATCGTGTTGTTCGGCATCGCGTTCTCGACCCTCACGCGCTTTCCGCTCACGCACGTCGCGCTCGCCGGCGCGGCGGCCGCGGCGATCGGGCTGTCGATCTCGATGGCGATCACCGCCGTGCGTCGGCTGCCGCGCCGCGCGCTCCCGTTCGCGGTGATGGCGCTCACCTTCGTGTCGGTTGCGGTGCTGCACTGGCCGCTGGTGTGGACCGTGCTGGTCGGCGGCACACTGAGCGTCGCGCTCGAATACCGCCGCGCGGCCGCCACACCGACCGGGCGCGACACACGATGACTGCATCGCAACGCTACGCTGCGCTGTTCGGCGTGTTCGCGCCGCTGTCGATCGCGACGATCGGCGGCGGGCAGGCGATCATCGCCGACATCCAGCGGCAGGTGGTCGACGTGCATCACTGGATGACCGCCACGCAATTCGTGAACGATTTCGCGATCGCGCGAATGGCGCCGGGCCCCGGCTCGCTGCTGGCGACGCTGATCGGCTGGCAGGTGGCCGGTTTCTGGGGCGCAGTGATCGCGACGCTCGCGCTGTTCGGCCCGACGGCGTTCCTGATCTACGGCGTCGCGCATCTGTGGCGGCGGCACCAGGGCGCGCGCTGGCAGATCGCGCTCGAGGGCGGCCTGCGCCCGGTCGCGGCCGGCATGATCCTCGCGTCGGTGTGGGTGCTGCTGCAGGCGCTCGACGGCGGCTGGGCCGCGCGCGCGATCGCGGTCGCGTCGACGCTGTGCGTGATGTATACGCGCGTCCATGCGCTGTTGTTGATCGCCATCGGCGCGCTGCTGCTCGTCGGCGTGCACGCGATCGGCGGCGCGTAGCGCACGCCGCCTTGCACCGCGGAACCGCTCGGGCACGTGAACGCAGAGAGCCTGTTCACGCCAATGGCGGGCCTGCGCCGGTCCTACCCGCCGCGAAACACCGGCGCGCGCCGCTCCGCAAACGCGCGCAGCCCTTCGTCGAAGTCCTCGCCTTCGCACGCGTGCCGGCGCAACTCGGCGATCCGTTCGAACGCGTCGGCCGGCAACGGCCGCGCGTCCTGCAGCACGCGCAACTGCTCCTTCACCGCGTGCACCGCGAGCGGCGCCTTCGCGGCGATCGTGCGCGCGACGTCGAGCGCCGCATCGTCGACACCGCCTGCTTCCGCCAGCCGGTTCACGAGCCCGTGATGCGCGGCGCGTTCCGCATCGAGCGGCTGCGCGCAGAAGAACATCTCCTTCAGCACGTGGATCGGCAGGTTGTCGTGGAAGCGCAGCAGGCCGCTCGTCGAATACGGCAGGCCGATGTTCGCGGGCGTCATCGCAAAACGCGCATCGCGCGCCGCGACCACCAGGTCGCAGCTCATCACGAGATCGACCGCCCCGCCCCACGCCGACCCCGACACCGCCGCGATCACCGCGCCCGGATAAGTCCGCACGCGCCGCAGCGCCCGTTCGAGCGGCTTGCCGTACGCGAGCGGATCGCGATCGTCGGCCAGCTCGCGCAGATCGTGCCCCGCGCTCCACACGTCGCCGCTGCCGTCGTTCGACAGGATCACGACGGGCGGAGGACGGTGTTCGGCCAGCGCATCGAGGCGCGCGACGAGCGCATCGAGCAACGGCGCGTCGAGCGCATGCCGTCGTGCCGGATTCGCGAACCGCACGCGCGCGATCCGTTCGCCGACCATGTCGACCGTCACGCGCGACGCGCCATCGTGTTTCGTCGTGTCGCTCATTGCACGGCCTCCGCCACCGCTTCCGCCTGGAAGATCGCGCGCCCGGCCAGCAGCGTGTCGATCGCGTCGTCGTCGTAGCCCGCTTCACGCAGCACGTCGACCGTATGCTCGCCGAGCAGCGGCGGCGCATGGCGCGTGCGCGGCGCCGGCACCGCGTCCCCCATCCCGCCGAGCGGCGTGACGACCTGGCGCAGCGCGCCGAGCGTCGGATGCGCGACCGGTTCGACCAGCCCGCAATGCGCGAGCTGCGGATCGTCGAACACTTCGTCGAGCGTATTGATCGGCCCCGCCGGCAGCCCGGCGTCGACGAAGCGTTGCGTCCATTCGCGCTTGCCGCGCGTGCGCAACCGGCCTTCAAGCAGCGCTTTCAGTTCGTCACGGTGCGCGACACGCGCATCGTTGGTCGCGAAGCGCGGATCGTCCGGCAGTTCGGGCAGATCCAGCAACTGGCACAGCCGCAGCCACATGTCGGTCGTGATCGGCGCAAGGTTGAGCGGCCCGTCGGCCGTCTCGAACACGCCGTACGGCGCGATCACCGCATGCGCATTGCCGGTGCGGCGCGGCACGTCGCCGAGGCTCAGGTAGCGTTGCCCGTGCACGCTCAGCAGCGACACGAGGCTTTCGAGCAGCGACGTGCCGACATGCTGCCCGCGCCCCGTGCGCTCGCGCTCGAACAGCGCCGCCATCACGCCGGTCGCGACCCACATCCCCGAGCTGAGATCGCCGATCGCGGTGCCCGTGCGGGTCGGCTCGCCGTCGGGAAAACCGGTGAGGCTCATCAGCCCCGCGTAGCCCTGCGCGATCTGGTCGAAGCCCGGCCAGTCGCGCAACGGGCCGCGCGGGCCGAACGCGGTGACGCTGCCCATCACGAGCCGCGGATCGCGCGCGCTCAGCGCGGCGTAGCCGAGCCCCATCGCGTCCATCGTGCCGGCCTTGAAATTCTCGATCACGACGTCGGCCTGCGTGATCAGCCGGCGCACGACGTCGAGGCCGGCCGGCTGCCGGAAATCCACGCAGATGCCGCGCTTGTTGCGGTTGCAGGACAGGTAGTACGTGCTCACGCCGCGATCGAACGGCCCCCACGCGCGGCTCATGTCGCCGTGCGGCCCCGACTCGACCTTGATCACGTCGGCGCCGAGATCGGCGAGCACCATCGAGCAGAACGGCCCCGACAGCGCGCGGCTCAGATCGACGACCCTGATTCCTTGTAATGCCTGCATTCCGGACTCCTGATATTGATGACTGGGTGTGGCTTGTTTCCGAACGATCGCGGCGCACCGCTCATTCGGGCAGCGTCTGATGGCGCGTTTCGACCGCGAACGGCAGGATCAGGATGCCGAGCCCGAACGCGGCCGCGGTCCATGCGACCGGCACGCCGAGCGATCCGTAACCGTGAATCGCGGCGCCGAGCAGGAAGTTCACGCCTGCGCCGATGAAGCGGCCGACCGACGCGTTGAACGCGAACGCGGTGGCACGCACGCGTGTCGGGTACTGCTCGGGCAGCCACAACGAGAAGATCGCGAAATTGCCGCCGAAGAAACCGAGGAACGCGAGCGACACCATGAATGCCGCGAGCCCGTTCGGCTGGTAGAACGCCCAGCCGAACGCGAACACGATCGAACCGGCCATGCCCGCGAAATACACACCGAGCGCCGTGCGCCGGCCAAGCCGTTCGGAGAGCCACGGCGCAACCAGGCAGCCGGCGATCGTCGCGCACGACAGGATCGCCGCGCCGATCGACGCGAGCCGCAGCGCGCCGATGTGATCGATGCCCGCGCGCGCCGCCAGCGTCGTGACCGCGCTCGCCTCGTACACCGAGCCGGCCCACAGCCCGACGATCGCGACGCCGACCAGGCTCGCGCTCGTCAGCGTGCGGCGCAGGAAGGCCGGCGCGAAGATCTCGCGCAGCGGATGCGCGCGCCGCGCGTCGGCCACGTCGCCGTCGCGTGCATCGTGCCGGCGCCACTGGCCGGGCTCCTTCACGCGCATCACGGTGAACACCGCGAGCAGCGCGGGCGCGAGCCCGCACAGGAACATCGCGCGCCACCCGTAGGTCGCGCCGATCGTGTAGTTCAGGCACGCCGCGATGAAGAAGCCGAAGTAGTAGCCCGTCTGCAGGTAGCCGGCGCCCATCTTGCGGCGGTCCTCCGGCCAGCTCTCGGCCACGTAGGTGCCCGCGAGCGCCCATTCGCCGCCGACGCCGATCCCGGCGATCAAACGGCACGCGGCCAGTGCCCATACGTCGTGCACGAACGCGGCCGCGCCGGTGAACACCGAGTAGATCAGGATGCTCGCGGCGAGCGTGCGCACGCGGCCGAAGCGGTCGGCGAGCGGCCCCCAGATGAACGACAGCCCCCAGCCGATCAGGAACAGCGCGAACAGGATCGAGCCGTACATCCCGAGATTCGCGGGCGTCGCCGCGATGCCGGACGCCGGCAGCAGTTCGGTCAGCGCGGGAATCAGCACGAGCGCGTAGATCACCGAATCCACGCCGTCGAGCACCCAGCCCGCATACACGGCCCAGAAGCCCTTGACCTGCTCGCGCGTGAGCGGCGTGCGCCGCGGCTTCGCGCCGGCCGCTGGCGCGTCGATCGCCTTGAACATCTTCGTCTCCTTGCCGGCGGGGCCGGCACTTTTGCCGCGTCCGGTCCGGGATGGCCGGCAGGCTGGCTCTTGTGTGAGACGAGTATAGAAACCCCATCGATCGGGGAAAAATATGATATTCATCTTGCTCGATCGGATTGGCTTATGGCTTGAATCGGGAGACGACGGCGATGGACTTGAGGCAGTTGCGCTATTTCGTGAAGGTCGTCGAATGCGGCAACGTCACGCATGCGAGCGAGGCGCTGCATGTCGCGCAGCCGGCGGTGAGCCAGCAGATGCGCAATCTCGAACAGGATCTCGGGATGCAGCTGCTCGAACGCAGCGTGCGCGGCGTCGCGCCGACCGCCGCCGGCCGCACGCTGTACCGGCATGCGCTCGAACTGCTGCGCCAGGCCGACGGCACGCGCGAGCTGCTGCGCCGCGATGCCGACACACCGCAGGGCCGCGTGACGGTCGGGATGCCGTCGAGCACCGCGCGCGTGCTGGCCATTCCGCTCGCCCGCGCGGTGCGCGACCGCTACCCGGGCATCATGCTGGAACTGATCGAGGCGCCGAGCGCCGATCTCGACACGCTGCTCGAACGCGCGCGGCTCGATCTCGCGATCGTCGTCGACGCGGTCGAGACGCGCGGCATCGCGATCCACCGGCTGCTGACGGAAACGCTGTACCTGATCACGTGGCCCGAATTCCCGGTGCCGGACGATCCCGTGCCGCTCGACGCGATCGCGCGGATGCCGCTCGTCCTGCCGAGCGCGCCGAACACGATTCGCAACCGTGTCGAATGGGCGATGCGCGAGGCCGGGCTGTCGTACGAGATCGGCTTCGAGGCAAGCTCGACCGGGCTGCTGTTCGCGGCCGTGATGGCGCAGCTCGGCGTGACGATCCTGCCGTGGACGGCCGCGCACGTCGAGATCGAGGAGCGCAAGCTCAAGCTGTCGACGGTCGCGCATCGGCTGTTCGCGCGCGACCTGTCGCTGTGCTGGCACGATACGGCGCTCGTCAGCAACGCGGTGCAGAAGGTGAAAGCCGAGATCGTCCGGCTGTTCGACACGCTCGGGCAGCGGCCGGAGTGGGCGGCCGGGCAGGCGTGACGGGCAGGCGGCATGCGTTGCCCTGCCGCGCCGTGTGGACTAAGCTCCTTTCATCCTGGGTACCGCTGACACCTCCACTTCTCCTCGCCGCTCGGTATAAGCGTCGGGGGAAGGAGGCCGTTCGTGTCCCCGCTCCAGTCTGCCTGGCTTCTGCTGGGCGTCAGTGTCCTCGCCGAAGTGCTCGGCTCCGTCGGCCTCAAATACTCGGCCGGCTTTTCCCGCCCGCTCCCGTCCGGGCTCACCGTCGTCTGTTATGCCTGCGCCGTCTGGCTGATGGCGCTCGCGACGAAGCGGCTCGAAATGGGGCTCGCGTACGCGAGCTGGGCTGCCGCCAGCACCGCGGCCACGGCCGTGATCGGCATCGTCTGCTTCGACGAATCGGTGTCGTCGCTGAAGCTCGCCGGCATCGCGCTGACCGTTTGTGCGCTCGTCGCGCTCAACCTCGGCGAGGCGGCGACGCACTGACCGGTGGCGGGCCGGTCGTCGACGCATGGGCGCCAGGGGGCATTGACACCGCCCCCGCGCGCCCCTTAACGTTTCGCTCATCGTAACCATCACCGGTTCAGCTTAAGAGGTTGTCGGCCCGCTCGTGCTCGACACCTCCGCCTTCATCGAAGGCCTGCTGCTTGGCGCCGGCCTGTTCACGTCGGTCGGCCCCAAGGACGCCTTCGTCATCAAGCGCTCGATCTCGAGCCCCCATCTCCTCTCCATCGCCCTCGTCTGCGCAGGCAGCGACGCGCTGCTGATCGTGCTCGGCGCGCAGGGGTTGTCGGCACTGCTGTCGCGGCATCCCGGTGTGGTATCGGCCGCGCTGTGGGCCGGTATCGCCTATCTCGCCGGTTATGGCCTGCTCGCGCTGCGCTCGGCGATCCGGCGGCGGCGGCCGGAGCACGTCGACGACTCACACGCGCGCCACGCCCCCGCGCTGTCGCGCACGCTGCTCGCGACAGCCGCGGTGTCGCTGCTCAATCCGTATGCATGGATCGATACCGTGCTGCTGCTCGGCACCGTGATCGTGAGTCACGCGCCCGCCGAACGCGCGCCGTTCGCGTTCGGCGCGATGGCGGCTTCGCTCGCGTGGTTCCTGATGCTCGCCTATGGCGCACGCGCGTGCCGTGCGTGGTTTGCCCGTACGCTGGCGTGGCGCGTGCTCGATTTGTTCGTCGCGACGATGATGCTCGGCTTCGCGGTGCGTTTCGCGATCGATGCGCTTTAGCGCTTCGGGTGTCAACGGCCCGATACCGCGCGAAACGCGCGATGCGCGTCGGCATGCAGCTCGAAACCGATGCCCGGCGCCTGCGGCGTGCGCGCAAAACCTGCGTCGACGGTTTCGCCATCGGCGAGCCCGCTGAACGGATCGAACGCGAACGGATTGACTTCCGCACCGCCGAGCCCGAGCGCTGCGACGACATGCAGCGAGAACAGGTGGCCGCCATGTGGCCAGAACGCGTCGCGCCGCCAGCCGCGCGATGCGAAGTGCTCGACGATCTGCAGGTATCCCGGCAGCCCGTAGCAATGCACGGGATCGAACACGAGCACGTCGCGGTCGGGACGCAGGCCGCCGTAGCGGTCGAGCAGCTTCGCTTCCGCGAGCGAGAACAGCGCTTCGCCGGCCGCGATCGGCGGGGCGTAGCGCGTGGCGACGCCTGCCTGGAGCGGCAGGTCGAGCGGATCGCAGATGTCCTCGAACCACCAGAGGCCGAACGGCTCGAGCATCGCGGCGGCAATATCGACGGTCGTCGCGTCGTACGTGTTCATCGCGTCGACCGCGAGATGCGAACTGTCCGCCAACTGCGTGGCGGCCGCTTCGATGCGCCTGCTGTCCTGAGCGACGTCCGCGCCACCGATCTTGATCTTCGCGTGCGTGTAGCCGAGATCGGCAACGCGGCGCATCTCGTCCGACAGGCGCGCGAGATCGTCGTGCGGATAACGATAGCCGCCGCCCGCGTACACACGCACGCGCGGTGCCGCCGTGCGTCCGAGCCGGTCGGCCAGAAAGCGATTGAGCGGCAGGTCGGCGATTTTCGCGGCGGCGTCCCAGATCGCCATGTCGAGCGCGCCGATCGCCACGCAGCGTTCGCCGTGTCCGCCGGGCTTTTCGCCGGCCATCATCGCGCGCCACGCGCGGAACGGGTCGAGGTTCGTGCCGGCTTCGTCGGCGAGCGCGTCGGCGGCGGCCAGCAGGCGCGGCGCGAACCGTTCGCGGATCAGGCCGCCCTGCGCGAAGCGGCCGACCGATGCGTAGCCGTAGCCCGTCACGGGGCGGCCGTCACGCACGACGTCGGTGGTGAGCGCGACGACACTCGTCGTCAGGCCGCCGGATGGAATGGCCGGGTCGGCATAGCGAGAGACGGGAATCGTGCGTTCGCGGATGTCGGTGATACGCATGGTCGGGATTCCGGAGGTGGCGACCGGCGCAAGCGAACGAGGTACGCGATGCGACCGGAACGGTGGGCGGATCGCTGCATCATAGGGGTTTGGGCGATGACGCGCAGGCCGGCGCGGCGATCGCCTTTTCGAATCGGCCGGCGCACCGGCTGGACGGAATGCGCCGATGTGTGCCGGCTTGAGCGAGCACTCGGTCGACCGCGTCGCCGGGGCTGGCGCTTTGACCGCGCCCCTCGATACGAATGCCCCGGCCCACCGCGCACACCGCATCGGCTACGCTGTCGCGCGAAAACGTGCAGTCGCCCGGAGGGCGCGAACCTCGAAGGTATCCGGACGACGACGGTACGCGTGGCCGAATCTACCGGCCCGCTCAGGCAAAGACGAAGTACTTGCGCACCGTCTCCACCACTTCCCAGGTCCCCTTCATGCCGGGTTCGATCACGAACACGTCGCCGGCTTTCAGGTGCACCGACTCCTCGCCTTCCGGTGTGATGATGCAGTAGCCATCGAGGAAGTGGCAGTACTCCCATTTTTCGTAGTTCACCTCGAACTTGCCCGGCGTGCAGATCCAGGTACCCATGATCTTGCTGCCGTCCTTGGAGAGGTACGCGTTGAGGTTCACGGTGTGCGGATCGCCGCCGATACGCTTCCACTTGGTCGCGTCAAGGACCGGCGTCGGGCAGGTTTCGCGCAAAACGGTGATGAAATCGGACATGTCAGCTCCAGACTAACGTTCGTGTAAGAGGCTTGTCACGTTAGTGCGAAAGCGTGGTCGGGACTTGCATGCTTCCGACACCGACTCGTCTATTTTCGACACCGGCCCGCGGGCACGCGCACGGCCGGCGCGTTTCGTTCGCCGTTGGCGCTGCGGTGCTGCATGACGATGCGGTCGGGCTTTGCAGTAACCGGTGCGCGGACAAGGCTCTCCTGGCAGGCCCCGTAGCGTCGGTCAGGCGACAGGCTTGGGGAAGTAAGTTTCCTCCTCCGCCGGAATGCTGCCGTCCCGGTAACGCTTGTCTTCCCAAAGCAGCCGCCAGCGCACCTCATGCTCGTCGTTCGTACCTTCCAACAGGTACTTGTGGGCAACACTGCCTTTGAGGAAGTAGCTCGGACAGCCCACCTTGCCGGACGCAAACCACGGCTCCCAGATCCCCTCGACAGGAATCTCCTGGTCGCTGCAAACCTCGCCGCTTGCGGATTCGTTCTTCGGCGGACAGGGAGGAAGCGATACAGGATAGGTGCGACCGGGTGGCCAATATCGCCAAGCAGGAAGGGGCGCGTTTTCGAACATGGATTCATAGGTCCAGTGCTCAAATACGCGGGTCCCGCCATCCGCACGTGTTCCGTATGCGAGCATCCCGGTATAACCGAATCCGACCGTGCACTTGAGCGCGTAGCAAATCAATCTCTCGATCCATACCCCCTCCGCGAACCCGGTGGCATACACCGGTTCCGAAAAGCTGGTGTCCTTCAGCCCCAGTGAATGAAAAAACGGATCGTATTTACGACCGATTTCAAGCGCACTCCGTCCAAACAACAGGTCGCCGCCTTGCTGGCTTCCTCTAACCAACGCGTCGTATGCGGCTCGTTTGTCGAGACCTCGGCGCAATGCATCGATGCCCAGATCCATGCGCACCAGTGCCCCCGAGAAATCATGCGTGTAGGCTTCCTCAAGCTCGACCTGATTTGGGCTCGGTGTGTCCAGTTGTTTTGCGTACGCGCCGAGAAAGTCCCGATATCGTCCAACGGCGTATTCCAGGAACGTGACACTCGTCCATTTCTTGAGCAGATAAAAAGCCTTTGCCCGCGCATCCTGTTCCTGCTCGGGGGTCATGGTCAAAATATTCAACATCATTGAACCTGTTCGTCCGTCGATTGTTTGCCGCCATCGGCTATGCGGCACATCCATTGGGCCGTTGAAATTCGGCTCCGATGCTACAGCGCGCCGAAGGGATGTGCCTTCAGCCTGGACGGTAGATCCCGTGAATAGCGCGGGCTCACCCGCCACTGCGCGCGACGCCGCCGGTCCGGCATCGAGCCCTGTCAGTTGCCCTGCGCCGAACCTCCCGCTTGCCATCCCCACCCGAACCCCTGTAGAATTGCGCGTTCTGCGGGCGTCGTATAATGGCCATTACCTCAGCTTCCCAAGCTGATGACGTGGGTTCGATTCCCATCGCCCGCTCCACTTTCCGGCTGCATCGCAGCCTGCGCAAAAGCCGCCTCGTCGAAGGCGGCTTTTTTGTACCATGTGCCGGTTCACCCGGCGCACTGCTGCGCGCAACGGGCCCTCGCCCGCAACCGAGCCTTTCTCTGTACCGATGATGCACGACGATCCGAACGAAGCCGGCCTGCCGCCGCACGACGACGCCATTCCCGACGAAGCCGCCGAAGGCGCCGACGCCGTCAATCCGCTGCACCACCGCCGCATCCGCAGCTTCGTGACGCGCGCCGGCCGCGTGTCGACCGGCCAGCGCCGCGCGCTCGACGAACTCGGCCCGCGCTTCGTGGTGCCGTATGCGCCGGAGCTGCCCGACTGGAATGCGGTGTTCGGCCGCAGCGCGCCGCGCATCCTCGAGATCGGCTTCGGGATGGGCGCGTCGACCGCGGAAATCGCCGCGAACCGCCCCGGCGACGACTTCCTCGGCGTCGAAGTGCACGAGCCGGGCGTCGGCGCGCTGCTGAAGCTGATCGGCGAGCAGGATCTGCCGAACATCCGCATCATCCAGCACGACGCGGTCGAAGTGCTCGAGCACATGCTTGCGCCGGAAAGTCTCGACGGCGTGCACATCTTCTTCCCCGACCCGTGGCACAAGGCGCGCCATCACAAGCGCCGGCTGATCCAGCCGCCGCTCGTCGCGCATCTCGCGTCGCGCCTGAAGCCCGGCGCATACATTCACTGCGCGACCGACTGGCAGAACTACGCTGAACAGATGCTGGAAGTGCTCGGCGCGGAACCGACGCTCGAAAACACCGCCGCCGACTACGCACCGCGCCCCGACTACCGCCCGGTCACGAAGTTCGAACGGCGCGGGCTGCGCCTCGGCCACGGCGTGTGGGACCTGGTGTTCCGCAAGCGCGCAGGCTGAGCCTTCCCGCTGCGGCGGCGCGTGCCGCCCGGATCCGGATAAAAAAAGCCCGATCGGTTATCTGCCGATCGGGCTTTTCTCATTGGAGGCGCGCCCGCCTCCGTGTCCGCGTCACGCCCAGTTCAGCCAGCCGCTGTACCCGACCAGCAGCACGAACAGCCCGAACGC
Organism: Burkholderia sp. 22088; assembly: GCF_052045915.1. NCBI lineage: Bacteria > Pseudomonadati > Pseudomonadota > Betaproteobacteria > Burkholderiales > Burkholderiaceae > Burkholderia > Burkholderia sp. 22088. Next base: position 421,875 of record NZ_JBQEPY010000004.1, read on the forward strand.
GATCCGGTACCACGCGAACACCGTGAAATCGTGCGTCGCGACGTAGCGCAGCAGCCAGCGCACGCACACGAACGCGCTGACGAACGCGGCGACGAGGCCAAGCGCGAACAGGCCGAGCGAATCGACGGTGAACGCCTGCCAGTCCTTGACGGTTTCATAGAGCGTCGCGCCGAAGATGATCGGAATCGCGAGGAAGAACGAGAATTCGGTGGCGACGCGCCGGTCGAGACCGAACAGCATCCCGCCGATGATCGTCGAGCCCGAGCGCGACATGCCGGGAATCAGCGCGAAGCACTGCGCGATGCCGACCTTGAGCGCATCGAGCGGGGTCAGCGCGTCGACCGACACCACGCGCGGCGGCTCGCTGCGTTCACGCTGCCGCGCCTCGGCCCACAGGATGATCGCCCCGCCCACGACGAGCGCGAACGCGACGGGTACCGGCGAGAACAGCACGGCCTTGATCTTCTTCTCGAGCAGGAGGCCGAGTGCGATCGCGGGAATCGTCGCGATCACGACGTTCAGCGTGAAGCGCCGCGCATCGGGCCGGCTGGGCAGCCCGGATACGATGGACACGATCCGTTGCCGGTATTCCCAGCAGACCGCGAGAATCGCCCCGAACTGGATCACGACGTCGAAGGTCTTCGCGTGCGAATCGTTGAAATTCAGGAAGCTGCCCGCGACGATCAGGTGACCGGTGCTCGACACCGGCAGGAATTCCGTCAGCCCCTCGACGACGCCGAGGATCAAAGCCTTGCAGATCAGGATCCAGTCCATCCGTGGCCCAACTCCGAAATGGTCGAATGAATGGGCCACTCTTCCGCGCGCGGCCCCCCTCCGGCCGGGCGCGGTTCGTCGTCACTTTTCGACGATCGCCACGCGTATGCCGTTTGTAAGAATCGTAATTGTACCGGGTTCGTAGTTCACCCCGGCAAATTGCAGCTGTTCGGGCTTGAACGTGTAGATCGGATAGTTGGTCAGCAACTGCGTCGCGAGCAGGCCCGCGGCCGCGCCGACCTGTTGCGCGTACATCTGCGCGTCGCCGTCGAGCGCGAGGCTGTCGACGGCCGGCGACTTCAGCACCACCGAACGGCTCGGCGCGTCGTAAGCAAGCTGGCCCGACACAGTGAACTTGCCGCTGACGGGCGCGCGCAGGAACGGGCTCGCGAAATGCGCGTCGAGCTGCACGGCGACGCGGTTCTGGTCGGGCAGCAGGTTGACGGCCGGGTTAGCGAGCGACACGTCGACGACCTGCGCGACCGTCTTCTGGTACGGGAACTTGCGGGCGACGGCCTTCTGCACATCGCCGCGCGAGAACGTGTAGTGATCGGGGATGAACGGGAAGGTCGACGCGCACGCGGCGAGCGACAGCGTCACGCCGACGGCGCCGACGGTTGCGGCGAGGAAACGGCGCCGGCCGGGCGCGCAAGGTGCGGTCATGCTGAACACTCTCCTGGTTGCGACGGCCGCGTCGCGGCCTCGAGACGCGTGAGCCACGCGAGCGCGTCGTCGCGCGACGCGCCGCACATGTCGGCAGCCGGCTGCAGCCCGGAACAGCACGCGGGCCGCTCGGGGCGGCCGAAGATCCGGCAGCGCAGGTCGTCGCCGAGCTGCACGCAGCGCACACCGGCCGGCTTGCCGTCGGGCATGCCCGGAATCGGGCTGGAAATCGACGGCGCGATGCAGCACGCGCCGCAGCCCTCGCGGCACGCATGCGGCGGCGGGACATCGGCAGGCGCCGGGCGGACAGGCATTTCGACGGACACTCGGCTCTCTCGAACGAACAACAAAAAACGGTGCGGCAACCGGACGCGGTGCCGGCAGCCCCACCCCGCATTGTGCCATCGCCGGCTGCGACGTTATTACACAATGCAGCCCAATCGCGCGTTTATATACTCGAAAGCATCTAAAAAGCGCGAGACCATCATGCGTTCCGGTTCTGCCGACTCAATGTTCCGTCCCGATTTGCTCGCGAAATACGGCGCGAACGGGCCGCGCTATACGTCGTACCCCACCGCGCTGCAGTTCCGCGACGATTTCGACCCGGCCGACTACCTGCGCGCGGCAAGCGACCCCGGCGCCTCGTCGAGCGAGCTGTCGCTGTACTTCCACATCCCGTTCTGCAACACCGCGTGCTTCTACTGCGGCTGCAACAAGATCGCGACCAACAACCGCCGCCGCGCGCGCCCGTATCTCGAGCAGCTCAAGCGCGAGATGGCGCTGCAGGCCGCGCTGTTCGATCCCGCGCGCCCGGTCACGCAGCTGCACTGGGGCGGCGGCACGCCCACCTTCCTGTCCGACGACGAAACGGCCGAGCTGATGGCGGCCACGCGCGAGCACTTCGCGCTCGCGCCGGATGCCGACGCCGAATTCTCGATCGAGATCGATCCGCGCACGGTCACGCCCGCCACGCTCGTCCACCTGCGCAATATCGGCTTCAACCGGCTGAGCCTCGGCGTGCAGGATTTCGACCCGGCCGTGCAACAGGCGATCAACCGTGTCCAGCCGCGCGCGATGACGGCCGACCTGCTCTCCGCCGCGCGCACGACGGGGTTTCATTCGGTGAGCGTCGACCTGATCTACGGGCTGCCGCACCAGACCGTTGCCGTCTTCGCGCGCACGCTGGAAACGATCATCGAACTCGCGCCCGACCGGCTGTCGGTATTCGGCTACGCGCACATGCCGCACCTGTTCAAGATGCAGCGGCAGATCGACGATGCGACGCTGCCGCCGCCGGAAACGCGCATCGCGCTGCTCGGCCTCGCGATCGACATGCTGACGTCGGCCGGCTACGTGTACATCGGGATGGATCACTTCGCGCGGCCGTCCGACGAGCTCGTGCGCGCGCAGCGCAACGGCACGCTGCAACGCAATTTCCAGGGCTACAGCACGCGCGCGGATACCGACCTCGTCGGTTTCGGCGTGTCGTCGATCGGCAAGGTCGGCGACGTCTACGCGCAGAACGCGAAGGACCTGCCCGCCTACGGCGCCGCGCTCGACGCGGGCCGGCTGCCGATCGCGCGCGGCGTGCGGCTCACGCCCGACGACCGGCTGCGCCGCGACGTGATCACGCAGCTGATGTGCAACCTCGAACTGCCGTTCTCGCATGTCGACGCCGCACACGGCATCCGCTTCGCCGATCATTTCGCGCGCGAGCTCGACGCGCTGCGCCCGTTCGAGCGCGACGGGCTGCTGACGATCGCGGGCGACCGCCTGACGATCCATCCGGCCGGCCGGATGGTCGTGCGCAACATCGCGATGGCGTTCGACGCGTATCTCGGGCAGACGCAGCAGCAGCGGTATTCACGCACGGTCTAGGGCCGGCCGGGCGCATGCGGACGGCCGGTTTGATACAGTGTGGGGCTTACGCCCCGCCAGAATCCGCACGATGCGCACCACCAAAGCGACCCACGCGGTCGAACGCCTGAAGACCCGCTCCGGCAACCCGCATTTCGCGGCCGTCGCGATGGCGGGCGGCCTGTTCTATCTCGTCGACCGCTCGGGCGGCACCGCCGAGAAGCGCTGCGAGCCGCTGCCGCTCGACGAGTTCGTCAAGTTCGTCGACGAATTCGGCCCCAAAAAACCGCGCAAGGCGAGCAAGCTCGACCTCGCATTCGAGGCGCAGATCAGGAAGAGCAAGAGGTAAAGGTCTGTTGCAGGCCGCCTGAAGGCTTTGCAGCCGCCCCGTTTGGTACAATCACGAAGTTTCTCTATCCCCGCTGATGGCCGACCAGGCTGCGTGACCACACCATGAATATCGAAAACGCGCGTTTCAACATGATCGAACAACAGATCCGGCCGTGGGACGTGCTGGATCTCGACGTCCTAGGCCTGCTGTCGATCGTCAAGCGTGAAAACTACGTTCCGGCCGAATACCGCGATCTCGCGTTCGCCGACCTCGAACTGCCGCTGCCGGGCGGCACCAGCAAGATGCTGTTCCCGCGCGTCGAAGCGCGCGTGCTGCAGGAGCTGGCCGTCAAGAAGCACGAGAACGTGCTCGTGATCGGCGCCGGTTCGGGCTACCTGGCCGCGCTGTTCGCACATCGCGCCCGGCACGTGACGGCCGTCGAGATCGATCCGGCCATCGCGAAGTTCGCGGAAGACAACCTGCGCAACGACGGCGTGACCAACGCGGAAGTCGTCCTCGGCGACGGTTCGCGCGGCTGGGCCGGCAAGGCGCCGTACGACGTGATCTGCGTCGCGGGCGGCCTGCCCGTCGTGCCGCAGGAAATGCTCGAGCAACTGAAGGTCGGCGGCCGCCTGTCGGCATTCGTCGGCGGCCGTCCGGTGATGAAGGCGCAGATCATCACGCGCATCGACGACAAGCAGTACCGCGTCGCCGACGTGTTCGAAACCTACATCGATCACCTCGTCAACGCGATCGAGCCGTCGCGCTTCAAGTTCTGAGCAGCGGAGCCTCCATGCAGATCCTGACCGCCGCGATGCTCGCGGAATGGCTCGGCGACAAGGCGCGCCCCGCGCCGGTCGTGCTCGACGTGCGCGAACCGTGGGAAATCTCGACCGCGCACATCGCCGGCAGCGTGTCGATCCCGATGCAGCAGATTCCCGCGCGCAGCGAAGAACTCGACGACGAAGCGGAAATCGTCTGCGTGTGCCATCACGGGATGCGCAGCGCGCAGGTCGCGATGTTCCTCGAGTCGCGCGGCTTCACGAAGCTGTACAACCTGCAAGGCGGGATCGACGCGTGGTCGCGCGACGTCGATCCGTCCGTACCGCGCTACTGATCCCGCCGGTGGCGCATCGCGCGCCGCCGCACCGGCCGGCACATCGCCGCCGGTCATACCGACCCGCCGAACGGGCGCGCATGGCGCGCCCGTTTTTCATTCCCGCGCCGGTTCGTCTCGGCGTCATCCGACCTGCAACGGCACCGCGCCGCGCCCGCCCCACCCCGCTTGCCGCGAAGTCAGGGTGCACGACCGTTCCCGCACCGCACGCGGGCACCGGAACGGGGAACCCCGACCGTGCACCATTTCCGCCCGCGACCCTGCACCGCGACGGACCGCGCATGCTGCACGACGCGTCATGCGCCCCGTCGCGACGCCCCGCCCTGCCCCGCGCAGGCACGCCGGGCGTGCATCCGCACGACTGGCACATGCCTTGCGTTATCCGTTGGCCGACGCCGTCAAGGCGCACGCATATCCAACACGTCAAGGGGAACCCGATGAAACGTCGCAGTCTGTTGAAGTTCGGTTCGATGGCCGGCGCGCTTGCGCTCGCGGGCAAGAGCCCGTTCGCGCACGCGGCCGATGCGGGCACCGGCCCGATCAAGGTCGGCATCCTGCACTCGCTGTCGGGCACGATGGCGATCTCGGAGACGTCGCTGAAGGACACCGCGCTGATGACGATCGCCGACATCAACAAGAGCGGCGGCGTGATGGGCCGCAAGCTCGAGCCCGTGGTGGTCGACCCCGCGTCGAACTGGCCGCTGTTCGCCGAGAAGGCGCGCCAGCTGCTCACGCAGGACAAGGTCGCGTGCGTGTTCGGCTGCTGGACGTCGGTGTCGCGCAAGTCGGTGCTGCCGGTGTTCGAGGAGCTGAACGGGCTGCTCTACTACCCGGTGCAGTACGAAGGCGAGGAAATGTCCCGCAACGTGTTCTATACGGGTGCGGCGCCGAACCAGCAGGCGATCCCGGCCGTCGAGTACCTGATGAGCGCGGAAGGCGGCAGCGCGAAGCGCTTCTTCCTGCTCGGCACCGACTACGTGTATCCGCGCACGACCAACAAGATCCTGCGCGCGTTCCTGAAATCGAAGGGCGTGAAGGACGCCGACATTCAGGAGGTCTACACGCCGTTCGGCCACAGCGATTACCAGACCATCGTCGCGAACATCAAGAACTTCTCGCAGGGCGGCAAGACGACCGTGATCTCGACGATCAACGGCGACTCGAACGTGCCGTTCTACAAGGAGCTCGGCAACCAGGGGATCAAGGCGACCGACGTGCCGGTCGTCGCGTTCTCGGTCGGCGAGGAGGAACTGCGCGGGATCGACACGAAGCCGCTCGTCGGCCACCTCGCCGCGTGGAATTACTTCATGTCGGTGAAGAACCCGACCAACACGAAGTTCAAGGACCAGTTCGCCGCATGGGTGAAGGCGAACAACCTGCCGGGCGGCGCGAAGCGCGTGACCAACGACCCGATGGAGGCGACCTATGTGGGCATCCACATGTGGAAGCAGGCCGTCGAGAAGGCGAAGAGCACCGACGTCGACAAGGTGCGCGTCGCGATGATCGGCCAGACGGTCGCCGCGCCGTCGGGCTTCACGCTCGCGATGGACGGCAACCATCACCTGCACAAGCCGGTGATGATCGGCGAGATCCGCGGCGACGGGCAGTTCAACGTCGTGTGGAAGACGAAGACGGCCGTGCGCGCGCAACCGTGGAGCCCGTACATCGCGGGTAACCAGGGCAAGCCGGACATCGTCACGTCGATCCCGGCGTTCCTGCGCCGGCAGCGCACGGCGCTCGCCTGACGCGACGCGGGGCGTCGCGCACCGGCGCGATGCTCCGCCCGCTTGCAGGCGCCGCCGTACCGGGCACGCTTGCCTACGCACCGCACGCGCCCGCGCATCGCCGCCCGCATCCGCTTTCCACGCCCGACAGGATTTCCCGATGCCTACACGCTTTCGCCGAGCCGCCGTCGCGATCGTCGCGTGCGCCGCCCTCGCGGGCGGACTGCCGCGCGCCGCGTTCGCGCTGACGGCTGCCGATACCGCCGCGCTCGCCGGCGACGACTTCGACGCGAAGACGGCTGCGGTCGAACGGCTCGCCGCCGATCCCGATCCGCGCGCCGTCGCGTTGCTCAACGCGCTGTCGAGCGGCGACGCGCTCGCGACCGGCGACGGCCGCCTGCTGATCCAGTCCGGCGACACCGCACACGACGCGCTCTCGCAGGCCGCGACGCCGGCCGGCGACGCGCAGCCTGTGATGCTGAACAACCTGCTGCGCACGAAAATCGCGGGCGCGCTGTCGGGGCTCGCGCTCGCGTCGCCCGACGTTGCCGCGCGCCGCGACGCGATCGATGCGCTGCTGAAGTCGCCCGACCCGGCACTCAAGCCGATGATCGACCGAGCGCGCGCAAAGGAAACGGATCCCACGCTGAAGCGCCGCCTCGATGCATTGTGGGCGATCGCCGCGCTGCACGACGCCGATCCGGCGAAGCGCCTCGAAGCCGTGCAGGTGGTGGCCGCGCGCCGCGATCTCGACATGATCGAGCAGTTGCGCCCGCTCGTCGCGAAGAATGCCGACGGCAGCTACGCGGAGCCCGACGCGCGCGTGCGCGACGCCGCCCAGCAAGGGCTCGACGCATTGCACTCGCTGCAGCGCCGCGGCGAGATCGCGGGCACGCTGTTCGCGGGGCTGTCGCTCGGCAGCGTGCTGCTGCTCGCCGCGCTCGGCCTCGCGATCACGTACGGGCTGATCGGCGTGATCAACATGGCGCACGGCGAATTCCTGATGATCGGTGCGTACGCAACCTATGTCGTGCAGACGCTGATCCAGCGCTACGCACCCGGCGCGTTCGACTGGTATCCGCTCGTCGCCGTGCCGGTGTCGTTCGTGACGGCCGCGCTGGTCGGCATCGTGCTCGAACGGCTCGTGCTGCGGCACCTGTACGGCCGCCCGCTCGAGACCCTGCTCGCCACCTTCGGCGTGAGCCTGATCCTGATCCAGGCGACGCGGATGCTGTTCGGCGCGCAGAACGTGCAGGTCGTGAACCCGTCGTGGATGAGCGGCGGCGTGACGGTGATGCAGAACCTGATCCTGCCGTACAACCGTCTCGTGATCCTCGCGTTCGCGCTCGCCGTGGTGTTCGTCGCGTGGGCCGTGCTGACGAAGACGCGCCTTGGCCTGTTCGTGCGCGCGGTCACGCAGAACCGCCGGATGGCTGCGTGCGTCGGCGTGAAGACCGCACGCGTCGACGCGTACGCATTCGCGTTCGGCGCCGGCATCGCGGGCCTCGGCGGCTGCGCGCTGTCGCAGATCGGCAATGTCGGCCCGGATCTCGGCCAGAACTACATCATCGATTCATTCATGGCCGTCGTGCTCGGCGGCGTCGGGCAGATCGCCGGCACCGTGCTCGGCGGCTTCGGGCTCGGCCTCGTCAGCAAGGCGATCGAGCCGTTCTGGGGCGCCGTGCTCGCGAAGATCGCGGTGCTCGTGATGATCGTGCTGTTCATCCAGAAGCGTCCGCAGGGCATGTTCGCCCCGAAGGGCCGCAGCGCGGAGGCGTGACATGACTTCAATCACCGATTCGTTGTCGAAGCCGCTCGCCGACGCGCCGAAGCCCGCTGCCGCCGCGCGTGCGGAGAACGGTTTCGCGCTCGGCCTGCCGCCCCGCCCCGCGCTGCTGTCGCGCCGCGCGTGGCTCGCGCTGATCGCGCTGTGCATCGCGATCGGCATCGGCGTGCCGCTCGCCGCGCTGGTCGCGCCCGAGTCGAGCGCGTTCCATCTGTCCGCGTATGCGATGACGCTCGCCGGCAAGCTGATGTGCTACGCGATCGCCGCGCTCGCGCTCGATCTCGTGTGGGGCTACTGCGGCATCCTGAGCCTCGGCCACGGCCTCTTCTTCGCGCTCGGCGGTTATGCGATCGGCATGTACCTGATGCGCGAGATCGGCCGCGACGGCAAGTACGGCAGCGACCTGCCCGACTTCATGGTGTTCCTCGACTGGCACCAGTTGCCGTGGTACTGGAGCGGCACGCAGCATCTGGCCTGGGCGCTCGCGCTCGTCGTGCTCGTGCCGGCCGTGCTCGCCTGGGTGTTCGGCTTCTTCACGTTCCGCTCGCGCGTGAAAGGCGTGTACCTGTCGATCATCACGCAGGCGCTGACGTTCGCCGCGATGCTGCTGTTCTTTCGCAACGAGACGGGCTTCGGCGGCAACAACGGCTTCACCGACTTCAAGCGCATCGCGGGCTTCGCGATCACGTCGCCCGGTACGCGCACGGTGCTGTTGCTGCTGACGTTCGCGACGCTCGTGCTCGCGTTCATCGCCGCGCGCGCGATCGTCACCAGCAAGCTCGGGCGCGTGGTCACCGCGGTGCGCGACGGTGAGACGCGGCTGATGTTCCTCGGCTACAGCCCGCTCGCGTACAAGCTGTTCGTGTGGACCGTGTCGGCCGTGCTGTGCGGCATCGCGGGCGCGTTGTACGTGCCGCAGGTCGGCATCATCAATCCCGGCGAGATGTCGCCCGGCAACTCGATCGAGATGGCGATCTGGGTCGCGGTGGGCGGCCGCGGCACGCTGATCGGGCCGATCGTCGGCGCGTTCGCGGTGAACGGCGCGAAAAGCCTGTTTACCGCCTACTTCGCCGAATACTGGCTGTTCTTCCTCGGCCTGATCTTCGTGCTCGTGCCGCTGCTGCTGCCGCGCGGGATCATGGGCCTCGTCGAAACCGTGCTCGCGAAGGGGAAACGCGCATGAACGGAACGGCCCTCTACCAGTTCACGCCGCCGCCCGAGGACGAGCTGCTCGCCGTCAGCGGCACCGCATCGATGGGGCGCGTGGTGCCGCCGGGCATCGACACGTCGCACGGCACGATCCTCTACCTCGAGGATATCGAGGTGAGCTTCGACGGCTTCCGCGCGCTGAAGAAGCTGTCGCTCGCGATCGACGCGGGCGAGCTGCGCTGCGTGATCGGCCCGAACGGTGCGGGCAAGACGACGATGATGGACGTGATCACCGGCAAGACGCGCCCCGATGCGGGCAAGGTGTTTCTCGGCCAGACCATCGACCTCGCGCGAATGAACGAGCCGGAAATCGCGCGCGCGGGCATCGGCCGCAAGTTCCAGAAGCCGACCGTGTTCGAGCAGCATCCGGTGTGGGAAAACCTCGAACTCGCGATGCAGACCGACAAGGGCTGGCTCGCCTCGCTGCGCGCGCGGCTCGACCGCACCGCGCAGGCGAAGATCGAGGAGACGCTCGCGCTGATCGGCCTCGAAAGCGACGCGTATCGCGCGGCGGGCGAGCTGTCGCACGGGCAGAAGCAGCGGCTCGAGATCGGCATGCTGCTGATGCAGCGCCCTGCGCTGTTGCTGCTCGACGAACCGGCGGCCGGGATGACCGACCACGAGACGATGGAGCTCGCCGAGCTGCTGAACACGCTGCGCGGCACCTGCTCGATGATGGTCGTCGAGCACGACATGGAATTCGTCGCGGCGCTCGCCGGCGACAGGGGCCGCGTGACGGTGATGGCCGAAGGCGCGGTCCTCGCGCAAGGCACCCTCGACCAGGTCAAGCGCGACGACGCGGTGATCGAGTCTTATCTCGGACGTTGATGCAATGCTGAAGATCGAAGCACTGAACCAGTACTACGGCGGCAGCCATATCCTGCGCAACGTGAGCCTCGCCGCCGACGACGGCAAGCTCACCGTGCTGCTCGGCCGCAACGGCGTCGGCAAGAGCACGCTGCTGCGCTGCCTGATGGGCGTCGTCGCCGCGAAAAGCGGCAGCGTGTCGTGGCGCGGCACCGCGCTCGGCGCAATGCCGCCCTACGCGCGCGTCGCGGCCGGGCTCGCGTACGTGCCGCAGGGCCGCGACATCTTTCCGCGGCTCACCGTCGAGGAGAACCTGCTCGTCGGCGCGGCGAGCCGGAAAGCACCGTCGAAGGTGCCCGACCGCATCTACGACCTGTTCCCGGTGCTGAAGGACATGCGCACGCGGCGCGGCGGCGACCTGTCGGGCGGCCAGCAGCAGCAGCTCGCGATCGGCCGCGCGCTGATGAGCGAGCCGCAGCTGCTGATCCTCGACGAGCCGACCGAAGGCATCCAGCCGTCGATCATCCAGGATATCGGCCGCACGCTGCGCCAGCTCGTCGACGAAGCGAAGATGACCGTGCTGCTCGTCGAGCAGTATTACGACTTCGCCCAGTCGATCGCCGACCGCTACTGGGTGATGAGCCGCGGCGAGATCGTCGCGGGCGGCGACGCGCGGGACATGGAAGCGAACGGCGTGCGCGAGCTGATCGCCGTGTAGCGACGCACGCGGCGCACGATTGCGCCGCTGCGCGGTGCCGGCGATCGATGCACGTCATGCGATCGCCGGCGTCATCGCCTCTCCGCTTCACCGCGTTCGGCAACCGGGACACCCAGGCGTATAGTGTTGCGGTAGCATCCTCGATCCCTGCGCCCGTCCCCTGCTTCCCGCCGATGTCTGCCCCCGATTCCCACGCCCCGCTGTCCCGCCCTGCCGTCGCCAAGTCGTGGCGCGGCCGCCTCGAACTCGGCTTCGAGCGGCACGGCACACGCACGACGCTCGCCCACCGGCTGCACGACGGCCCGTTGCGCGTGCAGCGGCCGCTGTATCCGGAAGGCGACGCGATCTGCCATGCGGTGATCGTCCACCCGCCGGGCGGCGTCGCGGGCGGCGACCGGCTCGACATCGACATCGCGCTCGGCAGCGGCACGCACGCGGTGCTGACCACGCCCGGTGCGACCAAGTGGTACAAGTCGAACGGCCTCGACGCAACGCAGCGCATCGGCATCACGGTCGGCGACCACGCGAAACTCGACTGGCTGCCGCAGAACAACCTGTTCTTCGACGCGGCGCATGCGTCGCTCGCTTTCACGGTGAAGCTCGGCACAGGGGCAAGCGCGATCGGCTGGGACGCGACGCAGCTCGGCCGGCAGGCGGCCGGCGAAACCTGGTCGGCCGGCCGCATCGTGTCGAGCGCGGCGCTCGTCGATGCCGACGGTCGGCCGCTGTGGACCGAACGCGCGCTGCTCGACGCGCACGATCCGCTGCGCGGTGCGCTGCAGGGCCTCGCCGGCTTTCCGGTATACGGCACGTTGTGGGCCGCCGGTGCCGCATGCGACGCCGCGCTCGCCGAATCGCTCGCCGCGCGGATGCCGTTCGATGCCACGCTGCGCGCGAGCGCGACCTGCGTGACGCCCGGCGTCGTGCTGGTGCGCGCGCTGTCGACGTCGATGGAAGCGCTGCAACGCCACTTCACCGACTGCTGGCTGCATCTGCGGCCGATCGTGCACGGCGTCGACGCACGGCCGCTGCGCCTCTGGCAAACCTGAGTACGGTCGCACCACGCACCGTTTCGATGCAGCGCCGCGGCCCGCGCTGCACGTTGCCCATGCATCGCGCACCAGAAGCGCGCATCGCGCCGCGTTCCATGCACATGGCACGCGCCTTGCTGCTTACATAACCGATACACGACGCACGCAAAACGACGCGGTGCTACGATGACCCGCGCGTTCGCCCCGTCGCCCACGCACCGATAAAAATTACGTTTTACTGAACGTTTGCCTTCATGAAACTGACTCCCCGAGAGAAGGACAAGCTGCTGATCTTCACGGCGGCGCTGCTGGCCGAGCGCCGTCGCGCACGCGGCCTGAAGCTCAACTACCCGGAGGCAGTCGCCTTCATCACCGCCGCGCTGATGGAAGCCGCGCGCGACGGCAGGACGGTCGCCGAGGTGATGCATTACGGTACGACGCTGCTCACGCGCGACGACGTGATGGACGGCGTGCCGGAGATGATTCCCGACATCCAGGTCGAGGCGACCTTCCCCGACGGCACGAAGCTCGTGACCGTCCATCACCCGATTCCGTGAGGCCCCGCATGATCCCCGGCGAAATCCTCACCGACGACGGCGAACACGAACTGAACGCAGGCCGCGCGACGCTCGCGCTCGTCGTCGCGAACACCGGCGACCGCCCGGTGCAGGTCGGCTCGCACTACCACTTCTTCGAAGTCAACGACGCGCTGTCGTTCGATCGCGCGGCCGCGCGCGGCTTCCGCCTGAACATCGCGGCCGGCACCGCCGTGCGCTTCGAGCCGGGCCAGACGCGCACCGTCGAGCTGGTCGCACTCGCGGGCGATCGTGCCGTCTACGGTTTTCAGGGCAAGGTGATGGGGCCGCTGTAAGCCGCGCCCCGCTCTTCAGGAACAGCACATGACATTACGCTTGAGCCGCCGCGCGTACGCGGAAATGTTCGGGCCGACGACGGGCGACCGCGTCCGGCTGGCCGATACCGAACTGCTGATCGAGATCGAACGCGATTACACGACCTACGGCGAGGAAGTGAAATTCGGCGGCGGGAAGGTGATCCGCGACGGCATGGGCCAGTCGCAGCGCGTGGCCGCCGACGTGCCCGACACGATCATCACGAACGCGGTGATCCTCGATCACTGGGGCATCGTGAAGGCCGACATCGCGATCAAGCATGGCCGCATCGCCGCGATCGGCAAGGCCGGCAATCCCGACATCCAGCCGGGCGTGACGATCGCGATCGGCGCCGCGACCGAAGTGATCGCCGGCGAAGGGCTGATCGTGACGGCAGGCGGCATCGACACGCACATCCACTTCATCAGCCCGCAGCAGATCGACGAGGCGCTCGCGTCGGGCGTCACGACGATGCTCGGCGGCGGCACCGGCCCCGCCACCGGCACCAACGCGACGACCTGCACGCCGGGCCCGTGGCACATGGAGCGGATGCTGCAGGCCGCCGACGGCTGGCCGATCAACCTCGGCTTCCTCGGCAAGGGCAACGCGAGCCTGCCGCAGCCGCTCGTCGAGCAGATCGCGGCCGGCGCGATCGGGCTGAAGCTGCACGAGGACTGGGGCACGACGCCCGCCGCGATCGACAACTGCCTGTCGGTCGCCGACGACACCGACACGCAGGTCGCGATCCACACCGACACGCTGAACGAAGGCGGCTTCGTCGAATCGACGGTCGCCGCGTTCAAGGGCCGCACGATCCACACGTACCACACCGAAGGCGCGGGCGGCGGCCATGCGCCCGACATCCTGAAGGTGTGCGGCGAGTCGAACGTGCTGCCGTCGTCGACCAACCCGACGCGCCCGTACACGATCAACACGCTCGACGAGCATCTCGACATGCTGATGGTGTGCCATCACCTCGATCCGTCGATCGCCGAGGATCTCGCGTTCGCCGAATCGCGGATCCGCCGCGAGACGATCGCGGCCGAGGACATCCTGCACGATCTCGGCGCGCTGTCGATGCTGTCGTCCGACTCGCAGGCGATGGGCCGCGTCGGCGAAGTGATCATCCGCACCTGGCAGACCGCGCACAAGATGAAGGTGCAGCGCGGCGCGCTGCCGGAAGACGGCACACGCAACGACAACTTCCGCGCGAAGCGCTACGTCGCGAAGTACACGATCAACCCGGCGCTCACGCACGGCATCGCGCACGAAGTCGGTTCGATCGAACCCGGCAAGTGGGCCGACCTCGTGCTGTGGGAGCCGGCGTTCTTCGGGATCAAGCCGTCGATGATCCTGAAGGGCGGGATGATCGCCATGGCGCAGATGGGCGACCCGAACGCGTCGATCCCGACGCCACAGCCGGTCCACTATCGCGAGATGTTCGCGACGCGCGGCGGTGCGCTCGCGCGCACGTCGCTGACCTTCGTGTCGCAGATGGCGGCCGATGCCGGTATCGCGGAACGCTACGGCCTCGCGAAGCGGATCGTGCCCGTGCGCAACTGCCGCAACGTGACGAAGGCCGACATGATCCACAACGCATGGCGCCCGTCGATCAGCGTCGATCCCGAAACCTACGACGTGATCGCCGACGGCCAGCTGCTCACCTGCGAGCCGGCCACGGTGCTGCCGATGGCGCAGCGTTATTTCCTGTTCTGATTGCTGGTTTCCGGTTCCTGCTTCATGCGCACCCTCGACAAACGTATCGCCCCGAACGTGAAACTCGCCGCGTCGCTCGTCGCGCGCGCGCCGACGCTCACGCTCGCCTATGACGCCCGCTGCAAGAGCCGCCTCGCGGCGACGCTCGACACCGGCGAAGATGTCGCCGTGCTGCTGCCGCGCGGCACGATCCTGCGCGACGGCGACGTGCTCGTCGCCGACGACGGCGCGCTCGTGCGCGTCGCCGCGGCGCCCGAAACCGTGCTGCGCGTGCGCGCGGCCGATCCGCTCACGCTGATGCGTGCCGCGTATCACCTCGGCAACCGTCATACGCCGGTCGAGATCGGCGACGGCTACCTGAAGCTCGAGGCCGACCCGGTGCTCGCGGACATGCTGCGCCGGCTCGGCACGCAGGTCGAGGAAACGCAAGCGCCGTTCCAGCCGGAAGCCGGCGCGTACGGCGGCGGACACAAGCACGGGCACGATGCGACGTTCGCCGAGGATTACGCGCTTGCGCAGCAGGTGTTCGGCGAGCATCACGGCCATTCGCACTCGCACGATCACGATCACGATCACGATCACGATCACGATCACGATCACGATCACGATCATCAGCATGGTCCCGGATGCACGCACGGCCGCGGCCATGACCACCACTGAACTCGTCGCGCTGCTGCATCTCGCGTCGCCGGCGCTGCCGATCGGCGCGTACAGCTATTCGCAGGGCCTCGAAGCCGCGCTCGACGCGAACCTGATCCACGACGCCGATTCCGCGCGCGACTGGATCGCCAGCGGCCTAACCGACGTGCTCGCGCACGGCGAGCTGCCGTTCCTCGCGCACCAGCTCGCACGCTGGCACGCGCACGACACGCACGCGCTCGTCGCCGAAAATGCATGGTTCGTCGCGAGCCGCGAATCGGCGGAACTGCGCCGCGAGACCGAACAGATGGGCTGGTCGCTCGCGCAACTGTGCGCGTCGCTCGAATGGGGCGATGCCGCGCGCCGCGCAACGCTCGCGGCGATGTCGCCGATCGCGCTGCCGACCGCATTCGCCTACGCGGCCGCCGCGCACGACGCGAGCGCCGACGCCGTGCTCGCCGCGTACGCATTCGGCTGGGTCGAGAACCAGACGTCCGCCGCGCTGAAGGCCGTGCCGCTCGGCCAGCTCGCCGGCCAACGCATCATCGTCGCGCTGCGCGGCGCGATCGACGCGGCCGTACGCCGCGCGCTCGCGACGCCGCCCGACGCCGTCAACACGTTCGCGCCGCAGCTCGGCATCCTGTCCGCACGGCACGAAACCCAGTATTCGCGGTTGTTCCGCTCCTGAACACGACACACGCCATGAACGCACCCGCTCCGTCCCCCGCCCGCCGCACGAAGAAACTGCCGCCGCTGCGCGTCGGCATCGGCGGCCCCGTCGGCTCCGGCAAGACCACGCTGCTCGAAATGCTGTGCAAGGCGATGCGCGAGCGCTACGACCTCGTCGCGATCACCAACGACATCTATACGAAGGAAGACCAGCGGCTGCTGACGGTTGCCGGCGCGCTGCCCGAGGAGCGCATCATGGGCGTCGAGACGGGCGGCTGCCCGCACACGGCGATCCGCGAGGATGCGTCGATCAACCTCGAGGCCGTCGACCGGATGCTGTCGCGCTTTCCCGACGCCGACATCGTGTTCATCGAATCGGGCGGCGACAATCTCGCGGCGACCTTCAGCCCCGAGCTGTCGGACCTGACGATCTACGTGATCGACGTCGCGGGCGGCGAGAAGATTCCACGCAAGGGCGGCCCCGGCATCACGAAGTCCGACCTGCTCGTGATCAACAAGACGGACCTCGCGCCGCTGGTCGGCGCGAACCTCGACGTGATGGCGTCCGACACGAAGAAGATGCGCGGCGAGCGGCCCTACGTGATGACGAACCTGAAGGCGCTCGAAGGTGTCGCGGACGTGATCGCGTTCATCGAGAAGAAGGGTTTGCTGACGGTGTGAGCGGCGTGGCGGCGCCCTGCGACGCCGCCACGCGTGCCGGGGCGGCATCGCGCCGCCCGCCGTCTATGCGTCGTCGGCAGCGTCCTGCACGCCCGGCAGCGCATGCGCGCCGGCTTCGGCGGGCGGCAGCAGTGCCGCGAGCACGTCGACCGTGCGCGCGGTCGCGCCGCGGTGACGCGCAGCGAACGCCGCGCCGGCCGCACCCATCGCGATGCGCCGCGCGTTGTCGGCAAACAGCGCGTCGAGCACGTGCGCGAGATCGAGCGGATCCTCGACCTGCAGTGCCGCGCCGGCCGCGACCGCGTCGGCGGTCGCCTGCGTGAAGTTGAATACGTGCTTCCCGATCAGTACCGGTACGCCGACTGCGCACGCTTCGATCAGGTTCTGTCCGCCGAGCGGCAGCAGGCTGCCGCCGATGAACGCGATGTCGGCGGCCGCGTAATACGCGCCGAGCTCGCCCATCGAATCGCCGAGCAGCACCGTCACGTCGTCCGGCAGCGGCTCGGCAGCCGGACGGCCGGCTGCGAGTGCCGCCGCGTCGGCCGCCCATGCGGAGCGCCGCACGCACTTGAGCCCGTTGCGCCCGACGAGCGCCTCGACCTCAGCGAAACGTTGCGGATGACGCGGCACGAGCACCAGCAGCGCGCCGGGCGTACGCATCGCGGCGAACGCCTGCAGCACCAGCGCCTCCTCGTTCTCGCGCGTGCTCGCGGCGACCCACACCGGCCGCGCGCCGATCGCGTCGCGCCACGCATGGCCGCGCGCCGCCAGTTCCGGCGGCGTCGTCATGTCGAACTTCAGGTTGCCGAGCACGGTCACGTTGCGCGCGCCGAGCGACGTCAGCCGCTCCGCATCGGCCGGGCTCTGCGCGAGCACGCGCGAGAAGCCGCCGAACACGTCGCGCGTCGCCGCGCCGAACTTCGCCGCGCGCCGGAACGAACGCGCGGACATCCGCGCATTGGTCAGCACCAGCGGCACGTCCGCGCGGCGGCACTCGTCGATCAGCGTGGGCCACACCTCGGTTTCCATCACGAGGCCGAGCGTCGGCCGCCACGCGCGCAGGAAGCGCCGCACCGCGCCGGGCATGTCGTACGGCAGGTAACAGCGCAGCACGCGATCGCCGAAGATCTGTTCGCCGGTCGCACGGCCGCTCGGCGTCATGTGCGTGAGCAGGATGCGCGCATCGGGACGCGCGCGCATCAGCGCGTCGATCAGCGGCTGCGCGGCGCGCGTCTCGCCGACCGACACCGCATGCACCCAGATCAGCGGCGCGCGGTCGTCGCGCGAGCGGCCCGCCACGTGGCCGAAACGTTCGGCGATGTGCTCGCGATAGCCGCGCTCCTTGCGCGAGCGCACGTAGAGCCGGATGACCGCGGCCGGCGCGACGAGCCACCACAGCGCGCGATAGATCACCCGCAGCATGCAGCGGCCCTCGTGTTGCTTCGGAGAAGAGGCGCGCTCAAACCAGCGCCCTGCCCTTCAGGCGTTCGAGAATGCCGAGCGGCGCGCATTCGCGGCGAACCATCGCGTCGACCGGCAGGAAGAACGTCTGTTCGAGCATGAACTGGCCGGACATCACAGCGTGCGAAGTCTGATCCGAGAAACATATCCACACGCAACCCGGCGGAAACGGCATCGTCTCCTGCGGGCTGGTCTTCTGGTAGTCGAGATCGGCCTTCATGCTGTCGTGCAGGTTCAGCATCAGGTGGTCGTACGCGCTGCGCGGCGACTTCGTCACGTGCAGCAGGTTCAGCAACCACGCGGCGCCCGGCAGCTGTGGCTTGATGCGCGGCAGGAAGCGCTTCGCGACGTCCTCGAACGGCTCGCCGACGCGCCACACGCGCGGCACGCCGGCCGGGTTCACGTTCGTGAACACGCGCAGGATGCGCTCGCCGTAGTTGGGCCGCGACGGGAACGCGTCGACGTGCAGCCGGCTGTCGTCCTTGCGCCAGGATGTCTGGCGCGTCTCGACCTGCATCAGCCGCAGGCTCGTCGGCGCGACGCGCAGCTTGCCGCGGTATTCGGGAAACAGGCCGTCGACGAGCGTGCCGGCCTGCTGCTGGAAACGCGCGACGAGCGCGCGCACCGCCGACTGCGTGACGCTGTCGCCGAGCACGCCGGCGAGCGCGCCGCCGTTCGGCGCGAGGCTGATGTTCTTGCGTTTCGGGTCGGCGAGCGCCGGATCGAGCAGCGCTTCCTCGCCGCCTTCGATCGCGAAGCGCAGGTGCGGGAAATACAGCACCTTGCCTTCCTCGACGGCGGCCAGCAGCTGCTCGCGCGGCGCCGACAGGTTGTGTCCGCTCCAGTCGGCGGACGGGACTTCGATGATCTGGGATTCGCTCATGATCGGTTCGCTTGGGTTCGCGCGGATGTGTGCGGGTTCGTGCGTATGGCGCGGGCGTTACAGGAGACCGAAGCCCGCGAGCGCCGACTTCACCTGCGCGATCGACGGGGGTTGCCCCGCCGTGCCGAGATTGACGACGTTCGGCGACCAGTAGCCGCCGGTCCGCCAGGCCGTCGCGAAATTGTACAGTTCGACCGTCGGACGCTTCAGCGCCGCCGCGATGTGAACCAGACCTGTATCAACCCCGACGGTGGCGGCCGCGCCGTCGATCAGGCCGACCACGGCCGGCAGCGACAGCTTCGGCGGCACGATCGCCGCCGCGCCGAATTCCTTCGCGAGCCGCTCGCTGGTCGCGCGCTCCGCGTCGTTGCCCCACGGCAGCACGAGCGATGCGCCGCGCCGCACGAGCGCCTGGCCGAGCTCGATCCACGCGGCGTCCGGCCACTGCTTGTCGGCACGCGACGTCGCGTGGACGAATACCACGTACGGCACCGGCAGGTTCAGGCCGAGCGCGGCCACCGCGAGCGCCGCCGCGCGCGTATCGAGGCCGAAGTCGACCGGATCGGCCGGCGTCGGCGCCGGGTCGCCCAGCGCGGCCGCGACGAGTTGCCGCGAGCGCTCGACGACGTGCGTGCGCGGCGCGATCGGCACACGCTTGCGGTAGAAGAAACGCACGGGCCACTCGTAGCCGGCGCCGTCGGTGCGGTTGCCGAGCCCGACGAGCGGGCCGCGCGCCCAGCTCGCGACCCAGGCCGTCTTGATGAGACCCTGGCAATCGATCACGAGGTCGTACTGCTCGGCCGCGAGGCGCTGGCGGAACGCGCGGATCTCGCGCCACGTGGCGCCCGAGAACGGCTTCTTGCGCCAGCGCCGCAACGAAAACGGCAGCACGTTGCGCACGCCGTCGACGAGCTTCACGAGATCGACGAAGCTTTCCTCGACGAGCCAGTCGATCTGCGCATCGGGGTGGCGGCGCCGGATATCGGCGATCACCGGCATGTTGTGCACGACGTCGCCCAGCGACGACACGCGCACGATCAGGATCTTTTGCACGCTGAAAAAACGCCGGCTGGCAGCCGGCGACAGGCATAAAGACGCGATTTTATCGCGCCCGGGGGGCCGATCAGGCGAAAAACTGAGGTCGGACTGAATTAGTAGCAGTCAACCGGTTCACGAGCAGTTGATAGCCCAACGCACAGTGTTACGACGCGCGCTCGGTGTGGCGAATCAGATCTGCAGGCGGCCGGCGAGCCGCGACAGCGCGAAACAAGGCCTGCGTGACCAGATGTTTCGTCAGCCGTTCGCTCATCGCGTAACCGGCGATTTCACCGCGGTGCAGGTACCTCTGGCCGGCAGGACACAACCAACCCTTATCGATCGCGATAGAGGTGACGTCACCACACCAGACGTGATTGGGCATCGTCACCGAGACATCCTGGTTCAGCGGATTCGACTCGACAGGCAGGTCGTGCTTCGAATTCGTCGTGGCCTTGATCCGGCGCTTCTGCTTGCAGCGCTATCCTGATTTTCTGCGCAGCCTCCTGACCCGGTGCAAGCCGATTCGCACGCCACGTTCCTCCAGATGTCGCCGCAGGCGCTCCGGCCTGAAACTTTCCCGGATTCGCCGGTGGACCGTGAGCACCTCCGCTTCCTTGGCGAGGTTCCTACATGGTGGCCGCTCACCGGTACGCCCAGCACTCGGCACATTGGCGGCACGGGGTAGTCTCGTCGCATTTGTTCAATCCGCACCTCACCTCGACGCCTTCGCGAAGTACGTCGCGAACCTTTTGAGGAGAGCGCGCTCCGTTCTGACCTCGACCAGCCAACGCCTGGCCTGTGCCAGCTCGGCCTCCATTTCTGTCAGTGGCTTCCGGTGTCGGTCGACGACATCTTTCAGCTTGCCGGCCTTCGTCGCCCCCGCCCCCGGTTTGCCAGCATCTTGATCTGACCCTCACCATCTCCTGCCCCGTTTCGCCGCTCCTCGCGCGGCAAGGATCCGCAGGGTTCCAGTCGATAGTTTTGTGTCATCTGCAAGTGATAAACTCCGCGAACCTTTCGTAATACATCGTAACGTTTTTAATACGTCGTAATATTAAAGGCGCTCGCCGAGCCTGGCTCCTCGTCGCTCGATTCATCTAACCCTGTTTCTCTAACACTCGCGGTCACATGTTCGTAGTATTCGATAATGTTGCAAGCAGATTGCTGCTGGTCGGTTCGGTGCTCATTCTCGCGGCGTGCGGCCACGGTACCGACGAGGAACCACAAGGGACGCCCGCTCCGCCCGTCGCCATGCCGGTGCCCGCGCCAGGATCCACCCCTGCGGATGTCCTCGTCTACGGTGCGACGCCGGGCGGTATATCCGCGGCACTGGAAGCCGCGAAACTGAAAAAGCGGGTCGTCATTCTGGAACCGACGAAACACGTCGGTGGGATGACGACGAGCGGGATCGGCGTGACAGACGCCTATCCCCAGGATCGTCTATGGGCAATGGGCGGTTTCGCGCATCGTTTCGTCGACGCGGTAAACACGCGCTACGGGAAGACCTGGACGATGGGCGGCATATTTCACGAGCCGCATGTCGCCGAGAGCATTCTGCTGCAGATGCTTGCCGACGCCCCGTCCGTTTCCGTCGAATACGGTGCCGAACTGGCGAGCGTTCAAACCAATAATCACGAGATCAAGGTCGTCCAGACAAGCAACGGACATAGTTACGCGGCGAAGATGTTCATCGATGCGAGCTACGAAGGCGATTTGCTCGAGAAGGCCGGCGTCGACCATACGCTCGGGCGCGAAGCGAAATCACAATATGGCGAACCCCTCGCCGGCGTCGGCCCCATTTCCATCAAGGACGGCGCGCGCGTGGATCCCTACGTTGTGCCAGGTCAACCGAACAGCGGATTGCTTCCGCATGTGGCGCCCAACAATCTCGGCGCACCGGGCACGGCAGACTCGGCCGTGCAGGCATATGGCTATCGGCTTTGCCTCACTGCGGATAAGGGAAACCAGATTCCCGTCGTCAAACCGGCCAACTACGATCCCAAGGAATTCGAACTGCTGGGGCGCGTCGCCCTGGCTCACCCGGAAATCGTCAAGACGTTCAACTACATCGCGAACGTTCCGATTCCCAACAACAAGTTCGACGTCAATAGCCTCGGCCTGCTCTCTACGGACGAGATCGAGGGAAGCGCGGAGTATGCCAATGCGAATGCGAACGGTCGTCGCCAAATCGAGGCGGAGCACAAGCGTTATACGCTGGCGCTCCTGACGTTTCTCGCGACGGATCCCCGCATTCCGCCAAACGTACGCGATGACGTTCGCTCGTGGGGATTCTGCAAGGACGAGTTCCAGGATAACGGCGGGTTCCCATGGCGCCTTTATGTACGGGAAAGTCGCCGGATGGTCGGTAGCTATGTGATGACACAGCACGATCTGTACACGGAAACCAGGATCCCGGATCCCATCGGTCTTGGTGCATTCCCAATCGATCAGCATACGGTCAATCGCATTGCGGTAGACGGACAGGTCGGTACCGAAGGCGCCATTTGGCAGCCGCTGCCGCGTCCGTACCCGATCTCGTATCGATCGATCGTCCCCAAGTACAGCGAGATCCGGAATTTGCTCGTGCCGGTTGCACTGTCCGCGTCGCACGTCGCGTATTCATCGATACGCGTCGAGCCGACATTCATGATTACCGGTCAGGCGGCTGGAGCCGCCGCAGCGCTCGCCATAGATTCGCGAAGCAGTGTTCAAAACATCGACTATGCAAAGCTGTCCGCGATACTGGTGAACGAAGGTGCGGTGTTGGCGAACAGATAACGCCAACGGGACAGCATGGCTGCTTGTACTTTCTGAGGTTCCCGATGGAATTCTTGGTCGCCTTCACCGACTCAACCGAGAAAGTAGTCGACCTTGAACAATCCTTGAAGGCATATACAGCCAGGCTGCAAGGTCGAAACGATACAGGAGTTGCAGGGAACGGGCCTATTGGCGCGTAAAACCTGCAACTCTTTACAAGGCGACTACAAGGACGTTGCCATCGACGGCAAACTCGATCGGAACCGGCTCAAGGGCGCGCTGGGTGACGCGATCCACGCAGTGCCGTGCGGCGCCAAGCACAACCTGCGGATGGTCCTGCGCAAGCTGATCCACGATGGACGTCTTACGCTGCCCAGTTTCCGCCAGACACATTAAGTTCACCTGGTGCCTGATTGGCTCATGCTCGGTGCGCCGCCAGACACGACGCCACCTTTTGCGCGAACCACATTTCTGCAAGGGTCAACTATCTGCCTGTTCAAGTATTCGAGCGCCGCCGATAAAGCCACGGCCAAGGGGAGCGTGAACCAGAACAACGTCCAGCCAGTTGCCTTCGTAGAAAGAAGGAACTGGATGGCGAAGGCAGCCTGATAGTGGATGAGATAGATCGGGTAAGACAGGCCTCCGATATTTCGATCGATCCATCTGAAATAGCGCCCTTCCGTCGCGGACGCGATGAAGAAGAATGCCACCGCGAATCCCGCCAGATTCAGGTAGTAAGGGATTCCTGCAGCATCGAGCGGGAGGAAATGCAGCGCGCATATAAATCCTGCGTACAGGAGCGTAGCGGTAACCGAGGCATACGTAGTGACGGAAGCCCGACATGCCTTGACTGCGAAATAGAGGCATATTCCGATGCCGTACGGAAGTGCAGCCGCAGGTATCGCATATATCCGCTCGTTCACGTCATGAGCCATCGCAACATGGAACAACACGCCGACAAGCAGGCACAGCACGCCGGTTTTGATGTTGCGCGCAGCACCCAATGCGAGCACCACGTACATGGCAAATTCAACGGCTAGCGCCCATGCCGGCGGCACGACGTGCGATACGCTCGGCTTGCCGGGTAGGGGGAAATCCGGGCGCCAGTACCAGTTCATGGCCAAGCAAGCCCACGATCGCAGCGAATCGGGCAGCAGAAAATTTCGGTGATATGCCTCCGCAAGCGTGGGCTCAAGGGCAATCAGCAAGACCGACATGCCAGCTGCAATCCAGTACATCGGATAGAGCCTCAGGAAGCGGTTCAGGAAGAATCGAAAGAATCCCGATGACCCGAACCCATAATTGCGATGGAGCGTTGCGGTCATCAGATAGCCACTGATCACGAAGAACGTCGACACAGCATAGGTTGCCGTGAGATCAGTCCATCGCCCAAGATGAGCGGCCATGACGATCAGCGCTAGAAAAGTGCGGAGTGCTCCGAGCATGTTGACGGGTCGAATCGGGAAGGGGCGCAATCGCATGTTGCGGGTTGCGCCAATTTTCTCACATCGCGAATCGCCTCTGGTTCGCTCGTAATGCGCTGATCACAATCGGCCGCAGAACCGTTTCGGCATACCGTCTCGTTCGGTTGCGTGCTGGATCTCGAGACGTGGCCGTATCAAGGGGCCCGATCAGACACTGGCGAGCGGCTGGATGCTTACGCCGACTTTCTCCCCGCCGGACATTTGGTTTCGTAAATTAATTACGCCCAGCGAATCGCCTCGCTGCAAGCTTTAGCCAAAGGTCGAGGTTATATAACTTCCGTCGAATTTGATTCTTGACCAGCCGTAGGCCACCCTCTTTCCAGATTTTCTCGGACGGCAGATTGAGATTGTGCGGCCTCCGGATTCGCTGGGCCGGCTTCTCGATGATCATGAACTGATCATCCCCCCGGTCGGACAATTCGTAGTTTGAGTTCCTCATGAACTCTTCAACCGGACTGAAATCCCATAAATGCCATACAAACTCGGCGTTATGTTCAACGACCTCAAATCCGGCATATTCAACGATCTGACGCATTTCGTGTTTCGTGAATTCACGGAAGTGCCAGTCATACATCAATGGCGCTTGTTGCATCATCGCCCGCTGAATTGCCCATAGGCTGGTCGCATTCGGAGTTGAGATTAGCGCACGCCCCCCAACTCGAAGAACCCTGTAGACCTCATCGAGGAAAAAGAATATTCCGTTCAGCGTCGTAGCCTGCCGATAAGAAATGTCCGAAATATGCTCGATGACTTCGGTACAGATTACGTTGTCGACTGAATTATCGGCAAAAGGAAGCGGATCATATCGCAGATCGCTTTTGGTCCCGCGGACGGTTGAGCCTGGAAAGAACGACCATATCACTTTGGAGCTCAAGTATTCGAGGCTACCGATTTCGACACAATACCCTCGGTGAAGCTCGAACGCTTTCATGTATTCGACCGTCAGCGCGAAACGCCTCGTATCGAAATGAAGACCTCCGCCGCCGACGCCAAGACGTCGGCCCTCCTCGTCGACGCGCCTCGTCGCTTCGGTGATTGTCTCCTGATTTATATATGGCGAATCAAACCTCATTCCTGCGGCAATGGTTTCCATATGTCAATGCTCTGTTGACAGCTGGTGGGAATGTTCGGTCAGGACATTGTATAGCATCCTCCGCTATTTCCGAATTGCACCAACCAACGCAGTGATGATAGGGCGCAAACCCGTCTCTGCGTTAGCCGCCTTATCGGCATATTCCACATCGACCGGATGAGTCAGATATTCGGAATAGCCATGAACGCCAGCCCGGGAGCCTTTAGGCTCGTCGAATACACAGATTTTCCCGTATTTGCGCGCTATCTGGCCCGCTTGGATTCTGGATCCGATATGAACCTATATAAATGAAGTCGATGATTTGGGTGTGCATCCGACAGGCGAAGCTGCACTCGACTACCCAATGTCTGGGCAGCAACACGAAACGCGAAGCTGTCCGGGATCATTGCACTGGGTTGAGCTTTGCATTCATCGCACACGCGCAGCTGTTCTCGCAGGTCACGCACCATCTGAAGCAAGGTTCGTAACACGCTCCGGCGTGAGCTGACGTTCGCCGACACCGAGCAAGCAGCCAAGGCCGCATGCAACCCGGTGACACCGGCGCAGCGTTCGCGGCAAGCTGCAAGACAAGATGGTCAACCACAACGCCCGTCCACCGCTTCTCCACGCTGATGGCTGAGCTGGGCGGCATCATGCGCCACATCTGTCGCCCCCCGGACCGGGCGCCGACCTTCGACATTGCCACCACGCCCAAACAAACGCACTCGATCTGATCAGGCAGGCCTGGCCGTAGACAGAAACCGGGGCCTCAAAATCACATCGAATGCTTGCGGCACAAGGACAAACCCACCCCGCTGCGACTGGAATTGCAGTCTAGCCGCACACAGTGCGAAAAGCGGCCTCACGCGATGCGCGTGCGCCGCTTTTCGGACCCAGCCCTGGGGGCGGTTTAGCACCAGTGGCGGCCGCGCCGCCACCGGCACTCAGAACGGCAGCTTGACGTCCGGCTTCGCGGCCGTCAGCACGCGGCGGAAGTCTTCCTGGATGCGCTCGAGCCCTTCCTGCGTCTCGGCCTCGAAACGCATCACGACGACCGGCGTCGTGTTCGACGAACGCGCGAGGCCGAAGCCGTCCGGGTACTCGACACGCAGGCCGTCGATCGTCACGACTTCCTCGGCGCCGTCGAACTTCGCCTCCTTCTGCAGCTTGTCGATCAGGCGGAAGTTCTCGCCTTCGTCGAGCCAGAGCTGCAGCTCGGGCGTGCTCATCGCGTCCGGCAGGCTGTTGAGCAGCGCGCTCGGGTCGGCCGTCTTCGCGAGGATCTCGAGCAGGCGTGCGCCCGTGTAGAGGCCGTCGTCGAAGCCGTACCAGCGATCCTTGAAGAACACGTGGCCGCTCATTTCACCGGCGAGCGGCGCACCCGTCTCGCGCAGCTTCGCCTTCACGAGCGAGTGGCCCGTCTTCCACATCAGCGGCTCGCCGCCCTTCGCTTTCACCCATTGCGCGAGGTGGCGCGTGCACTTCACGTCATAGATGATCTGCGCGCCCGGGTTGCGCGACAGCACTTCTTCCGCGAACAGCATCAGCTGGCGGTCCGGATAGATGATCTGGCCGTCCTTCGTGACGACGCCCAGGCGGTCGCCGTCGCCGTCGAACGCGAAGCCGATCTCGGCGTCGGTGTCCTTGAGCGCCTGGATCACGTCCTGCAGGTTTTCCGGGTGGGCGGGATCGGGGTGGTGGTTCGGGAACGTGCCGTCGATGTCGGTAAAGCGCTCGACGAGCTCGCAGCCGAGCGCCTTGAACAGGCGCGTCGCGAGCGGGCCGGCCACGCCGTTGCCGGCGTCGACGACGAGCTTCATCGGACGGGCCGGCTTGATGTCGCCGACGATGCGCGCGATGTACTGGTCGGCCACGTCGAACTGTTCGTACGAGCCGCTGCCCGTTTCGAAGCGCTCGTCGACGATGCGGCGGTATAGCGCCTGGATCTGCTCGCCGTAGATCGCGGCGCCGCGCAGCACCATCTTGAAGCCGTTGTAGTCGGGCGGGTTGTGGCTGCCCGTGACGACGATGCACGAATCGACTCGGCGCTCGCCGTCCTTCAGCGCGAGCGGCACGTTCGCCGCGAAATAGCCGACCGGCGTGGGCACCATGCCGACGTCGACGACGTCGACACCGGCCGCACGCAGGCCGTCGGCAAGCGCGCCGACGAGCTCCGGCCCGGACAGGCGGCCGTCGCGCGCGACGACGACCGCATCGCCGCCCTGCGCACGCACTTCGCTGCCGAATGCCCGGCCGATCCCGCGCGCCGTGTCGGTGTCGAGCGTCTTGCCGACCACGCCACGAATGTCATATGCCTTGAAGATGGATTGGGAGATCATCGATTCACTTCTCTCAGTTGCGTGCATGGAAAATTGTCTGGCTTGCCTGGCCGCCGCTCGCCGGTGCCGCGCATGATACATGCCCGCCCGGCGAGGAGCGCACCCGCTGGCGCAGAACGGCGGAAGCCACCCCGATCCCACTTATAATCGCGGGTTTTGATGACGCGCATGCCGCCCATTTTAATGCCTAGCCGTCCCGCCGCCGCCGACCTGCAGCCCCCGGGCGCCCTGCCGGCCCCCTTGCGCGCACGCCGCCACAGCGCATGCTGAAGCGCTTCGGCAACCCGGACGTCGCGAAGGCCGTCGCGAATCTCGTCTGGCTGGGGCTCGAACGGCTCACGCAGATCGGCGTCGCGATCGCGATCAGCGGCCTGCTGGCCCGTTATTTCGGGCCGGATGTGTTCGGCAAATGGCAGTATGCGAATACGCTCCTCCTGGTACTGGCACCGCTCACCTGGGTGTGCGGCGCGGAAATCCTCGTCCCGACCATCGTCCAGCGCCCGCCCGCCCAGCTCGGCGCGGTACTCGGCAGCGCATTCGCGCTGCGCATCGCCGTCTCCGCCGCCGCGCTCGTCGCGACCTGGATCGCGATCGCCGCAGGCGCCTTCGATCCGCTGGTCGGCGCGATGCTCGCGGGCCTGGCGGTCACGATGGTGTTCCGCGAGCCGTTCGTCGGCGTCATCAACGCGTGGCTGCAGAGCATGACCTACAGCAAGCCGCAGCTCGTCACCAGCATGGTCACCGCGCTGGCGAAGGCGCTGCTCGTCTGGCTGCTCGTCCGTGCGGCCGCGGGCCCGGCCCGCTTCGCATGGCTGTGGGCGCTCGAGGCCGCCGCCATCGGTTTCGCGCTGATGCTGTACTACCGGCATCGTAACGGCGGCTCGCTCGGCTGGACGTTCGACAAGCCGCTGTTCAGGCACTTTGCGACGGCCGGCACCGTGTTCTGGCTCGGCCTCATCTGCATGTACCTGTTCCTGAAGCTCGACCGCCTGATGCTCGAGCGTCACGTGTCGTTCGCCGATCTCGGCCGCTACTCGGCCGCGCAGCAGCTCAACGAGAACTGGATCACGCTCGCGCTGATGCTCGCGCAGACGATCGCGCCCGCCTTCGTCTATCGCGTGCAGGACGTCGCGCGGCTGCGCCGCAACATCGTCCGGCTGATCGCGATGACGGCCTGCCTGATGACGGCCGGCGCACTCGTGCTCGACGCCGCCGCCCCGCTGATCGTCGGCAAGGTGTTCGGCCGCGGCTACGAGGCGTCGGTCGACATCTTCCGTTGGGCGGTCTGGCTGTCGGTGCCGGCCGGCATCGAGGCGATAGGCAATCTTATCGTTCTCAAATATCAAGCAAAATTCGTGTTGCTGTCGAAATGGCTGCTCGCGCTCGCGATCGCCGCGCTCGTCAACCTGTTCGCGATCCCGCGGCTCGGCCTGTACGGCGCGCTCGTCGGGCTGGCGGCCGGCTATCTGGCCGCCGCCGCCGTCAATTTTTATTACATCCGTTTCAAGCTGCGACCATGACGTCCCCTGATTGCCCGACCCCGCTCGACGACGTGGCCGTGCTGATGCCGGCCTACAACGGGCACGACGACGTCGTCCGGACCCTCGCATCGTTTCGCGAGGACACGCCCGTGCACGTGCTGGTCGTCGATGACGGCAGCACGCCGCCGATCGTCGCGCCCGACCTGCCCGGCCTCACGATCGACGTGCTGCGCATGCCGGAGAACGGCGGCATCGAACGCGCGCTCGCGGCCGGCATCGACGCGCTCGCCGCACGCGGCTTCCGCTTCGCGGCGCGCATCGACGCAGGCGATCTCGCTGCGCCACAGCGCCTCGCGAAGGAGCGCGCGTATCTCGGCGCCCACCCGCGCGTGGCCTGCGTCGGCATGTGGACGCAGGTCGTGTCGCGCGCCGGCGAACCGCGCTTCATGCTGACGCCGCCCGCCGATCCGCGCACGCTGCGCCGCACGCGCTTTCTGCGCTCGCCGCTCGTGCATCCGTCGGTCATGCTGCGCATCGACGCCGTGCGCGAAGTGGGGAACTATCGTGCGAAATACCGTGCGGCCGAGGATCTCGATCTTTTTTTGCGGTTAATGCAACGCTACGATTGCGCGAACCTGCCGGAACTCGGCCTCTATTACGAACTGAACGAGGGCGGGATCAGTGCGACCAAGCGCCGGCGCCAGCTGGTGTCGACGCTCACGCTGCTGTTGAGCCACTTCAACGCGCTGAACCCGTACGACTGGGCCGGCCTCGCCAAGAACCTGCTGCATTTCGTGACGCCGTACCGTACGTTGCAGCGGATCAAGCAGACGCTGTTCGCCGCTCGGCCGTCCGCCTGACGCGCAGCCGGCGTTTTCTGCCATTTCGACGCTTTATTTTTTCTTTTTTTCATGTCCGCCACCTCCCCGCTGCGCATCGCGCTCGTCTGCAACACGGCCTGGGCGATCTACACGTATCGCCACGGGCTGATCCGCGCACTCGTCGCGCGCGGCGCCGACGTCATCGTGATCGCACCGCACGACCGCACGGTGCCCCTGCTCGAGCAGATGGGCTGCCGCTACGTGGCGCTCGCGGTCGCGTCGAAAGGCACGAGCCCGCGCGAGGATCTCGGCACGCTTGCCGCACTGTTCCGTCATTACCGCGCGCTGCAGCCCGATCTCGTGTTTCACTACACGATCAAGCCGAACATCTACGGCTCGGTCGCCGCGTGGCTCGCGCGCGTGCCGTCGATCGCGGTGACGACCGGGCTCGGTTACGTCTTCATCCAGAAGAGCCGCGCGGCGAGCGTCGCGAAGCGCCTGTACCGGTTCGCGTTCCGCTTCCCGCGTGAAGTGTGGTTCCTGAACCGCGACGATCTCGCCACCTTCACCGACGAGCAGTTGCTCGCGCATCCCGATCGCGCGCGGCTGCTGCACGGCGAAGGCGTCGATCTCGAACAGTTCGCGCCGGTGCCGCTGCCGGCCGGCAGCGCCCCCGTCTTCATCCTGATCGGCCGCCTGCTGTGGGACAAGGGCGTGCGCGAATACGTGGAGGCCGCGCGTGTCGTGCGCGAGCGCTTCCCGAACGCGCGCTTCCAGCTGCTCGGGCCGCTCGGCGTCGACAATCCGAGCGCGATCGGCCGCGCGGATGTCGATGCGTGGGTCCGCGAAGGCGTCGTCGAGTATCTCGGCGAAGCGCACGACGTGCGCCCCCATATCGCGGCGACCGACTGCGTCGTGCTGCCGTCGTACCGCGAAGGCGTGCCGCGCACGCTGATGGAAGCATCGGCGATGGGGCGCCCGATCGTCGCGACCGACGTGCCGGGCTGCCGCGACGTCGTCGCCGACGGCGACACGGGCTTCCTGTGCCGCGCGCGCGACAGCGCGAGCCTCGCGGAGCAGCTGCTCCGCATGATCGAACTCGGAACGGCCGGACGCGACGCGATGGGCGCGCGCGGCCGGCAGAAGGTCGTGGCGGAATTCGACGAACAGCAGGTCGTCGAACGCTACCGGCGAACCATCCATTCGCTAACCGGCATCACCCTCTGAAGGAGCGCATCTGCAATGACCGCTAAAGGCACCATCCTCGTTACCGGCGGTGCGGGCTACATCGGCTCGCACACGGCCGTCGAGTTGCTCGACAACGGCTACGATGTCGTGATCGTCGACAACCTCGTCAACAGCAAGGCCGAATCCGTGCGCCGCATCGAGCGGATCACCGGCAAGACGCCCGCGTTCCATCAGGTCGACGTGTGCGACGAAGCCGCGCTCGCCAAGGTGTTCGACGCGCATCCGATCACCGGCACGATCCATTTCGCGGCGCTCAAGGCCGTCGGCGAATCGGTCGAGAAGCCGCTCGAGTACTACCAGAACAACCTCGGCGGCCTGCTCGCCGTGCTCAAGGTAATGCGCGAGCGCAACGTGAAGCAGTTCGTGTTCAGCTCGTCCGCGACCGTGTACGGCGTGCCCGAGCGCTCGCCGATCGACGAGTCGTTCCCGCTGTCCGCGACGAATCCTTACGGCCAGTCGAAGCTGATCGCCGAGCAGATCCTGCGCGATCTCGAGGTGTCGGACCCGACGTGGCGCATCGCGACGCTGCGCTACTTCAATCCGGTCGGCGCGCATGCGAGCGGGCTGATCGGCGAGGATCCGGCCGGCATCCCGAACAACCTGATGCCGTATGTCGCGCAGGTTGCCGTCGGCAAGCTGGAAAAACTGCGCGTGTTCGGCTCCGACTACCCGACGCCGGACGGCACGGGCGTGCGCGACTACATCCACGTCGTCGATCTCGCGAAGGGGCACATCGCCGCGCTCGACGCGCTCGCGAAACGCGACGCGAGCTTCGTCGTGAACCTCGGCACGGGCCAGGGCTACAGCGTGCTGGAAGTCGTGCGCGCGTTCGAGAAGGCATCGGGCCGCCCGGTGCCGTACGAACTCGTCGCGCGCCGCCCGGGCGACATCGCCGAGTGCTACGCGAACCCGCAGGCCGCGGCCGACATCATCGGCTGGCGCGCGACGCTCGGCATCGAGGAAATGTGTGTCGACCACTGGCGATGGCAGGAGGGGAACCCGCGCGGTTTTGTATAATCCGCTGTCCATTTTTCGAGCGATCCCATGCTCAGCTTCGCGTCCGGCTTCATCGTCTCCCTGCTCGTCACGCTGTTCATCGTGCGCTACGCGCACCTTCACGAGAAATTCTCGGTCGACAGCGACCTGGCCGGCGTGCAGAAATTCCACGTGCGGCCCGTGCCGCGCGTGGGGGGCATCGGGATCCTCGCCGGGGTCGTCGTGGCCGCGCTGATTCTGTCCCGGCACTATCCGACGATCGCGGGCAGTATTCTCGGCATCGCGGCCTGCGGGCTGCCGGCGTTTCTGTCCGGCCTCGTCGAGGACCTGACCAAACGCGTGTCGCCGCGCGCGCGGCTGCTCTGCACGATGGGCGCAGCCGCGCTCGCGTTCTGGCTGATGGGTATCGCGGTCACGCGCATCAGCGTGCCTCCGCTCGATTTCCTGCTCCACTACGCGGCCATTTCGGCGTTCATCACCGTGCTCGCGGTCGCGGCGCTCGCGAACGCGGTCAACATCATCGACGGCTTCAACGGGCTCGCGTCGATGGTCAGCTTCATGATGTTCGCATCGCTCGCTTACGTGGCGTTCCAGGTCCGCGACCCGGTCGTCATGTCGGCGTCGATCATCATGATGGGTGCCGTGCTCGGCTTCTTCCTGTGGAATTTCCCGGCCGGGCTGATCTTCCTCGGCGACGGCGGCGCGTATTTCATCGGCTTCATGCTCGCGGAACTCGCGATCATGCTCGTGATGCGCAACCGCGAAGTGTCGGCCTGGTACCCGGTGCTGCTGTTCATGTACCCGATCTTCGAGACCTGCTTCTCGATCTACCGGAAGAAATTCATTCGTGGGATGTCGCCGGGGATTCCGGACGGCGTGCACCTGCACATGCTCGTGTACAAGCGGCTGATGCGCTGGGCCGTCGGCACGAAACACGCGCACGACCTCACGCGCCGCAATTCGCTGACGTCGCCGTACCTGTGGCTGCTGTGTCTCGTCGCGGTGATACCCGCGACGCTGTTCTGGCGGCACACGGTGCACCTGTTCGTGTTCGTCTTGCTGTTCGCGCTGACCTACGTGTGGCTGTATCTCAGCATCGTGCGGTTCCGCGTGCCGCGGTGGATGGTGGTGAGGAAGGAGCGGCGCAGCCACTGAACGGCCTGCCGGCTTCATCAAAAAAACGCCCCGCGGGGCGTTTTTTTTCGTCATTGCCATGCGGTTCGAACCGCCGCCCGGCCAAGTTACCCGTTCGATACGACGCGCACCGACGGCACGCTCTGCAGCGTCGGGGTAACGGCCGTTTGGTATTCCGGCACCCAGCGCCGCAGGTCTCGCCGCACTTCGTCATCGGGCAGGACACGATGCTGCATCAGCCACGGCAGCAGCTCGTCGAGGAAATTGTCCGGTACTTCCCGCGCACGCGCGATCCGCAGTTTCGGATGCGGGGTGCGCGTCGTCGCCTCGTCGTCCGCGAGCAGCTCCTCGTAGAGCTTCTCGCCGGGCCGCAGCCCGGTGAACTCGATCTGGATCTGATCTTCCGAGAAACCGTACAGGCGGATCAGGTCGCATGCGAGATCGACGATCTTCACCGGCTCGCCCATGTCGAGAATGAAGATCTCTCCGCCGTGCCCCATGCTCGACGCCTGCAGCACGAGTTGCGACGCCTCCGGGATCGTCATGAAGAAGCGCGTGATCTCCGGGTGCGTGACCGTCACCGGGCCGCCCTTCGCGATCTGCTGCTGGAACTTCGGAATCACGCTGCCCGCGCTGCCCAGCACGTTGCCGAAACGCACGGTTTCGAACTGGGTGCGCCCGCTCGTCTGCTGCAACGCCTGGCAGGCCATTTCCGCGAGGCGCTTGCTCGCGCCCATCACGTTGGTCGGATTGACCGCCTTGTCGGTCGAGATCAGCACGAAGTGACGCACGTCGTGGCGGATCGCCGCACGGGCCACGCGATACGTGCCGAGCACGTTGTTGCGCAGCGCCTGCCATGCGTTGTGCTCCTCCATCAGCGGCACGTGCTTGTAGGCCGCCGCATGGAACACGATATGCGGTACGTGGCGGGACATCACCTGATCGAGCAGCAGGGAATCCTTCGCGTCGCCGATGATCGGCACGACCGGCTGATCGGGGAAGCGCTCGCGCAGTTCCTCGGTCAGGCGGTACATCGCGTACTCGGACAGGTCGAACGCGACGAGTTGCGCTGGCGCGAAACGCAGGATCTGCCGGCACAGCTCGGAACCGATCGAGCCGCCAGCGCCCGTCACCATCACGACACGACCGCGAAGCAGCGCCTCGACGTGCGGCGTGTCGATCGTCACGGCGTCGCGGCCGAGCAGATCCTCGAGGTCGATCTCGCGGATCTGGGACAGGAAGCCCTGCCCCGGCATCAGTGCGGTCAGCGACGGCAGCACCATCACTTTCAAGCCGGCGCGCACGCAGAGGGTCGCCGTCCGGCGCTGCACCTCGACCGACGCGGACGGAATCGCCACGATCGCGTATTCGATCTTCAGTGCCTCGGTCCAGTGCGCGACGTCGTCGAGCGAGCCGAGCACCTTGTAGCCGTAGATTTCGCGGCCCTGCTTCGTCTTGTCGTCATCCAGCAGGCCGACGAGACGCCATTCGCCCGAGCGCGACAATTCGCGCGCCAGGTTCGCGCCTGCCGTGCCCGCGCCGATCACGAGCACCGGCTTGCCCTGCCCGACGAGGCCGCCGTACAGGTAAAACTCCTTCATCGCGCGATACAGCGCACGAGCGCCGCCCATCATCAGGAACAGCATCAGCGGGGAGACCAGCAGCACGGAACGCGGGATGATCGGCGACGGCTGGAACATCACGGCGCCGATCATCACAATCACGCCGCCGCCCGCAAGCGCCTTCGAAATCCGCACCAGGTCCGGCAGGCTCGCGAACACCCACAGTCCGCGATACAGGCCGAACAGGTGGAACGTCAGCGCATAGACGGGAAGCACCCAGGCGAGCGCAGTCAGCGAGCCCCTCAGGAAATCGGGCGGAACGCTACCGTTGAAGCGAACGAGATAGGCGAACAACCACGCGACGACAACCGCCAGCAGATCGAACAGGAAAGCACTGAGTGACAGCCATGATGCTTTGGATCGCAACATCGGCGAGAGACCTCACGAATTGTTATCAATGACCGTCCGCAGCCGGCGCCAGCGCATGTCGATCGCCACGCCGATACACATCAGCACGCCATACCACGCCAGGAACACCAACCATTGCAGCAGGACAGGACGACCGAGCGCCCAGAAAGCGACGACGATGCCCAGGAGCATGATGAGGTACCAATAAACGGCAGTACGCTCGTGACTCATGCCGGAACGCACCATCCTCTGATAATAGTGCTCCCGGTGCGCTTGCCAGAACTTTTCTCCGCGTAACAAACGTCTCAGAAGCGTTACAGATGCATCGGCAATAAACGGAGCGAACACCGCCGCCGGAAACCAGACCGGCCAAATGCCACCGTGCCAGCCCCAATAGCCGAGCGCGCCGGCCATGAATCCGAGAGGGATCGAACCTGCGTCGCCAAGAAACAGTCGCGCCGGATGGAAGTTCAGCAGCAAAAAGCCGAACGCGGCCCCCGCGATCGCCCCGCCCGCGACGACGAGATCCGGGGACGGTTGCGCGCCGGCCAGTGCCGCAACGGCGTAGGCTCCGAAGCCGAACAGCGCCATGCCGCCGGCGAGGCCGTCCGCTCCGTCCATGAAATTGTAGAGATTGGTCAGCCAGACCATCACGAAACCAATCCCCACGAGCAGCCACCATGGGGCGGCGGCCGGGTAGATGACGATCAGCGCCACGACCGCGGTCAAATGCGCCGCAAACCGCACACGAGCGGGTAGCCCGCGCCGATCGTCGAGCTGCGACAGGGCCGCCAGCCCCGCCGCCGCCACGGCGATGAACCACATCTGTGGCGCGAGCCACAGCAATGCGACAACGCAGACCGGCACGATGCCCCAGCCACCGACGCGCGGCGTCGGGCGCGTATGCAGCGAGCGTTCATTTGGGATGTCGGTGGCAAGTCGCCACGCCAGTCCGGTGGCGAGCAGCACGCGCAGGATCGTCGTCGTGGCGACGGCCGCGCCCGTTGCCACTGCTACCGCGGCAAACCACGTGTTAATCGTGAAGTGCATGTTGCCTATTTCTGTAAGTGGCGCGAACGATACCATGCGGCCGTTGCCTCGAGGCCCTGCCGCGTCGTATAGGGCGGATGCCAATTCAGTACCCGCCTCAAGCGCCCCGTGTCGAGCTGCAGGCTGCCCGTCAGGCGATCGACGACAGCGCTTCGACCGGTCAGCCGACCGAGCGCGCGCAACGCACCTGCCGGCACCGGGAACAGCCTTGCCGGCTTGCCGAGCGCGTCACCGACCATCCGCAGCAATCCGGCAACCGAGGGCGCATCGTCGTCAGCGACGTGGAAGCACTCGCCCGCCGCACGCGGATCGATTGCGCAGTGCAGCAGGGCATCGGCAAGGTTGTCGACATAGACAACGCTGCGACGAGCAGGAATCGCGGCCAAGGGCAATGGCGCACCGCGGAATACGGCATCCATCATCCGGAGGAAATTGGCGCGTACCCCCGGCCCGTAGACGAGCGGCGGACGGACGACGACGACTTCGAGACCGGCCTCACCGAGCCGGGCCAGCTGCTGCTCGGCACGCAGCTTCGAGCGCCCGTATGCATCCTGCGGGTCCGGGACGGCATCCTCCGCGAGCGGTACGCCCGCGTCGCCCTCGCCCACTACCTTGATGCTGCTCGCGAAGACGAACCGGCGCACACCATGCATGCGCGCGGCATCGGCAACCTGCAACGTGCCCGCTACGTTGGTCGCATCGAAGGCGGCGTCCGGATCGGAGGATTTGTCGTGCATCACGTGTACCCGCGCGGCCAGATGGATCACGCAATCGGCCTGCAAATCATCGGGCCACGCACCAGCGACTCCCTCGAAGTCGGGTGCGTCGTGCACCCACTCTCGCACGCCCTCGATACACCCACCCGGCCGGCGCACCAGCGCCGTGACGGTATGCCCCGCCGCCAGCGCAAGTCGGCACACAGCGTGGCCGACGAAACCGTTCGCACCGGTTACGACAATGCGGCTCACCACAACCTCCAGCCGAACCGGCTATAGAACTTCAGCGCGGACACTGCGAACATCCGAATGTGCGCGAAGCCCTTGCGCGAGGCGCCTCCGCCGTGGTGAATCACGCGGATGGACGGGACATAGGCGACACGCGCGACATTGTGGGTGCGCAAGCTCAAGTCATAGTCCTCGAAATACAGGAAATAACGAGGGTCAAAGCCCCCTAGGGTCTTCAGCACGTTCGTTCGAAACAGCATGAAACAACCGCTGATGATTGGGGGATCCCAGACGACGGACATGCCGTCGATGGTATCGCGCATTTCATAGCGGGCAAGTCGCTTCCGGAACGGCCGTCTGGCCCAGGTCGGCAAGAAGCCGCGAACCAGCAGGTCGACGATCGACGGAAACCGTCGACAGAGATACTGAAACCCGCCTGCTCCATCCCCGACCCAGGGAGCGATCAAGCCCGTATCGGCGTGCGATTTGAAAAACGTACGGGCCAACACCAATGCCTGCGGATCCAGATCGATATCCGGATTCAGGATCAAGTGCAACGACCCGCTGGAATGCTCGATCGCAAGATTGTGGCCACGCCCATAACCGACGTTGCCATGCCCCGTCAATATTCGGCATACCACGCCTTGCGCGCTGAGCCGGTCGACCGCCCCCGAAATGTCGCAGAGTCCGCCGTTGTCGACCAGGAACAGCTCGACGGGGTATTCAGGTGAAACCACCCGCAGGTTCTCGCACGCTGCGCCGAGGCTGTCGAGCGTCTGCCGCAGCTGCGCGATATCGGGGCGGTATACGACCAGGGAAATGGAGAGACCATCGACGTCATCGGACTGACGTTGTGGGGCGCTTATGACATTCATCCGGAATTCGGCTAAGCGCTTGACTGCAGCAAGCGCGATGGGTTGGCTGGCCCGTCTGGGAGACAGCGGGCTTACTCATTTGTCAGGCGTGCAGGGAATGCCTGCCGCGTGCTCGCGATACGGGTGCAATTCTAACTGCTCGCACCCTTGCCGGACGCGCCCGTCCCGGGACGCCGTGCAATGCCGCTGCCCTCGATCCGTGCCGGCCCAACGCGTTCGGCCCTGATCGGCGACCAGGGCGAGCCACGGCCGGACGGGTTCCAGCACGAGATACGCCCCCTTCCAGGACGCGCCTCTCTCGCGGCGCCGAATGCCGTATCTCATAAACACCAGGAGGCCTGAGCATGTCAATCCCCCGCCGGACGCCTAGTTGTTAAAAGATGTGAAAACATTAACATCTATTGCGCGTCATCGGCATTCCGGCGATCATGCTTGGTTTCCATGGGCGAGCCGTCGTCAGTCGGTACCGGTCCGGTCTCAACCCAGCGTCACCAAGCGCCGCCAATCAAGGCAGAGAGCGCTTCAGTCCAGGGCTGGACGGATGGCCTGCATTAGAATACGTTGCGGGCGATGGCACCTTGTTTGCCCGATCGCTCAGGATTGAAGTCGGGAGCACATTGAAACGTCGCGGTCAACTGGATTGCCGCCTTTTTCAGACTCACGACACCCCGCAACAATGGCTGCGCCACGTGGGCGAGGGGTTGGGGGCTCCATCACCGATCCGAATGCAACGACACGCAACTTGATGAATCCGAACTCGAAGCACCCGGCATCGCCGATGGCGATCGCCCGTAGCATTTACCGTAATCGCGGACTGATTCTGCAAATGACTCAACGCGAGGTCGTCGGGCGCTATCGCGGGTCAGCAATGGGTCTTGCGTGGTCGTTCTTCAATCCCGTGCTGATGCTCGTCGTCTACACCTTCTTCTTCTCCGTCATCTTCAAGTCGCGGTGGGGTACCACGAGCGACGACAAGGCAAGCTTCGCGATCGTCCTGTTCGTCGGCCTGATCCTCCACAGCCTGCTGGCAGAGTGCATCAACCGGGCGCCGACGTTGATCCTTGCAAACGTCAACTACGTCAAGAAGGTTATTTTCCCGCTCGAGATACTGCCGGTGGTCGCGCTCGCGTCAGCGCTGTTCCACAGCGCGATCAGCCTGCTGGTCCTGATCATCGCCGAGTGCATCCTTATCCACTCGCTGCCCTGGACCGCCATCCTGTTCCCCGTCGTCATGCTGCCGCTGATCGTCGGCTCACTGGGGCTCGCATGGTTTCTGTCGGCTTTGGGCGTCTACATTCGAGACATTTCGCAGATTACCGGTGTCATCACGTCAGTGCTGATGTTCCTGTCGCCGGTTTTCTACCCCGTGTCGAATCTGCCGCCACAGTATCGGTCCTGGATCGAACTCAACCCCCTTACGTTCATCATCGAAGAGGGACGCAACACGCTGATCTTCGGGCACCCCCCCGACTGGACGAACTGGCTAACCTGCATGATCGCATCGCTGCTTCTCGCGTGGTTCGGATTCTGGTGGTTCCAGCGGACCCGAAAGGGATTCGCAGACGTCCTGTAATCCATGCCAGCGCGCTCGCCTGCCGCCTTGCATCAGTGGCAGTGGCCGGGCACGCGGATAGATCGCCGACCGATCGGATCATGACGCGATAGAGCAATCACCGGAGATATTCTGCACATGTCGACGCAGCCCCAAATAGTTCCCACCATCCTGTGTGGCGGCGCAGGCTCTCGCCTGTGGCCCGTTTCGCGCGAATCCCATCCGAAGCCGTTCATCCGCCTCGAAGATGGCGAGAGCCTGCTGCAAAAGGCATTCAAGCGCGGCGCCCAGCTTCCGGGCGTCACCGAAGTCGTGACCGTCACGAACCGCGAGTTGTACTTCAAGACGAGCGACGAATTCAGCACCGTCAATACCGGGCATCTGTCGACGTCGTTCATCCTCGAGCCGTTCGGCCGCAATACGGCCGTCGCGATCGCCGCCGCCGCGCTGCGTGTTGCCGCAACGCTCGGCGAAAATGCAATCCTGCTGGTGCTTCCCGCGGACCACCTCGTGACAGACGATGCCGCCTTCGCGACCGCCGTCCAGGAAGCTGCCGCCCTGGCGCTCAAGGGTGCGCTGGTCACCTTCGGCATCACGCCGACGTTTGCGGAAACCGCATACGGATACATCGAGGCAGACGGCACGCGGGTCAAGCGATTCGTGGAAAAGCCGACGGTGGACGTGGCCAGGCAATACGTCGAGTCGGGATCGTTCCTGTGGAACTCCGGCATGTTCTGCTTTACCGCCGCATTCCTGCTGGCGGAAATGGCAAAACATTGCCCCGACGTGCTCGAAGCCACGCGTGCATGCATCGCGCAGTCTCGTCAGTCGGAAGGCGGCGGCGTTTCATTGGTCGAACTGAACGGTGACCTGCTGAATCGCACGCCCGATATTTCGATCGACTACGCGCTGATGGAGCGCTCCGACAAGGTTGAGGTCGTGCGCTGCGATATCGGCTGGAGCGATATCGGTTCGTGGAATGCGCTCGGCGACCTGTTGAAACCGGACGACCACGGCAATCGTGTGGACGGCGAAGCGCTGCTCCACGATGTCAGCAATTGCTACATCCGTAGCGACAACCGGCTGGTCGGCGCCGTAGGCGTCAAGGACCTCCTGGTCGTCGACACCCCAGACGCACTCCTCATTGCCGATCGCAATCGCGCGCAAGACGTTCGGCACGTCTACGCGGCCCTCAAGTCGCAAGGACACGAAACCTTCCGCGTACATCGAACGGTAGGCCGTCCGTGGGGCATGTATACGGTTCTCGAAGAAAGCACCCGCTTCAAGATCAAGCGAATCGAGGTCAAACCGGGCGCAAGCCTCAGCCTGCAGTTGCATCATCATCGCAGCGAACACTGGATCGTGGTGAGCGGCATGGCCCTCGTCGTCAACAACGACGAGGAGTTTTACCTGCGCACCAATGAATCGACCTATATCCCGGCCGGACACAAGCACCGTCTGACCAATCCGGGCGTCGTCGACCTCGTGATGATCGAAGTCCAGAGCGGCGACTACCTCGGCGAAGACGACATCGTCCGCTTCGACGACAACTACGGTCGAAGCTAGCCTTCTGCCATCGCGCAAAGGCGGTTGCAGTCGTCGTCCTTTCCGGCGCGCGACGACAGCAACCGTCTGATCAACCGCTCCCTCACATCATGACCAATGCAAGCTTCCGAGGCCGCATGAAAAGCAGGATCAAGGCCCGCCTGCTAGCGTCGTCGACGTATTTTTTTCTGGCCGCGCTCAAGTACTACATCGGCAACAACTTCATTGCGCGCATGCCGATTGAAAGAGTCCGCAACTTCTACTATCGACGCGTGCTGGGTATCGTCATCGGCCAACGAACGCACGTCAGCATGCGGCAGTTCTTCACCGGGTACCACACGCGCTGCAACGTGCGCATCGGCGACAACTGCGTGCTCAATCGTGAGATCTACCTGGACGGTCGCACGGGCATCGAGATCGGAAACAACGTCAACATCTCGTTCCAGTGCTGCCTTCTCAGCCTGCATCACGATCACAACCACCCGGGTTTCATGTCGATCGGCGGCGTCGTGACCATCCACGACCACGCATGGCTGGGCGCGCGCGCCATTATCCTGCCAGGCGTGACGATCGGCAAAGGCGCAGTCGTCGCGGCCGGCGCGGTCGTCACGAAGGACGTCCCGGATTTCACCGTGGTCGGTGGTGTGCCTGCAAAAATCATCGGTCAACGCAATCCCGACATTGCCTATCTGACCGACTTTTCTCCTTTCTTCGACACCGACGTGTTTGACGAATCCCGTGGCTAATATGCAGAAAAAGAGCATCCTCGTTTTTACGCTATCTCCGCCGCTTCCTGCCAGCGCGGGGGGCCCGATCTACGTGATGAATACGCTCGCGCCGCTGGTCGACGAGTATGATTTCCATCTGTTCACCATCGGTGGAGACGAGGAAAAAAAGAAGATCGAGGAAAATCGTTCGCTATATGAACGACATTTCAAATCGGTCCACGTGGAGCCGCGGGCTGCCATGCCTGCCGACATGGGTACGCCCGGACGAGCATGGCATTCACTGGTCCACTGCTTCCATGGCCTTCCGTTCATGGATGCGAGCTACTTCAGCCCTGCGGCAATTCGCAGTGCGCGCCGGATCGTCAAGGAAAAGAAGATCGACATGCTTGAGGTGCACAGCAGTCATCTGGCGTTTTTCCGCAAGTTCTTCCCGGCGTTGCCGGCCGTCCTGGTCAGTCACAACATCGAATCCGATCTCTTCCCGTTCTGGATTCCCGCGCAGCTGACAGGCTGGAAAAAAGCAGCGGTCGCGCGCATCGCCGAGATCAGCCGCCGCAACGCCCGACGCGTCGAAATCGACAACGTCTGGCGCTTCGACGCCATGACGTTCATTTCACGCGAAGACATGGAGCGCGTGAAGGCGCCCGTGGAGAAGCACTATTTGCCGCTGTGCTTCCCGATCAAGGACACCGACTACCGAGCGAAGCCGACCAACGAGGTCAACCTGCTCTGGATGGGTGGCTTCTGGTGGTATCCGAATGCGGAAGGCGTTGCGTGGTTTGTCCGCGACATTCTCCCACTGGTACGCGACAAGCTCGAGACGCACAACATCAAGCTCCATTTCACCGGAGGCAACCCGCCGGACGATCTCAAGGCGCTGCACGACGGACGACACATCTTCGTTCACGGCTTCGTGCCGTCGCTCGACCCGATTCTGGCGGATGCACATCTACTGTTTGTTCCCCTGCTTTCAGGCGGCGGCGTGCGCGTCAAGATTCTGGAAGCGATGAGCAACGGCATTCCCGTTCTCAGCACGGCAAAGGGCTGCGAGGGGCTGGGCGCCGTCAACCGTCGGGATATCGTCATTTGCGATACGGCGGCTGAATTTGCCGACTCGATCATCGAGCTCGCCCAGAATCGCGAGATGCTGGCGA
The DNA here is from genome assembly GCF_052045915.1 of Burkholderia sp. 22088. Classification (NCBI taxonomy): domain Bacteria; kingdom Pseudomonadati; phylum Pseudomonadota; class Betaproteobacteria; order Burkholderiales; family Burkholderiaceae; genus Burkholderia; species Burkholderia sp. 22088. Next base: position 465,019 of record NZ_JBQEPY010000004.1, read on the forward strand.
CGCTGTCCACGAACGCCCGTCAGCTCCTGAAGGACAAGTATGATCTCGATGCGTGCGTTCGCACCAAACGGGACCTCTACAATAGGCTGATGCATTCGCGGTAACCGAACGAATGCTGACCTCGCGGTGCCACCGTGGTGGCCGCGAGGCAAGTCAGCATCCGACCCCTGAGCCTACTGTGCGATCGTCTTTTTTCCGCCTGCGCTGAACACGTGAAAGCTAACTCGCTCCCTCTCATGCAAACTCGCGAGCCTGAACCTACAAGCCAAACGGAACAGCTGCTCGTCAACGTCGAGCACCTTTCCAAGTGCTTCCGTATCTACGACAAACCGGCGGACCGGCTGCGGCACTCGCTCGCGACTCGCATCAAGCTCCCTGGGAGCAATTCCCGGCAATACGGTCGCGATTTCTGGGCGCTGCACGACGTCTCTTTCCCCGTCCGGCGGGGCGAGACCATCGGAATCATTGGCAGAAACGGTTCCGGAAAGTCGACGTTGCTGCAAATCATTGCCGGCACGCTGTCGCCGAGCGACGGCTCGGTCACGGTCAACGGCCGGATCTCCGCACTGCTGGAACTCGGCGCCGGGTTCAATCCGGAATTCAGCGGCCGCGAGAACGTGATGCTGTCTGCACGGATCATGGGCATCACGTCGGAAGAAATCCGCGCGCGTTTTCACGAAATCGAAGCGTTCGCCGACATCGGCGAATTCATCGATCAGCCCGTCAAGACCTACTCGTCGGGCATGTACGTCCGGCTCGCATTCGCGGTAGCCATTCACGTCTCCCCCGATATCCTGGTGGTCGACGAGGCACTTGCGGTCGGCGATACCGCGTTTCAGACCAAATGCCTGACGCGGATCCGGAAGATGCAGAAGGAAGGCGTCACGATCCTGCTGGTAACACACTCCACCAACACCCTCGTCGAGTACTGCGACCGGGCCATCTACCTGAAGCGGGGCCGGCTGGTAAAGGACGGTCCGTGCCGCGACGTGGTCAAGCTCTATGCGAACGACCTCGTCGACGAAGAAGGCGGGAGCGCGATCGACATCGAGGTGCCGACACAGCACACCGACACCGATTCCCCCGCCAGCTCGGCGGTAAGCGATGCCATGACGGCCATGTCGGACCGGACGTCGATTCTCGACGTGAAGATCGAGGATGCGAACGGCAAGGAACGCACGACCTTCTCGTTCAATGAAGCGTTCCGCGTCGTCGTATCGATCAGCGTGTCCGAGCCGAACCCGAAGCCTTGCTTCGGACTTCAGATCAAAAGCATCGACGATATCGTGCTGTGGAGCGCGACCACCCAGCACATGAATATTGCGCTGCCGCCCCTGTCCGCCGGAACGTACCAGTTCACCTGGAAGATGCGCGCGAGCTTCTCCGGCAACCGCTATGTGCTGGCGGTCGGCGTCGGCGATATCGCCTCCGGCGAATACAAGCGGCACGCGCGCCTGCCCTATGGCGGCCACATCGACGTGCTTCCGGAAAACAACAGTGGATCGGGGTGGCTCGCGCCGTGTCCGGTATTCGAGTTCGAATGATGACGGAGAACGACACCATGCAAGCGCGCAGCATCAAGGTCGTCGCGGTCGGCTATTACGGCGCACCCAACGTCGGCGACGAATTGTTGCTGGGCCTGCTCGCTCGCCAGGTTCGGGAGCGCGGCGGCGAGCTCGTCGCACTGAGCATCAACCCCGAATATACGACGCATGCCCACGGCATCGCCGCCGTCGACTATTTCAATCTCGGTGCCGTCGGCCGCGCACTGTCCGACGCCGATCTGCTGGTATTCGGCGGTGGCGGCATCTTTCAGGATCATCATCCGTTCAACGTCGAGGCACTTTACGACCCGACCCAAAACGATATCGCGGGCTATGCGCGGATTTTTTACATGGCTCGGCAGTTCGGGGTCCGCACGGTCATCTGGGCACACGGCGTCGGACCGCTGGTCAACCCGGACAGCCGCGACATCACGCGCGACGTGTTCACGCATGTGGATCACGTTTCGCTGCGCGATACGGACTCCGAGGCGCTTCTGCACGATATCGGCGTAAGTCGGGACATTCCCGTCGGCGCCGATCCGGGCTGGGCATTCGTCAGCCGCCCGCCCGCCGAAGTCGACGTTTCCGGCACACTCGCCCCGTTGGGGACAAAGAAGAAGCTGGCGGTCATTGCCCGATCGTGGGAGTTCAACCGGAACTGGGAAGAAAAACTCGTCTCCGCGTTGAATGAAGCGCTGGACGACAGCTGGTCGATCGTGTGGCTCGGCTTCCAATGGAGCGTCGGCGACCACGAGCGTCTCACCGATCGATCCTTTCTCGAGCACCTCAAGCTCGCGGTGTCGCCCCATATCGAAAGTGTCATCATTGACGGGATCACGCCCGACGAGGCATTCGCGGTTATCGGCGAGTGCGACGCCGCGTTCTCGATGCGCCTGCACGGAAGCATCCTCGCACTCGGAAAATCGATCCCGGTCGCGGCGCTGGAATATGACGTCAAGATGGCGCGTGCGCACGATATGGCGGGCCTTCCGGCGTCGCTGCGCCTTCAACTGAACGACGACGCAGCAGACTTCACTGCCGCGGTGCGCAGGCTGACACACCCGGATGGCGCGCCCTGGATCATCGCGCAGGAAAAGCTCGATGCGCTAAACGCTTCGGCGTGCGTACATTCAACCGTCCTGGACCACGCTTTTGCGGCCGTTCGCTCCGCGTCGGGCGGAGCCCCGCGCCGCTGGAGCAGCCAGCAGCTGGATTGGATGAGCACATGGCTCGAGCAGCTCGTCTGGCAAAAGAATGGCGCCGCTCGCATGAGCGAGAAGGCGCTCGACCTGCTGCGCTACCGCGATTCACAACTCGCCGAGAAAGACGCACGGGTCGGCCAGCTTGAGACGGAACTCGGGAAAACAGTGGATTTGCTGCATTTCCGCGACGCACAGCTTGCGCAACAGGAAGAACAGGTCGCCGAGCTTCAGAACCGATTGGAACTGGCGAACCATAAACTGCTCGCGGCGGAAGCGTTCGTCAAGCACGCGTCACAAGTGCATGCCGCGCAAACGACGACGCTCAAGGACTCCGCTCGAAAAGCGGCGGAGGAACAAGCTGATAAAATTTCAAGCCTCAAGGCAACGATCCGGCAATTCGAGCAGGGTCACGCCGAGTCCGAAGCACCCCCGCAACCCAATGTGGCCGCAGCCGCAATTCACTCCACTTCGGGATCCTCTATGCTTTTTCGCCGGTACATGTCCGCCCCTCTCACCTACATGAGCCGTGCCGCCTATATTCTGCGCAATGGCGGCGTACGCGCGCTCGTGTCTGCTGCACGACGCCATTACCGGTATCAGCAAGCACAGCAGCAGATCCAGCAGGCCGCCATCGAAGTGGCAAGCGGCACTCCGACTGCGGAAGATCAACGCCTCTCGTTCCGCGCAGCAGCCAAGCTGCAACGCGAAGAAATCATCGTCATCGCCGCTCACGCGTACGACTGGGCTGGTTCCGGGCATCGCTACGCACAACTGACCACGACGGCGCTCGCCGCGGGCCATCGCGTTGTCTATCTGGTCGCGCCTCCGGATACGGGATCGACACCCGCGCCGCTCACGCCCCGCATTCCCGGATTGATTCACGAATATATCGATCCGACGAAGATCGAGGACATTTTCGGTCAGGTATCGGAAAGCGCGAAATTGATCATCGGCGTGCCCGACTCCCGGGTCACACCCTTTTTCGAGTTCGCGCGCAATCGCGGGCTCGAAACAATCCTCGACGTCGCACAGGACTGGAGCCACGATGGCCAGGCCATGCGCATCCTCGAGTCGATCGCCGTCGATGCCGATCGATGCACCGTCGGCATGCCGGCACTTGCAGACACCATCCCGCAGCGTGCCCGGGAAAAAATCGAGCTGCTGCCCGGTGCCGCGGTTCATACGGTCTTCGACGTCTACAAGCAGTACAACCGTCCGGGCGACATGCCGTCCAAGCGCCGCAGCGTCGCACTGTTCTACTCGGTCGACGGACTCGACTCGGTGGATTACCAGTGGCTCAAGGAAACCGCGGAGCGCAACGTCAACGTCACGTTCTGCGTGATCGCCGATGGGCAACTGACGCCGGGCCTGCCGGATAACGTCGTCATGCTTGGCATGCGGCACACGAGCGAAGTGCCGGCCTACATCGCCCATGCGGATTTCATGTTCTTCCCGCTTGGCGCGCGGAGCCTGCGCAGCGCCGACTCCACCGCAGGTATTTATGCAGCACTGCTTCAGCGCAAGCCGGTCGTGTGTTCGATGGAACTTGGCGTGACAGCCACCCCGCTGTTACACGTTCGCACGGACCTTGCGTCGTTCGCGGCGCAATGCGGCGCACTCGCTGCGGCAGAACCCGTCACACAAAACGACGACATCTTCGTTGCGGGCAACAGTTGGCTCGGCCGCGTCGAGCAGCTGTGCCCGCCGCAGCCCCGGCACGACGTCAGCGTCGTTATCCTGATTCACAACAACGCGGGCATCATCGCACGCTGCCTGCAGACCCTGCTCCAGCATGCTGCGCCGTACATAGCGGAAGTGATTGTCGTCGACAACGCAAGTTCCGATGGTGGTGCAGAACTCGTCGAGCGCGAATTTCCCAACGTCAGGCTGGTCCGCAACCCGGAGAATGGCTGCTCGTCGGGACGTAATCTCGGCGTTCAGCACAGCACGGGCAAGTACATCGTCTTCTTCGACAGCGATCAGTGGTTTGTGGGCGCGTCGGGTTTCGAGGAAGCGCTGCACGTCCTGGAAAACGACGCGAGCGTCGGTGTCATCGGATGGAATGCAGGATGGTTCGACGCCACGCGCACCGATCTCGGCGGCATGATCGCCGACTATTGTCCGAATCGGGCGATGAACGCGGCGGCAATCCGCGACGGCTATCGTGCCGACATCGGCTTCCTCGGCACCAGCGGCTTCTTCATGCGTCGGCGCACGTTCGATGCGACGCAAGGATTCGATACCTTCTATGACCCGACCTGCTTTGAAGATACGGACCTGTGCTTCCAGGTCAAGGCACTCGGAATGAAGGTCACTTACCGGGATTTGTCCGGAATCCGCCATCAGCCCCATCAAACGACCGGCGCCGACAGCGGCAGCGAGGCCTATCGCAAGCTATTCCTTCGCAACGCGAACTACTTCAAGGAGAAGTGGCGCGATTACTCGCATTTCTATCTGGACTACATCGATTGATTCGTAGCGACAGCATGTCTAGAACCATACTGTGCGTCGTAGGTACGCGACCGGAGGCCATCAAGATGGCGCCGGTCATCCTGCGTTTGCGAGCGGATCCGGGATTCAAGGTGCACGTGCTCGCGACCGCGCAACACCGCGATCTGCTCGACCAGATCCTGACCTGTTTCGATATCAAACCGGATGTCGATCTCGACATCATGCGTCCGAATCAGGGGCTTGCCAGCCTGACGTCGCGTCTGCTTGACGGTATCGATGCCGTGCTCGTGGACAAGCGTCCCGATCTCGTACTGGGACAAGGCGACACCACGACGGTCATGGCCACGGCGCTTGCATGCTTCTATCGGCATATACCGTTCGGTCATATTGAAGCGGGCCTGCGTACCCGCGATCTCGGCAATCCGTTTCCTGAAGAGATGAACCGCGTTTTCGCGGGGCGTCTCGCAAGGCTGCATTTCGCGCCGACAGCGAGTTCGCGCGACAACCTCTTGCATGAAAACATCCCCAGCGACCAGATCTGGGTGACCGGGAACACCGTCATCGACGCGCTTCACACTGTCTTGCGGACACATCCGTCCTGCGGCGTCGATATCGACGACACGAAACGGCTGATTCTGGTCACCGCGCATCGCCGGGAGAATTTCGGCGCCCCGCTCGAACGGATCTGCCATGCCATTCGCCAGATTGTCGACGCCAACGACGACATCGAGGTGCTGTTTCCCGTACATCCCAATCCGCACGTCCAGCGTACGACGCGCGAACTGCTGTCGCACCACGCCCGGATCCGACTCTGCCCGCCGCTCGACTATGTGCCGTTCGTCGCCGCCATGCAGCGCTCGTACCTCATCCTCAGCGACTCGGGCGGCGTGCAGGAAGAAGCGCCAGCTCTGGGCAAACCGGTCCTGGTGTTGCGCGACGAGACCGAGCGCCCGGAAGCTGTCGAAGCCGGTGTCGTCAGGCTCGTCGGCACTCAAACCGATACGATCGTCAATGCGGTCCAACTGATGCTCGACAACGCCGACGAATACGGCAAGGTTGCACGCGGCGTCTCGCCCTACGGTGACGGAAAGGCAGCCCAGCGGATTTTCGACGTCATCCGGGAACAATGCGTGTGATCGAACAACTCGTCTATCTGTCGCCGGTGCCATGGAGCAGCTTTGCACAGCGACCTCACAAGTTCGTCGAGTGGTTTCATCAAGAAACCCATGGCCGTGTGCTCTGGATCGATCCGTATCCAACCCGCCTGCCCATGCTTCAAGACTTGCGCCGTCCATCCGGCGAAGGCAAGTCCGACGCGCATACCGCCGCGCCGCCTTGGCTCGACGTCGTCCGCATCCGCAGCCTTCCGCTTGAGCCACTGCCCCTCGGCACCGCAATCAATCGATTCGGATGGCGTGACATCACGCGTCGCGTCGTGCAATTCTGCGCCGAGCGCAACACGCTTCTCGCGGTCGGGAAGCCGTCCGGGCTCGCGCTCGACTTGTTACGAGCGGCTCGTCCCGCCCGGTCGCTCTACGACAGGATGGACGACTTCCCGTCGTTCTATCGAGGCGTTTCGCGCTCGGCGATGAAACGCACCGAACTCGCTGTCGCGCGCGAGGTCGACACGGTTTTCGTATCGTCTTCGGGCTTGCGCTCGAGCTGGAGCAGTATTCGGCCTGACGCCAAGCTGGTCCACAACGGGCTCGATCCAGCCGTCCTTCCGGCGTTCCGCGAAAAGACGTCGGATCATGCCGGGCCGCATGTACTGGGTTACTTGGGCACCATGGGGCCTTGGTTCGACTGGCAATGGCTCGCTGCGCTTGCGCAATGCCGCCCCGCGGACACGATTCGATTGATCGGGCCGTTATTCCATCCCCCGCAAATCGCGCTGCCCGAGAACGTGCAGATTCTTCCGCCGCTGAAACACGCCGCCGCTCTCGCCGCGATGTCGGACTTCGACGTCGGCCTGATTCCGTTCCTGCGCAACTCGCTCACGGACGGTGTCGATCCGATCAAGTATTACGAATACAGAGCGCTCGGATTACCGGTCATCTCGACCCCCTTCGGAGAAATGGCAACACGGTGCGACGAACCCGGTACATTCCTCTCGGGCGGATCCGAGAACCTGTCTTCAATCGTTGTCGAGGCACTCGAATACCGGACGACGCACGACGAGGTATCGCGGATCCGGAGCGCAAACAGCTGGGCCGCCCGTTTCGCGGCAACAGGCATTCTCGGCTAGTGTTCTATCACTGCCTGATCGCGGTTCGCTTCGGCACGCAAGGCTGACAAGACGATAAAACTCGGTGACGGGATCCGCCGCTTGCTCGACTGCCCGTTACCCTGACGCGCCCGGTCAATACCTGGCGATGCAGGGGTCCGACCACCGGCGATCCCTTTCAGTCGGCCATGCAGAGGCCCAGCGCGTATTCCCAATCGGGCAGGTGCAAGCCGAACGTCTCGGCGAGTTTGCCGTGGGACAAGCGCGAATTCGCCGGGCGACGTGCGCGCACCGGAAACTCGCTCGCGGAAATCGGCACCACAGCGGGTGCGTCATCCCCCATCGCGATGCCGAGAATCGCCTTGGCGAAACCGTGCCAGGACGTCTCGCCGGCCGCACTCAGATGATAGGTTCCGGAGCGCGCCTGCCACCAGGCCTCATCATGGGCCGCCAGCCCTTTGGAGAGGATGTGCGCAGTCGCGGCTGCAATTGTTTTCGACCAGGTCGGCGCGCCGACCTGGTCGGCAACCACACGCAATTCGGGTCGCTCCGCGCCCAGCTTGAGCATCGTGCGCAAGAAATTCCTGCCACGTCGCCCGTATACCCAGCTGGTTCGCAAGGTCAGGTACGCGCACCCTGCGTTCTCGATCGCACGCTCGCCCTCAAGCTTGGTCATCCCATACACGTTCAGCGGATTCACTGCATCGGTCTCGGTATACGCGCCCGCCTTGGCTCCGTCGAACACGTAATCGGTCGAGTAGTGAATCAGCACCGCACCGCTGCGCGCAGCCTCTTCCGCCAGGACCCGCGGCACATCGGCATTTATGCGTCTTGCCGCATCGACGTCGTCCTCGGCATTGTCGACGGCCGTATAGGCAGCCGGATTCACGATGAAGGCCGGCTGCAACGCCCGCACGACAGCACGGATCCGGTCGAGATCAGACAGATCGAGCATCGAGCGGTCGCACGCCACCACGCGGCCGAGCCCCTGCAGCGAGCGCAGCAGTTCAAAACCTACCTGACCCGTGACACCGGTTACGAGGATCGTCGACTCGGAATTCATCACGACCTCACTCAAAAAGATCTGCGTCCATCAACCGCATGCCCGCGGCATCCTTGACGGCCAGCAGCGGCTCGCCATCCAGCGGCCACGCGATCCCGATATCCGGATCGTTCCAGACAATGCTGCGCTCGTGCTCGGGAAACCAATAATCGGTCGTCTTGTAGAGAAACTGAGCAGACTCGGACACCACAAGGAAGCCATGCGCGAACCCCGGCGGAACCCAAAGCTGCCGATGGTTGTCGGCGGACAGCGTCACGCCGACCCACTTGCCGAAATTGGGCGAACTGCGGCGCACATCGACTGCGACGTCGAACACCTCGCCCTCAACCACGCGCACCAGCTTGCCCTGCGTGTGTTCGATCTGGTAGTGCAGCCCGCGCAGCACGCCTTTTGCGGACCGCGAGTGATTGTCCTGCACGAACTCGATACCCGGAGCGACGTGCTCCGCAAACTCGCGCGCGTTGAAGCTCTCGTAGAAATACCCGCGCGCGTCTCCGAATACCTTCGGCTCGATAAGCTTGACTTCGGGCAGTGCCGTTGACGTTACGTGGATTGCCATGCGACCTGATGGGTGAGTAGGTTCCGGAGATACAGCCCGTAGGCGTTCTTCGCGAGCGGCTGTGCCAGTTTCAGCACCTGCTCCGCGTCGATCCAGTTGCGGCGGTACGCGATCTCTTCGGGGCACGCAACCATGAGCCCCTGACGCTTCTGCAGCGTCGCGATGAACGTCGCCGCCTCGATCAAGGAATCGTGCGTACCCGTATCGAGCCACGCATAACCGCGCCCCATGAGCTCGACGTCGAGCTGGCCCGCCGCCAGGTAGCGCGAATTGACATCGGTGATCTCGAGCTCGCCGCGCGCCGACGGCTTGATGTCGGCTGCGATGTCGCAAACCTGCCTGTCGTAGAAATACAGCCCCGTGACCGCATAGCTCGAACGCGGCTTTGCCGGCTTCTCTTCAATCGATATCGCGCGGAATTCGCGGTCGAACTCGACCACGCCATACCGCTCGGGGTCCTGAACGTGATACGCAAATACGGTCGCGCCCGTATCCTTCGCGCTGGCCCGCTCGAGCTGCTTCGCGAGATCGTGCCCGTAGAAAATGTTGTCGCCGAGGATGAGCGCCGACGGCTCGTTGCCAACGAAGTCCCGGCCGATGACGAACGCTTGCGCGAGCCCGTCCGGCGACGGCTGCGTCGCATACCGGATATTCATCCCCCACTGGCTGCCGTCGCCGAGCATCGACTCGAAGCGCGGGGTGTCCTGCGGCGTCGAGATGATCAGCACGTCCCGGATGCCTGCAATCATCAGCGTCGACAGCGGATAGTAGATCATCGGCTTGTCGTACACCGGCAGCAGCTGCTTCGATACTGCATGCGTGATCGGATAGAGCCGTGTGCCTGAACCGCCGGCGAGAATGATGCCCTTGCGTGCCATCGCCTCTCCTGTCAAACGCGTGCTGCGTAATTGGTCTCGACCCACTTGCGGTATTCGCCCGAAGCCACCTCGTCCGACCACGCCTGGTTGTCGAGATACCAGGAGACCGTCTTCGCGAGGCCGGTTGCGAACGTCTCGGCCGGCTTCCAGCCGAGTTCGCGCTCGAGCTTGCGCGCATCGATCGCGTAACGGCGATCGTGCCCCGGACGATCCTTCACGTACGTAATCTGGTCGCGATACGTGCCTTGTGCCTTGGGTCGGGCATCGTCGAGCAGATCGCACAGCGTATGCACGACGTCGAGGTTCGTCATTTCGTTCCAGCCGCCGACGTTGTAGGTCTCGCCCGGCGTGCCGCGTGCGAGCACTTCGCGAATCGCGCTGCAGTGATCGCCGACATACAGCCAGTCGCGCACGTTCTGGCCATCGCCGTAGACCGGCAACGGCTTGCCCGCGAGTGCATTCGCAATCATCAGCGGAATCAGCTTTTCGGGGAACTGGTACGGGCCGTAGTTGTTCGAGCAGTTGGTCGTGAGCGTCGGCAGGCCATACGTATGGTGATACGCACGCACCAGGTGATCGGAGCCCGCCTTCGTCGCCGAGTACGGGCTGTTGGGCGCGTACGGTGTCGTTTCAGAGAACTGCGGATCCGTCGCGGACAGCGAACCGAACACTTCGTCGGTCGACACGTGCAGGAACCGGAAGCCGGCCTGCTCCGCGTCGGGTAACGCGCTCCAGTACTGGCGCGCGGCCTCGAGCAGCGTGAAGGTGCCGACGACGTTGGTCTGAACGAACTCGGCCGGACCGTGAATCGAGCGATCGACGTGACTTTCCGCCGCAAAATGCAGGATCGCGCGCGGCCGGTGCTCGGCCAACAGCGCGTCGAGTGCCGCGCGGTCGCAGATGTCCACGCGGGCGAATACGTGCTTCGGGCTTCCGTTCAGCGATTGCAGCGTGCGAAGGTTGCCTGCATAGGTCAATTTATCGACATTGAGCACGGCCTCGTCGGATTGACTAAGCCAGTCGATTACGAAATTGGCGCCGATAAAACCCGCGCCGCCCGTCACCAGAATCATGAGGCTCCCTCTAGTCATGCATGGCGTGCCTCAAGCGCGAGCCGCCACGAACTCCGGACGCGACGATGACGTGCACGTCCCCCCAAGGCGGGCATTCTAACTGCTGACCGTAACCCTCAAAACCATGAAATGCTAATTTTGTTGAGGGGCCACCAATTATAAGAAGCGGGTTGGGTCAAAATCCACGTCGCTAACAACTTGAAACAGCGCCCCGGACCCTCCCCCGAAAAAATCTTCATTCAAATCAATACGTTAAAATTCCCCGAATACGTTCGCAGTTGCGTTGCAGCGATCGCATCCTTTTTCGACCCGCGTCAGGATTTGTAACAACCTACCTCTCATGACCCGCACCCCCATCGCAATCGGCGACATCCAGGGCTGTCATTCCGCTCTCCAGTCGCTGCTCGACAAGCTGTCCCCGCCTGCCGACACCCCGCTATGGATCGCCGGCGACGTCGTCAACCGCGGCCCCGGCTCCCTCGCCGCGCTGCGTGCGCTCGTCGACCTCGGCCCGCGCGCGACCGTCGTGCTCGGCAATCACGACCTCCACCTGCTTGCGGTCTCCGCCGGCCTGCGCACCGAGCGCCCGGGCGACACGATTGGCGAAATCCTCGACGACCCCGACGCCGACGCGCTGCTCGACTGGGTCCGCCATCGCCCGTTCGTGCATGCGGAAAACGGAATGCTGCTCGTGCACGCGGGCGTGCTGCCGCAGTGGGACACCACGCTGGTGCTCGAACTCGCCGACGAACTCCAGCGCGCGCTGCGCGCGCCCGACTGGCGCGATACGCTGCAGCAGCTGTACGGCAACGAGCCGAATCGATGGAGCCCGGACCTGAAGAAACGCGACCGGATGCGCGTCGCGTTCAACGCATTCACGCGCGTGCGCTTCTGCACGCCCGACGGCGCGATGGAATTCAAGGCGAACGGCGGCCCCGACAGCGCGCCGCCCGGCTACCTGCCGTGGTTCGACGTACCGGGGCGCCGCACGGAGGACGTGACGGTCGTGTTCGGGCACTGGGCCGCGCTCGGCCTGATGCTGCGAGAGAACCTCGTCGCGCTCGATTCGGGATGTGTGTGGGGTAACCAGCTGTCGGCCGTGCGGCTGACGGCCGATCCGGCGCAGCGCACGGTCACGCAGGTGCAGTGCGAAGCGTGCCGCTCACCGGGCGGAGAGTGACGAGAGACTGATTCGCGGGGCCGGAGGTGGGTCGGCCCCAACGCGTCAGCCCTCTCGCCCCGGCACGGGCGCGTCGGCCGCCTCGTTGCCTGCCGCGCCGGCACCGACCTCGGTCGCCGGATACGCATGCTTCGCCAGTTCCGCGAGCGACTCGGCCGACGGCTTGCCGACCTTCTCCTGCAGCGTCGCGAGCGCGGCCGCGATCGCATCGCGCGCCGCGGCGGACGTCGCCCGCCGGTCGCCGCCCGGCGCGATCGGCTCGCACACGTATAGATGCGCGACGATCGGGCCGCCGCGCAACACCATGTCGAGCGACTTGCCGAGCGCCAGCTCGCCCGTGTAGGCCGGCGCGACCGACTGCCGCCGCTGCGCGTCCTCGTACATCAGGCAGATCGGCTGCACCGCGCAGCCTGCCGATACCGCGGCCTGGAACAGGTTCGCATGGAACGGCAGCAGCTCCTGCCCGTCGGTCGTCGTGCCTTCCGGAAACACGCACATCAGCCCGCCGTTGCGCAGGCGCTCGGCCATTTCGTGCATGACCCGCATCGCCTCGGTGCGCTTCTCGCGCTGCAGGAACACGGTGTCGAGCTTCTCGGCGAGCCAGCCGACGACCGGCCATTGCCGCACCTCGGCCTTCGACACGAACGGCGTCGGCCGCCACGCGTTGATCGTGTAGATGTCGAGCCAGGACACGTGGTTGCCGACCACGAGCGCGCTCGCGTCAAGCCGCGCGCCGTCGTTGTGGACGACGAGGCGCATCCCGCAGATCCGCAGCAGCTTGAGCGACCAGCGGCGGGTCATCTCGGCACGCCGCGCGGGCGTGACGTGCGAAAAACGCAGCGCGACGATCGCCATGCCGCGCAACAGGTGAAAGACGAGACGCAACTTGCGAAGGGCAATCATGGCGAAGGTCCGGCGTGGTTCAGGGGCGCTCGAACGCGATCTGTCCGGCGACGAGCGTCGTGCGCACGCAGGCGGGCAGTTCGTAGCCGAGGAACGGCGAGTTGTGGCCCTGGCTCTTCAGCGCACGCGGCTCGACGCGCCAGTGCGCGCGCGGGTCGAACACGCACAGGTCGGCCGCGCCGCCTTCGGCGAGGCGGCCAGCCGGCAGCTGCAGCACGTCGGCCGGCGCGGACGTGATGCGGCGCAGCGCCTGCGCGAGCGGCGTACGCGTTTCGTCCGCCCACTTCAGCGTCAGCGACAGCAGCAGCTCGAGCCCCGTCGCGCCCGGCGTCGCTTCGCCGAACGGCAGCAGCTTCTCGTCGTCGTCGACCGGCGTGTGGTCGGAGCAGATCGCGTCGATCGTCCCGTCGGCGAGCGCCACGCGAATCGCTTCGCGATCGCGCTCGCTGCGCAGCGGCGGATCGAGCCGGAACTGCGAATCGAAGTAGCCGATGTCGACATCGATCAGGTGCACGTGATTCACGCCGACGTCGCACGTCACGGGCAGCCCCTCGGCTTTCGCCGCGCGCACGAGTGCGAGGCCGGCCGCCGACGACAGCCGCGCGAGGTGCACGCGTGCGCCCGTCACGCGCATCAATTCGAAGATCGTGTGCAGCGCGATCGTCTCGGCCGCGACCGGCACGCCGGACAGCCCGAGCCGCGACGCAAGCGCGCCGCTCGCGGCAACGCCGCCACGGCCGATGAATGCGTCCTGCGGGCGCAGCCACGTCGTGTAGCCGTAGGTGCTCGCGTACTGCAGCGCACGCAGCAGCACCTGCGTGTCGCGCACCGGCACGTTGGCATGCGTGAAGCCGACGCAGCCGGACTCGGTCAGCGCGACCATCTCGGTGATCACTTCACCCTTGAGGCCGACCGTCAGCGCGCCGAGCGGATGCACGTTCGCCTGGTGGAGGTTGCGTGCGCGGAACTTGAGCATCTCGACGAGGCCCGGCTCGTCGAGCACGGGGTCGGTATCCGGCGGGCAGACGAGGGTCGTGACGCCGCCCGCGACGGCTGCGGCCATTTCGGACGCGAGCGTCGCCTTGTGCTCGTAGCCCGGCTCGCGCAGCCGCGCGCACAGGTCGACGAGGCCGGGCGCGACGATCAGGCCCGATGCGTCGATGGTCTTCCCGGCGTTGAAACCGGCCGGCGCGGCGGTGCCAGCGTCGGCAATCGCGGCGATCTTGCCGTCCGCGACGAAAACGTCGGCCTGCCGTTCGGTGCCGGCGACCGGGTCGATCAGCGTGCCGCCTTTGATATGAATCTTCATGCGCTGTCTGTGAATGCGTTGAATGCGTTGAGTGCCTGGATCAGGATGCGCGAAAGCGGGCTCAGTCGCTGTTGCCGGCGACGATGCCCATCACCGCCATCCGCACGGCGATGCCGAACGTGACCTGGTTGAGGATCACCGACTGCGGGCCGTCGGCGACCTGCGAGTCGATCTCGACGCCGCGGTTCATCGGGCCGGGGTGCATCACGATCGCGTCGGGCGCGGCGAGCGCGAGGCGCTCGGGCGTCAGGCCCCAGGTCTTGAAGTACTCCTGCGCCGACGGCAGCAGCGCGCCGCTCATCCGCTCGTTCTGCAGGCGCAGCATGATGATAACGTCGACGCCCTTCAGCCCTTCGTCGAGGTTGTGGAACACCTTCACGCCCATCTGCTCGAGGCCGCCCGGCAGCAGCGTGCGCGGGCCGATCGCGCGCACTTCCGGCACGCCGAGCGTGGTGAGCGCGTGGATGTCGGAGCGGGCGACGCGCGAATGCAGGATGTCGCCGACGATCGCCACGCGCAGCTTCGTGAAGTCGCGCTTGTAGTGACGGATCGTGTACATGTCGAGCAGGCCCTGCGTCGGGTGCGCATGACGGCCGTCGCCTGCGTTGATCACGTGCACGTGCGGTGCGCAGTGCTCGGCGATCAGGTACGGCGCGCCGCTCGACGCATGACGCACGACGAACAGGTCGGCATGCATCGCCGACAGGTTGTTGATCGTGTCGAGCAGCGATTCGCCCTTGCTCGTCGACGACGCATTGATGTTCAGGTTCAGCACGTCGGCCGACAGGCGCGTCGCGGCGATCTCGAAGGTCGTGCGGGTACGCGTCGAGTTCTCGAAGAACAGGTTGAACACGGACTTGCCGCGCAGCAGCGGCACCTTCTTCACTTCACGGTCCGTCACGCTGACGAACTGCTCGGCCGTATCGAGGATGTGATTGACGATCGAGCGCGGCAGGCCCTCGATCGACAGCAGGTGCTTCAGCTCGCCGTTTTTCGTGAGCTGCGGATTGCCCTTCAGGAAGCCGTAGCGGAACCGGTCGGGGCTCGCGGCCGCAGCGGGATTGCCGGTGCGGCCAGTGGTGTCGGTGGTCATGGTGTGCGTGATTCCAACTATGCAAACGGGCCGCGGTGCAAACCAGCGGCCCGGGATACGGTTCGCGTGCCGCTCAGGCGCCGTGCGCCTCGACGCGTAGCGTGAACTGCGCGTCGTCGCGCGCGAGCACGAGCGTCGCGCCGGCCGGCACGTCCAGCGTGCCGCCCGCGAAGCGCGCGGCGACCGGCAGCTCGCGGCCGCCGCGATCGGCGAGCACCGCGAGCTCGACCGCGGCCGGACGGCCGTAGTCGAACAGCTCGTTGAGCGCCGCGCGCACGGTGCGCCCGGTATACAACACGTCGTCGACGAGCACGATGCGCGCGCCGTCGATTTCGAACGGGAGCGACGTCGGGCTGGCCTGGCTGTGCAGCCCCTTTTTCGCGTAATCGTCGCGGTGCAGCGCGACGTTCACGACGCCGAACGCCGGCGCGCCGAGATCGCGCGCGAGGCGCTCGGCGAGCCATGCGCCGCCGCTGTGAATGCCGGCGAGCCGCGGGCCGCCCGGTTCGGCGAAAGCCGTGCCGTACGCGGCGCGGATCTGGTCGAGCAGGACGCGGTAAAGCGCCTCGGCGTCAATGGTGCTCATGGTCGGACAATTGATCGAGATACTGTTGAAGGATGACGCGCGCGGCTTCGGCATCGAGCATCTCGGCCCGGGCACGGCCGCGCACGTTGCGCTCGCGCAGCCCGGCCTCGGCCTCGACCGACGAATAACGCTCGTCGACCCAGGTGACGGGCAGCCCGAAGCGGCCGTTCAGCTGGTTGCCGAAGCGCTTCGCCTGCTGCGTCATGTCGTGCGGCGTGCCGTCCGGATGCATCGGCAGGCCGACGACGAGCGCGTCCGGCCGCCATTCGGCCAGCAGGTCGCCGACCGCCTTGAAGCGGTGTTCGCGGTTCAGGTTCTGGATCACGACGAGCGCACGGGCCGAGCGCGTCAGCGCATTGCCGATCGCGACGCCGATACGTTTTTCGCCGTAGTCGAACGCGAGCAGCGTCGCATCGCGCGCGCTCGCGCCACTCATGCGTGCCCTGCTTCGCCGGACAGCATCGACGAACTGACGCCGAGCAGGCCGAGCGCGGCTTCGAAGCGCTCTTCGGCCGGCGTGTCGAACACGATGCGCGGATCGGCGGCAACCGTCAGCCAGCCGTTGCGGGAAATTTCTTCCTCGAGCTGCCCGGCCCCCCAGCCCGCATGCCCGAGCGTCAGCAGGAAGCGTTTCGGGCCGTTGCCCGTCGCGACCGCCTCGAGCACGTCCTTCGACGTGGTCATCTCCAGCCCGCCCTCGACGGACATCGACGAGTTGTAGCTCGCGCCCTCCACCGGTTCATGCAGCACGAAACCGCGCTCGGTCTGGACCGGGCCGCCGAAATACACCGGGATGTGCAGCAGCGGCTCGATGTCGAGCTTCAGGTCGATGCGGTTGAACAGCGATTCGAGGTCGATGTCGGTAGGACGATTGATGACGAGGCCGAGCGCACCGCGCTCGCTGTGATCGCAAAGATAGACCACCGTTCCTGAAAACGTCGGATCCGCCATGTTCGGCATGGCGATCAGGAACTGGTTGGTGAGATTGATGCGATCGGAAGGCTTTGACATGGTTTGAATTTTAGCAAAGACGCCGCGGCCTGACCGGGCCGCGATCAACAAGCAACGCCGCGCCGCGCTGGCAACGGCGCGCGCGGATCACACGGCACTCTAACACGCGCGCGGGCGCTGTCGGCAGCGTGTTGCAGGCCCGCGCGGCAAGGGCCACCGCCGCGTGTTCGCCCCCTTGCTCGTCCCCCTGTTCGTCAGGCCCGGCCGAGCGCCGCGCCGAGCGCGCCGGACGCCGCGGTGAGGTCCGGCGGCGCCACGCCGGCGGCGATCTTCAGCAGCGCCGCGCGCAGCATGTCGGACGCGTGGCCGTGCGCATCGAGGCCGCCGTCGGCGAGCGGCACGCCGTGCGCCGCACGCCGCCACGCCAGGCCCAGCGTGTCGGCCAGGAGCGCCGCATGGCCGAGCCCGAGCGCGCATGCGGCCGTACCGACCCGGTAGGCAGCGCCGGACGCGTGCCATGCGGCCCCCGCGTCGGCCGCGGCCGGATCGGCAGCGAGGTCGGCCATCGACGCATCGGCCGTCTGCAGGAAATCCTCATAAGCATGCGCATTGACCGTCACGACACCGAGCGCGCGGGTCGGCGCGGCGGCAACCGCATCGTGCTCGGCCCGGGCGGCATCGGCCTCCCACAGCGCCTCCGATGCGGGCGTGCCGGCGACGTGCCAGTCGACCGTCAGCCCGTAGTCGTGCAGCACGTCGACGAGTGCGACATCCTCGGCTGCGGCGCCGAACAGCGCGAAATCGCGCCACAGCAGCGCCACCGTCTCGCGCACGAGTTCCGGCGGCGCACTGCGCCGGCCCTGCGCGTGCTCGCCTAGCAGCAAATTCGTCCGCGCGAGAAAGCGCTTCAGCTCCGGCGCGCCGCTGGCGCGCAGCGCGCGCACGCACGCGGCCGCGAGCCGCCAGAAATCGTAGGGATCGTCGCCCGCCAGCACGGCCATCATCGCGTCGAGTTCGGCGAGTGCCGCATCGGGCGCGCCGTGTCCCGCGCGCAGCACGCCAAGCAGCGCCTGTTCGTAGCGGGCACGAATCCGGGTCGCAAACGCATCGGGCAACGCGCGCAGCGTGGCCGGCGGCACCGCACGGCCGACGAGCGCGAGCGCGTCGAGCGGCGCGCTCGCGCGCAGGTCGGCGGCGCTTTGCGCGCGCAAGGCACGGAAATGTTCGAAGAGAACGGGCGAGCAGGCGAGCTCGCGCAGGTTGTGGCGGCCGACGGCCGCGCGGAAATCGCGCAGCGCGGCCCGCCAGCCGGCCGAAGTCGGCTCGACGGCGACGAGCGGCACGGCGGCCGACAACTGCCCCGCGAATCGCGCGGCCGGCAGCCAGCCGGCTTCCGCCAGCACGGCCGCCGCGGCGGACAGCGGCGCGGCTGCGTCGTCGCGACGCTCGAATGCGTCGGCAGCCGCCGCAAGCCACGCGTCGGCCGCGCGCACGGCCCCGCCGCGCGGGTTGGGCAATGCGTCAGGGTGGGGAACGTTCGCCGGTTCGGGCCTCATGCACACGCGCGCCTGTCATCGTCAAGTCGCTCGCGCAGGCCTCGGCGCGCGAGCGCCGGACCGATGCGAGGCCTGAGCGGTGTGCCGTGGGCCGAGGGTCCGGTCAGATCTGGACCATCTCGAAGTCTTCCTTGCGGGCGCCGCATTCAGGACACGTCCAGTTGATCGGGACGTCTTCCCAGCGCGTGCCCGGGGCAATGCCCTCTTCGGGCAGCCCGGCTTCTTCGTCATAAATCCAGCCACAAATCAGGCACATCCAGCTCTTGTATTCCATCTTAAGCCGCGTCGGGAAAGTCGGTAAATTCGGGAGCCATGATGGTACCGTGTCGGGGCCGGACTGCCTAGCAATCGCGCTGGAGTACGGCGACTACGTTGCGCTGCGCTAAAAAATCCGTCGTGCGGGCCGGATTCCGCCGCATAATGGCTGAAAAGTGCGGCCTGCCGGGCAACACAGGGCCGAAAACGCCCATTTCGCCTCGCCGTCCGCATGTCCGTCGCTTTCCCGTTTTTCTCTTGCCCCATTTTTACATGTCCAGCAACGCCCCTCCGATCGTCCTCACCTTCGGCCTGTCCGATCCCACCGGCGGCTCCGGCCTCCAAGCCGATCTGATGACCCTGGCGAGCATGGGCTGTCACGGCGTGTCCGTCCTGACGGGCTACACGGTGCGCGACTCGGCCGCCTGCGACGAAGTCACCGGCCTCGATCCCGACGTGGTCGCCGCCCAGGCCCGCATGCTGCTCGAAGACATGCCGGTTGCCGCGTTCAAGATCGGCGCGGCGACGCGTGCGGAAGTCGTGAGCGCGATCGCCGAGGTCGTCGCCGACTACGACGGCGTGCCGCTCGTGCTCGCGCCGGACTTCACGCTCGACGACGAACACGTGCTCGCCGCCGACGACCTGCGCGAATCGATCGCCGACCTGCTCGCGCCGCAAACCACGCTGCTGGTTGCCGACTACGCGACGCTGATCGCGCTCGCGCAACCGGACGGCGACGCCGAGGCGCCGAATCTCGACGCAGCCGTGTCGCACCTGCTGTCGCAGGGCTGCGAGTACATCCTGTCGTCCGAGACCGGCTCGCATCGGCTCGTCAACACGCTGTACGGCGAAGAAGGCCAGTTGCGCGAGGACATGTGGGATCGTTCGCCGCATCGGCTGATGGGCATCACCGACACGCTGGGCGCGGCCATCGCGGCACTGCTCGCGAACGGCCAGGAGCCGCCCGAAGCGGTTCGTGAAGCGCAGGAATACCTGTACCAGGCCGTGCGTGACGCGTTCCGGCCCGGCATGGGCGCGTATTTGCCCGACCGGTTCTTCTGGGCGCGCAGCAATGAAGACGCGGATACCCCGCCGGCGGTGAAGGTCGACCCGGTGCCGAGGACGTCGCACCGGCATTGAGCCGAACACGGCGGGCACGTCCCGCCGTCGCGGCGAACTCGCGGCGCCATCCTTGCCGCACCCGGCCGTCCCGCACCCGCCGCCGATTCAACGGCACCAATAAAAAAAGACCCGCATCGCTGCGGGTCTTTTCTTTTGGCTGGAACGCGCATCGCTGCGCGCTCCGGACACCATCGACCGAAGTCGATTACATGTCCATGCCCATGCCGCCCATGCCGCCCGGCATGCCGCCCGGCATCGGTGCGTCTTCCTTCGGCAGTTCGGCAACAGCTGCGTCCGTCGTCAGCAGCAGGCCTGCAACCGAAGCTGCGTTCTGCAGTGCGGTACGCGTGACCTTGGTCGGGTCGACGACGCCGGCTTCGACCATGTCGACGTACTCGCCCGTCGCTGCGTTGTAGCCGTAGTTGCCCGTACCTGCAGCAACTGCCGCCACCACGACGCTGGCTTCTTCGCCGCCGTTCGTGACGATCTGGCGCAGCGGCTCTTCCATTGCGCGCAGCACGATCTTGATGCCGGCGTTCTGGTCGGCGTTCGCGCCGGTCAGGCCTGCGATCGCGGTGCGAGCGCGGATCAGCGCAACGCCGCCACCTGCCACGATGCCTTCTTCCACAGCTGCGCGCGTTGCGTGCAGTGCGTCTTCGACACGTGCCTTCTTTTCCTTCATTTCGACTTCGGTCGCTGCGCCGACCTTGATCACTGCAACACCGCCGGCCAGCTTGGCCACGCGCTCTTGCAGCTTTTCACGGTCGTAGTCCGACGTCGCTTCTTCGATTTGCGCGCGCACTTGCTTCACGCGTGCTTCGATGTTCACGGCTTCGCCTGCGCCGTCGATGATCGTCGTGTTTTCCTTGCCCACTTCGATGCGCTTCGCCTGGCCCAGTTCTGCCAGCGTTGCCTTCTCGAGCGTCAGGCCGGTTTCTTCGGCGATCACTTGGCCGCCCGTCAGGATCGCGATGTCTTCCAGCATCGCCTTGCGACGATCGCCGAAGCCAGGCGCCTTGACCGCAACGGTCTTCAGGATGCCGCGGATGTTGTTCACGACCAGCGTTGCGAGCGCTTCGCCTTCGATGTCTTCCGCGATGATCAGCAGCGGACGGCCAGCCTTCGCGACTTGCTCGAGCACCGGCAGCAGATCACGGATGTTCGACACCTTCTTGTCGTGCAGCAGCACGAACGGGTTGTCGAGGACGGCGACTTGCTTTTCCGGGTTGTTGATGAAGTACGGCGACAGGTAACCACGGTCGAACTGCATGCCTTCGACGACGTCGAGTTCGTCGGCCAGCGACTTGCCGTCTTCGACGGTGATGACGCCTTCCTTGCCGACCTTGTCCATCGCTTCAGCGATGCGATCGCCGATCGACGTGTCGCTATTCGCCGAGATCGAGCCGACCTGTGCGATTTCCTTGTTCGTCGTGCACGGCTTGCTGATCTTCTTCAGCTCGTCGACAGCCGCTGCGACTGCCTTGTCGATGCCGCGCTTCAGGTCCATCGGGTTCATGCCCGATGCGACGTACTTCATGCCTTCGCGAACGATCGATTGCGCGAGGACGGTTGCCGTCGTCGTGCCGTCGCCTGCGTTGTCGCTGGTCTTGGAAGCAACTTCCTTGACCATTTGCGCGCCCATGTTCTGGAGCTTGTCCTTCAGCTCGATTTCCTTCGCGACCGACACACCGTCCTTGGTGACCGTCGGGCCGCCGAAGCTGCGCTCGAGCACCACGTTGCGGCCCTTCGGACCCAGCGTGACCTTGACTGCGTTGGCGAGAATGTTCACGCCTTCGACCATCTTCGAACGGGCGGAATCGCCGAATACGACGTCTTTAGCTGCCATCTTCTAACTCCTTGAATTCTTGGGAATATGTACCGTCGGTGGACGCTTACTTGGCGTTGACCACGGCCATGATGTCTTCTTCGCGCATGACCAGCAGTTCGTTGCCGTCGACCTTCACGGTCTGGCCTGCGTACTTGCCGAACAGGACGCGATCGCCGACCTTCACGTCGAGCGCGATCGGGGCGCCCTTGTCGTCACGCTTGCCCGGGCCGACCGCCAGGACTTCGCCCTGGTCCGGCTTTTCAGCAGCGGCGTCGGGGATCACGATGCCCGAGGCGGTCTTGGTTTCCTGATCCAGGCGCTTGACGATCACGCGATCGTGCAAAGGACGAAGGTTCATATTCACTCCTCTCTTGACTGAGATTGAAGAACGCTTAGGGAATCTGCCCGGCTTATCGCCCGGCAGAGAATTGTTAGCACTCTCGTGCAGCGAGTGCTAATTATATGGACGGGTTTTGACAAATTCAAGAAGGGGGATTGACGGTTTTTTTCGGGCCGGCGAAGCCCGCTCGACCTCGAACGTTGCTCACCCGAACGTGAACCCGGGACAACCTCGACGAACCAGGAACACCCCCGATATGTCCTGCAAAAACAATAGCTTGGACATAAACCCGGGCGACAGCCCGAGAAACCGGGAAGACGCCGCGCGCCACTTGCTCGATCCGTCCCCACCGGAAAACCGCACGGCCACGATCCCTCAGGGATATCCCGCGTATCCGGGCAAACCCAGGCAAATTATATGGGGTACGGATACCCCACTGCGCTTGCGGGGAGGAAGCACTGCCCCGCATTCGTCCCTTCTGGACAAGAGAAGTTCATCATCTTGCTGCGCCATGGCTGGCGCACGGAATCGCACAGGACCCGGACGACCTGCCCGTCGACACGTCATGCATCGGATCCACGAAATCGCTGGCGCGAAGCGGGCTGCCCGCGCGATAACCGCCGAGAGCAGCCCGGATCACCTTCACACAATTAGACGGACGAATCTCCCGGAATTGTCTAAACCAGCGCGGAAGCAGGGCTCTCGGCAATCGCACGCTGCGGGACCGGGCCGCGGGCCGCAAAATTCTCCGCCATCGAAAAGTCGTCGACCATATCGAGCCGGTAGCCATGCGTATACACGGCACTCAATTGAAGCCCGTTTTCCGGACGAAGCGCCAATTTTTGTCGAAGTCGATAGATATGCGTGTCGAGGCTCCGCGATGTTCCATCGAGCGCTCGCCCCCACGCCAGCGTCGACAAGGAATCCCGGGAAAGCACGCTCCCGATGTTGGTGAACAGGAAATTTGCCAGCGCAAATTCCTTTGCCGTCAAGTCGATGATCTTTCCGTGCACGGCGATTGTGCGCGCCAGCGGGTTCAACACATACGCTCCGACCTCGACCCTGCTGTCGGGTTTCTTGTTGCGGCCATTTCGACGCAACAGCGCGTTGACGCGAGCGGCCAACTCGATCTCGCGGAACGGCTTGCCGATGTACTCGTCGGCTCCTGCGTCCAGCGCGGCGGCAACATCTGCTTCAAGCGTTCTCGCGGCAAGGAACAAAACGACCGGCTCATCTCCGACGTTGGCCCGAATCCAGTGCAGCAAATTCAGGCCGTTGGCATCTGGAATTCGCCAATCGAGCACGATGAGTTCGACCCTCTCCTTTTTCAGAAACTGAACAGCCCGTGTGCTATCGCACACCCGGAAAATTTCCTGACCCGACCCGTGCAGCGCCCTTTCAAGGGCCGACGCCTGATCGTGATCCCCTTCCACTAACAAGATACTCATAACACCCCCAGCCTTCGTCGACCCGAATGATTTTCATCGCACTCCAAATCGATCGCCTGAATACACAGGTCTGAACGTATGTTTTGTTTTTGATAATGCCGACCGATTGAAACCAACCTCATCTCACCCCTACATCAACCTCAAAATCCAGCGATACACGACCTTGCAACCTTGCCCGTCATCAACTTCTCCAAGTACCCGCTGTTCCGTGCCCAACACCAAAGAGCGGCGTCGACGATGCGGATTGGCAGACCGTTGCGAACCTGTCAGGCAAGCCGGCACCTGGATTGCCATTTCATGCCGGCCTCGATAGCGATCGACGCGTCGAGCAAACTCATCGCCCGCCCTGGCTTGAAATGGCGCATCCACATACCATGCCACTCAAATGTTACTGACATATCAGTAGGATATCGAGACACCTGCCAGAGATCAAAGGGGGGTAAACCCGTTCCTTGACCTTGCCCTTTTTAAGTCTCGAGTTGAAAACAAGGGGGGACCTGACTAATATGTTAGTGATATTCTTCAGGCAAACACTTAGGCAAATGAACGGACTGACTGGCAGTACCCTGGCCGAACAAGCCCACGATAAACTCGAGGAACTCATCGTCACGCTGGAGCTTGCACCCGGCAGCGTCTGGTCCGAGGCCTCTCTCGCAGAAAAGCTGAATACCGGGAGAACGCCGGTTCGCGAGGCCGCGCAACGACTGGCTGCGTCGCATCTCCTTCAGATCGTTCCACGACACGGCATCATGATCACCGTCCCGAACATTCATGATCAGTTGCTCGTACTTGAAACGCGCCGTGAACTCCAACGCCTCATCGCGCAACGCGCTGCACGGCGGTCATTGCCAGAGGAGCGCGAACAGATCCGCGAAATCGCCAAAAAACTCGACGCGGCAGGCGAATCTCGAGACGTCGTCGCCTACTTGAGATGCGTCTATGCGATCAATCAACTCATCGCGCAGTTTTCACGGAATCGGTTCGCCGCCGAGGCCATCGCACCGTTACATGCCCTGTCGCGACGCTTTTACTTCATGTATCACAAGCAGCTGGATGATTTGCCGTCGGCGAGCCTGCAGCACACGAGAGTCGCGCGAGCAGTCGCTGCCGGTGACGAGCAGGAAGCCGGACGCTCATCCGATTTGATGATGGACTATATCGACGCATTCACGCGAGATTGCTTTACTCGCGACTTTGAACCGCATCACTCACGCGTATCGGCCTGATCGTACTTTTCGGTTTCGATTCGCGATATCGACTCAAGGTTGCGGCCTGTCCTTTCATGCGTCACATGGCACGTTCGATCCCGCGCCTTCGATGAATCGAGCCTGCGCCTGTGCCCGGCAAATAATGCGCACGCTCGCTCGTAAGCATGCCGGTTTTGACGCGACAGCATCATCCCCTGAAGGCATCGCGTGGACACCCCGCCCATGTCGACCCGTCACGGAGTGCCACACTCGTCACGCCCCTGCCAAGCCGCGGTCAATCGGATCCTGGCGATCCACAAGCGCCAGCTCCGCTGACGCTCGGTCGCGACTTGAGAAGCACGCCATGGAAACAACGAGTCGCCCTCGACATATACGAGAAGGAATCGTTGCATTCCGGCCATCCCCATTCACCCGGAACAACAACGCCCTCGCTTCACCCCGGAATTCCGCATCGTTCGATCAATCGATCCACCTGCTCCTCTCGAACGGGTTCGGAGATGTAGTATCCCTGGCAATCAATCTGCATCATTTCTCTCAGCCACTCGAACTGAGCCCTGGTTTCGACACCCTCCACGACGACGTTCTTCTTCAAGCGGCTCCCAAGCTCGACGAGCGCTTCGACCATCGCTCTCGATTCGGCACTTTCATGAACGTCGCGCATGAAGGATCGATCCAGCTTGAGTGTATCGACAGCCAGGCCATGCAATTTGGTCAACGACCAGCACCCCGAACCAAAATCATCGATCGCAACGCTCGCCCCAAGATCTCGAATCGATGACACGGCCGCGGCAAGTGCCTCTATCGGGCCAGGATCGATGGACTCCGTCAGTTCAATCTGAAAATTCGCGGCACGGACGGCGTAGGAATCCAGAACGAGCGCCAGTCTTCTTGCCATTCCCGGCCGCGTGACTTCATGAGCGGGCAAATTGACGGACAGAGACAAATCGTCATAGCCGAGCGCAGCCCAACCGGCGAGCACGCGCGCGGACTCCTCGACCACATAATCAGTGAATCGGCATGTCAGATGCGAATCTTCGACGAGGTCAATGAACGCCGCCGGCATCAACACGCCGCGCTCCGGATGCTGCCAGCGTATCAATGACTCGAATCCGGACAACAATCCGGTCTGAAGGCGGAGCTTTGGCTGATAAACGAAAAAGAACTCCTTCCGCGCCAATCCACGCTCCGCGTCTTCGACAAGATCATCGGTATTGCAACGCACGGCCGCACCATCCACAGCGATCTCCAATGCACGCACTCGAAATTCCGGTGCCCGCCGATACGCCTTGCTCCCGCTCCGGGCTTTCAGTCGGCCGTGCGCGAACATGCAATTATTTCCACTGATACAGCATGCCGGCGCCGATCACCTTCTGACCGCCGCTGAAACCGCCGTTGATCGACGCCTTCAGGTTCTCGGTAATGCGCGCCTGCATGTTGACCGCCATCGCCTTCTGGCCGAGGAAGGTCGACGTGCCCACACCCATCCCGAAGTTGGCGTCGCGATCGAGCTGCGGGATCGACGCCATCGCGCCGACGGCCGCGATACCCTGCTTCGCCATCTGGTCGGTCTGCTGCAGTTGCGAACCCAGCGAGTTGATCTGCGCCTGCTGGCCCGACAGTGCCGTCGACAGCGTCGTCTGCACCTGCGTCAGCTGGTTCACGTTCACCGCGTCGGTGCCTTGCGTACCCGGCGCGACGTTCGTGATCTGACGCTGCTGCGTGTCGCTGCCGACCGACACCACGTTCGAGCGACCGCCGTCGTTCGAATTCGCGCCGATTGCCACCGAGTTCGAGCCGGCAGTGACGGTTGGTTTGTCGGAGCCGGTGCCGTTCATGTCGGCGGCGATGCCGCCGGTGTTCGTCGTGTTCGTCGTCATCAACGTGGAAAGCTGACTCAACTGGTTGTTGATGTTCGTCACGCCAGTCGACAGCGAGGCCACGCTGTTGTTCGTCGTGCTCAGGCCGGTGGACAGGGAACTGAGACCGGCCGCCGTCGATGTCGACAGCGCGTTGATCGCGGTTGAGGTCGAGGTGGACAGCGCAGACACGTTGCTATTGGTCGAGCTCAGGCCCGTCGACAGCGAGTTGATACCCGTCGACAGCGATGCGACGTTCGTCGCGGTCGACGTCGACAGGTTGTTGACCGCTTGGTTCGTCGCGTTCAACTGGCTGCCGTTGATCGCGTCCGTGCTGGTGGCCGACACCTGGCCGGCAGCGACGTTCGTGATCTGGCGTTCCGCGCCCGGCGCACCGACGCTCAGAACGCCCACCGGACTGGTGCCGGCGACCGAGTACGTGACGCCGCCGACCGTGACGCTCGACACCGCGACCGCATTGCCGGTGACCGCGTTCGCACCGAGCGCGATCGAGTTGGCAACGTTCGCGGTGGCATTCGAACCGAGCGCGAGTGCGTTGGTCGCGCTGGCCGTCGCGCCCGACCCGTAGGCTTGCGCGCCGATCGCGCTGGCCGTGGCCTGGTTGCCGAGTGCGATCGTGTTGTCCGCGGTGGCCTGGCTCGAGTTGCCGAGTGCGAGCGCGCTGTTGCCGGTTGCCGTGCTCGCGTTGCCGAGCGCCACTGCGCCGGTACCGGTCGCCGTGTCGTTCGCGCCCATCGCGACTGCGCCGGTGCCCGTCGCGACGCTCGGGTCGCCGATCGCGACCGCGCCGTCGCCGCTCGCGGTATTGCCGGAGCCGATCGACACGGCCTTGCCACCTGTTGCCGACGCGCTTTGACCGATCGCGACCGAGCCGTCCGATTGCGCGTTCGAGCCGTAGCCGACCGCGACGCTGCTCGCGCCCGCCGCGCTGGCGCCGACGCCGGCGGCCAACGAGTAGAGGCCCGTCGCGGCGCTGTTCGCGTAGTTCGCCCCTGGCGCACCGCCATCGTTAACGCTGAAGTAGTGCGTTTTCGCGGCTTCGATCGCGGTCGAGGTCGACGTGGACAGCGACGTCATCGAACTGTTGGTCGAACTGAGACCCGTGGACAAGGAGCCGATACCCGTCGACGTCGAGGTGGACAGCGACAGGATCGTGCTGTTCGTGCTGCTCAGGCCGGTGGACAGCGAGCCGATGCTGGTCGAAGTCGACGTGGACAGCGAAGAAATCGAGCTATTCGCGGACGACAGCCCCGTCGAGGTCGACGTGGACAACGAAGAAATCGAGCTGGTGGCCGACGACAAGCCGGTCGACGTCGAAGTCGACAGCGACGTGATCGAGCTATTCGCGGACGACAGACCCGTCGAGGTCGACGTGGACAGCGAAGATATCGAGCTGTTCGCCGACGACAGGCCCGTCGACGTCGAAGTCGACAGCGACGTGATCGAGCTGTTGGCCGATGACAGACCCGTCGAGGTCGAGGTCGACAACGAAGAGATTGAGCTATTCGCCGACGACAGCCCCGTCGACGTGGAAGTCGACAGCGACGATACCGAGCTATCCGTCGAGCTCAGGCCCGTCGACAGCGAGTTGATGCCCGTCGAGGTCGAGGTGGACAGCGAAGAAATCGAGCTGCTCGCCGTCGAAAGACCGGTCGATGTTGACGTCGACAGCGACGACACCGTGCTATCCGTTGAGCTCAGGCCGGTCGACAGCGAGCTGATGCCCGTCGAAGTCGAGGTGGACA
The DNA here is from genome assembly GCF_052045915.1 of Burkholderia sp. 22088. Lineage (NCBI taxonomy): Bacteria > Pseudomonadati > Pseudomonadota > Betaproteobacteria > Burkholderiales > Burkholderiaceae > Burkholderia > Burkholderia sp. 22088. The sequence continues at coordinate 493,414 of NZ_JBQEPY010000004.1, forward strand.
GCGAAGAAATCGAGCTATTCGCGGACGACAGCCCCGTCGAAGTCGACGTGGACAGCGAAGATATCGAGCTGTTCGCCGACGACAGGCCCGTCGACGTCGAAGTCGACAGCGACGTGATCGAGCTGTTGGCCGATGACAAACCAGTCGAAGTCGACGTGGACAGCGAAGAGATCGAGCTGTTGGCCGACGACAAACCCGTCGACGTCGAGGTCGACAGCGACGACACCGAGCTATCGGTCGAACTCAGGCCCGTCGACAACGACGACACCGAGCTATCGGTCGAGCTCAGGCCCGTCGACAGCGAGCTGATGCCCGTCGAGGTCGACGTGGACAGCGAAGAAATCGAGCTATTCGCCGACGACAGCCCCGTCGACGTCGAAGTCGACAACGACGACACCGAGCTATCCGTCGAGCTCAGACCGGTCGACAGCGAGTTGATGCCCGTCGAGGTCGACGTGGACAGTGAGGAGATCGAGCTGTTGGCCGACGACAGACCGGTCGACGTCGAGGTCGACAGCGACGACACCGAGCTATCCGTCGAGCTCAGGCCCGTCGACAGCGAGTTGATGCCCGTCGAGGTCGACGTGGACAACGAAGAGATCGAGCTGTTCGCCGACGACAAACCCGTCGACGTGGAAGTCGACAGCGATGACACCGAGCTATTGGTCGAGCTCAGGCCCGTCGACAGCGAGCCGATGCCCGTCGAAGTCGACGTGGACAGCGAAGAAATCGAGCTGTTGGCCGACGACAAACCCGTCGACGTCGAGGTCGACAGCGACGACACCGTACTATCCGTCGAGCTCAAGCCCGTCGACAGCGAGTTAATGCCCGTCGAGGTCGACGTGGACAACGAAGAGATCGAGCTGTTCGCCGACGACAAACCCGTCGATGTGGAAGTCGACAGCGACGACACCGAGCTATCCGTCGAGCTCAGGCCCGTCGACAACGAGTTGATGCCCGTCGAGGTCGACGTGGACAACGAAGAGATCGAGCTGTTCGCCGACGACAAACCCGTCGATGTGGAAGTCGACAGCGACGACACCGAGCTATCCGTCGAGCTCAGGCCCGTCGACAACGAGTTGATGCCCGTCGAGGTCGACGTGGACAGCGAAGAAATCGAGCTGTTCGCCGTCGAAAGACCGGTCGACGTCGAGGTCGACAACGAGGAGATTGAGCTATTCGCCGACGACAAACCCGTCGACGTGGAAGTCGACAGCGACGACACCGAGCTATCCGTCGAGCTCAGGCCCGTCGACAGCGAGCCGATGCCCGTCGAAGTCGAGGTGGACAGCGAAGAAATCGAGCTGTTGGCCGTCGACAGACCGGTCGATGTTGACGTCGACAGCGACGACACCGAGCTATCCGTCGAGCTCAGGCCGGTCGACAACGAGTTGATGCCCGTCGAAGTCGAGGTGGACAGCGAAGAAATCGAGCTGTTGGCCGACGACAGACCGGTCGACGTCGAGGTCGACAGCGACGACACCGAGCTATCCGTCGAGCTCAGGCCCGTCGACAACGAGTTGATGCCCGTCGAGGTCGACGTGGACAGCGAAGAAATCGAGCTGTTGGCTGACGACAAACCCGTCGACGTCGAGGTCGACAGCGACGTGATCGAGCTGTTCGCGGACGACAGACCCGTCGAAGTCGAGGTCGACAACGAGGAGATTGAGCTATTCGCCGACGACAAACCCGTCGACGTGGAAGTCGACAGCGACGACACCGAGCTATCCGTCGAGCTCAGGCCCGTCGACAGCGAATTGATGCCCGTCGAGGTCGAGGTGGACAGCGAAGAAATCGAGCTGTTCGCCGTCGAAAGACCGGTCGACGTCGAGGTCGACAGCGACGTGATCGAGCTGTTCGCGGACGACAGACCCGTCGAAGTCGAGGTCGACAACGAGGAGATTGAGCTATTCGTCGACGACAGCCCCGTCGACGTGGAAGTCGACAGCGATGACACCGAGCTATCCGTCGAACTCAGGCCGGTCGACAGCGAGCCGATGCCCGTCGAAGTCGAGGTGGACAGCGAAGAAATCGAGCTGTTGGCCGACGACAAGCCAGTCGAGGTCGACGTGGACAACGAGGATATCGAACTGTTCGCCGACGACAGGCCCGTCGACGTCGAGGTCGACAGCGACGTGATCGAACTGTTCGCGGACGACAGACCCGTCGAAGTCGAGGTCGACAACGAGGAGATTGAGCTATTCGCCGACGACAGCCCCGTCGACGTGGAAGTCGACAGCGATGACACCGAGCTATCCGTCGAACTCAGGCCGGTCGACAGCGAGCCGATGCCCGTCGAAGTCGAGGTGGACAGCGAAGAAATCGAGCTGTTGGCCGACGACAAGCCAGTCGAGGTCGACGTGGACAACGAGGATATCGAACTGTTCGCCGACGACAGGCCTGTCGACGCCGAGGTCGACAGCGACGTGATCGAGCTGTTCGCGGACGACAGCCCCGTCGACGTCGAGGTCGACAGCGACGACACCGAGCTGTTGGTCGAGCTCAGGCCGGTCGACAGCGAGCTGATGCCCGTCGAGGTCGACGTGGACAACGAGGAGATCGAACTGTTCGCCGACGACAGGCCCGTCGACGCCGAGGTCGACAGCGACGTGATCGAGCTGTTCGCCGACGACAACCCCGTCGAAGTCGACGTCGACAGCGAAGAAATCGAGCTGGTGGCCGACGACAAGCCCGTCGACGTCGAAGTCGACAGCGACGACACCGTGCTATTAGCCGAATTCAGGCCAGTGGACAGCGAGCTGATGCCCGTCGAGGTCGACGTGGACAGCGAAGAAATCGAACTGGTGGCCGACGACAAGCCCGTCGACGCCGAGGTCGACAGCGACGTGATCGAGCTGTTCGCGGACGACAGCCCCGTCGAAGTCGACGTCGACAGCGAAGAAATCGAGCTGGTGGCCGACGACAAGCCGGTCGACGTCGAAGTCGACAGCGTAAACAGTTGGCCGCCGTTGACCGCGTCCCCGCTGCCGGCGGCAACGGTACCGTTCGCAAGGTTGATGATTTTATTGCTGGATACGTTGACGTTACTGCCATTCAGGATGATGCTTCCCGGTGCATACAGTTCGATCGACTGCCCCGGTATGGAGCCGGTGACGCTCGAACTTGGCGTCGTCGCGTTGTTGACAGTGATCCATGTGGTCGACGTGCTGGCGCCCGAATTGATTCCCGGCCCCCCTGAATAGCCGCCCATGAAAAGCACGTCGCTGCCGGTGGTACAGCCCATGTTGTAGCTGGTTGTCGGGCCCGTCGGAATGAGAGCAGCAGTCGATGCATTGCCACAAACGACAAATGCAGCGGCATACACGTCCGGCGACGCGAAGGATCCTCCCCCCAACAACACCACAGCAGTCAACGCCCCCACTACGGCGCTCGTCCCACCCGCCCTTCGCCCTTTCGCAGTTTCCGATGCGGCCACATAGGTGCCCGTCTTCTCGCACCAGACATTCTTGTAAATCTTGTTCATTTTGTTCTCCCTGTTGTACTGTCCGGCCGATCGGAATTCGCACCAAAAAACAGCGGCTCTTGTGAAAGAAACACAATTCCCCGCAGCCCCGCGGGGAGTTCATCGTGGGCGACTTTTATGCCTTTGCACCCAGCCCCCGTCCTTCGCCGGGCCGGCCGCTGCGGAAAATGTCGCGCAGTGTCATGTCGGCATAGCGCCATACGAGATGCCGAATGCTGATTTCATCTACTGCTGGCAAAAATATAAAAAGTGCTTGCAATCGAAACGACTACACCGACATTCAGCGACTCCCATTCCTCCGCTGCAGGCGCGTCAGTTCCATCGCGTGAAAATCATGAAAATTATTTCGATATGTTTTTAAACTAATTAATCTTTTTATCGAAAAACATCACCGAACACACAGCAACAGGAACAGTCGCCGCGCGCCTCACCCCGACAATTTATATTTACCCCTCACCGTCGACGCCAATACCCATCTTCATTAAAAGATGGATCGTGACCCAAACACTTCAGAGATTGACGGCCCTTCACACAATTACAATTGCCGACGCAACACCGGGAGACATGCACACGCGACCGTCGCTTCATCGGGAAAACCCGATTGCTCAATTCTCACGATCAAAATTGGATATCTCAAACTGCTTGCGATCCTTATCGCGAATCCACTCAGGCGCCCGCCCTACTCCTGACCACGTCGCTCCGCTGACCGGGTCGAAATAACGCGGCCGCCGTTTCGTCGCACGGCGCAGGATATCGGCCGTAAATATATCCTCAGGAGAAAATCCAAACTCACGGACGCAATATCTAATCTCGAGCAAAATCGCCTCAGCAGCCGCTCGCCGCTCTTCAGCAATTCGAGCCTCCAGATTCGCCCTTCTTTCCAAATACCGCCGATGAGACTCCAGGTTGCGCATTTATACAATTACATCTCGTAAAACATAAAAATAAGCACCGATCGAGTCGACAACACGAAAACACTCCACTACCTGAACTCGCACTCGCCCAACAATCCATATGAAACATGCTATATCGACGAGCAATAGCGATTGACAACATTTGTCACACATCAACCGCGCCCCAATATTCATTCTGTTCATAAAAGTTGACAAAAAGACCGCTCAAGAATGTCACTCTATTTCGCAAATCAATCCTGCCATTCGGCCATACAACGCCCAGACAAAATATTTCGATTAGCTTTCACTTAAATCTGAAAACACAAGCTGCCCCACGCACGAGGGTATGCACGGATTTAAGCAACACGAAAAAAATGGTTCCAATGAAAATTCTTACCGTTGACGACGAGCCAGCACAGGCTGCGTTTATCTGCGATGTCCTGATCGCAGAAAGGTTCGATGTCCGAAGCGCTACCCGCGGCGCAGAAGCCATACGCCTCCTCGAAACCGATACCTTCAACCTGATCGTGCTCGACTGGAACTTGCCGGATATTTCCGGGCTGGAAGTCCTTGCCTGGATTCGTGCGCGAGTCGGCAGAGACCTCCCCGTGTTGTTCCTGACGAATCGAGTGCGCGAGGAACAGCTTGTCGTTGCGCTTGATGCAGGCGCTGATGACTACATGGTCAAGCCTGTCCGGCGCCATGAGCTGATCGCAAGAGTCCGTGCACTCCTGCGGCGGGCCTATCCCGTGAACGCGACGCCGACATCGATCAACATCGGTCGTTACCGTCTGGATCTCGTGACCGAAACCGTGTTCCTGAGTGACGAGCCGATTAAACTGACATCGAGAGAATTCAACGTCGCCGTTGCGCTGTTTCAAAATTGTGGTCGCGCAATGCCTCGCGAAGCGCTGATCAAGTCGATATGGGGACGCCATAGCGACCACATCTCCAGGACGCTCGATACACACATCTATCGCGTGCGTTCCAAGCTGCGAATCACGCCCGAAAACGGTGTTCGACTTCGCGCTGTTTACAATCACGGGTACCGGTTGGAGTTGCTCGATTCCAGTCACAGGGACGATGGGGAGTAGCTGCTTCCTAGAGCGCTCACGACATTCGGCTCTGTGTGCCCGCCAGCGTCGTTACAGCAGCAACATATGCGGTTTGAGTTCAAGACAGGCGCAAAGACCGATGCTGAAGACGCCATACGTGATCGATGAATCCAGCTGCGAACCACACGCAACCGGGATCGACGACAATCTGCAGCGATCCCGGCGCTGTCGCGGCTCGTTCGGCTGCCCGGTGGGCACCGAGCGATTGCAGTCAGACAATCGCGTCGTCGCACTGACCGTCACGCAAGCCGACGGCTGGTTGCACGATACGGCGGTCGATATCGATCGTCGACGCACCCTTGACCATGACTTCCCGCTCTGCCGGTGCCGTCAACTTCCAGGCGAACGCCGTGACGCTCAGAACTCGATAAAGGGAATGTTGCATTTTCATCCTCACATCGGAAGCCACGAATCGCATCGATCACCCCCGAATATCACCGCATGAAGTCTCACTCTGTGCTGCACAAGGCCGGAACTTCGCTTCCGGCATCGGTACGTACGCAACCGGCACCAGAGACAGCGCGAGCCGCCGTTACCGAGCCTGCTCACGCGGCGGCGTGACGATCGACTTCGCCGAGCCTTGAATCAGTCGAGACGCAAGCGGCACAGGCTCACCATGTTTGGGGCGATCGGCAAGCCAGGCCACACAGACAGCCAGTGCGATCGCGCTTCCCCACAATGTCAACAGAACACGCATCTTCACTTCACCTTCGCGGGCTTTGCCACCTGCGCGATTTTTTCCTGCGGTGTCGGCGCCGTTTCCAGGACGATCACCAGTGCCACGACAAGTCCGCAGATCAGCAGACCGCACATGCCGAACATCGCTCTATTCATTTCAGCGCCACCACTGCATCGTTAGGCCGAATGCGCCGATCGACCCACACCGGGAAATCTGCGCACCTACGCTTGGACCGCGCCTGGAAGCGTCGACTCGATTCAAACGCCCGATGGTCGGCCGCACGATGCGTGATTGGGGCGGTCGCGTCGACCGTGGTAGCGTCGATCGCAATGAAGATGCCTTGGTCACGAGGTGGCGTACCGGTCACGAGCGCCCCGAGTCTCGACGGCTGACCGGACTTTTCGACGCTCCCTGAACGCATCCCCGGTGGAGGCACTCGTTGCCCCGGAAGAGGGGCGTCATAGACGCCCATGGGTGAGGCCGGATTTAATGCCACACCATATTTTTTATTAGCAATGCAAATAATCATACTCGCGAATTTTACTCCGCCAAAGACATCGAAACTTCAGTTGACTGGATCGGAATATCGAATATTCATGCGCTGCATCGAACGGTCACAACCGGCCAGCGGACACTCGACACGGTCGTCAGAAGCGCCTGGAAGCCGTAGTTCGGCACGATCCGGGAGCAGTTCCGATTGACCCGTTTGCCAACTACTCACGCCAATACACCTCACGCAACATTTGACTTCATCTCGTCGACAAAGCCGAGGCCGTGAGCTCCAATTCAGACAAGACGCGTTCGATTACGTCAGTCCAGTTTCCACGCGCGGTCTGGGTAAAGAGTCGCATGCCGGGATACCACGGACTGTCGTCGCGATTGCGCAACCAGCGCCAGCAGCCCGCGTACCGGTTCAGTAACCACACGCGCTTCCCCATGGCTGCGGCCAGGTGAGCGACCGCGGTATCAACGGAAATGACAAGATCCAGCGCGTCGATGAGGGCCGCTGTATCGGCAAAGTCCCTCACCTCGTGCATCCAGTCGACTACGTGTGGATACTTCTCGTGAGAAAGCTCTTTCGAAATGTCATCCGCCTTCTGCAAGCTGATCCAGTGCGCGTGAGGCCACGCAAGCAATGGCGCCATCGTATCCAGATCGATACTACGCCGGCGATCATCGGGCGTGCCCGAATGCCCTCCCGCCCAGACCACCCCGATGCGTGGCAAGGTGCGTGGCTGCAACTTCGCCACCTTCGATGACCATTTTCGCGACCGTCGCCGATTCGCGTACAAATAAGGCAGATCGGCGGGAATGTTGTCTACTTGCGTTCCGAAGGCCATCGGCAGCGACAGCAGCGGGCAATACCAGTCCCACTGAAGCGGGTCGAATGACTTGTCGTCGAGCAACGTCAGATTTGGCCACCGAGAGCAGAGCGAATCAGTCAGCAGCCGGCGCAGTGGTTTCGGGCATAAAAGGCCAACTGCAGTGAATTGCCGAAGCGCCATTTCGAGATATCGACAAAAATGCAACGTATCGCCCAATCCCTGCTCGGCCAGAACGAGCAGGCGGTTTTCGCCAGGCGGCAGCCCTTGCCCCTGCCACCGACTGATCGGCAAAGCCGGGTACTTCGCCCCGGGATACGAATCGCCCGCCAGCATGGTTACCCACCGGTGTTCGAAGTATGGCCAGGCCTCCCTATATTCACCGGCGCGAAGCAATGCATATCCAAGATTGCCGCAGGCTACGAGATTTTTGGGATCCAACTCGATTGCTCGACGATACGCACTGATCGCGAGGTCGGTCTCGCCCAACAGGCTGAGACACACGCCCATATAGCTATAGGCATCCGAACGTGCCGGATTTCGTTCAATCGTGCGTCGACAAATATCGATGCCGTCTTCCGGTTTTTCGTCCAGCACCAAAGCCAGACACAGGTTGTACAACAACTTCGAAGTGTCCAGATCCGGCTGGTGATCTTCGGCAAACGCCAGACCGCTTCGCGCACTTGCTGCCGCCTGCGAAAATGCCCTCAATCGTGTTTGCACCACGCTCAGGCTGTTGTAGAAGATGGCATTGGGAGACGCGTCAATAGCCCTCTTGAACCAGTCCTCTGCCTCCTCAGCCCTATCCTCGGCCTTACCCAACGAAAAAGCGATCAGCCCCCTCAGATGCAGGACATCACCACTTGAGGGGCATTCCTTCAGAACGTCCTCGACCAACCGAAGAGCGAGTTCAGGCTGGCCAGCGTTATAAGCGTCGATGGCCTTGTCGTAGCACAACTGGATATCTTCAAGATTCGATTCCACAGCAACTCCGATCAGCAGTCCACAGCAGTGAACGTTCCGCAGCGCAGTTCGGACCCGGAATATGGACGCTGGATATCCATTACCGCCTCAATGCCGATTTGCCGGTGTTGCATGGGCACGCGTCGAAGACCGGCGATTTCCGGGGGCCCTTCCAACGTCGACGTGTCAGTTTGAAAATTCAACCAGACCGCGAGCCGTCGTTGAACAAACGTTATCCAGAGATCGGTCGTGACCGGATGCCGTCCGAAAGCATCCTGCCCAGCAAAAAACCTCGATCAGAAAAAAGGCCAAGCGTGAGCTTGGCGTCAAATCCGAGGGGAAGTGCTCCGGTAACAGAGCATTGACGATGGTACGCGTCCGCACACGGCTAGATTTGAACGATTGTCACATCCAGAAAGAGGGAGGTATTTGCGGCCTTCGGCGATCACCGTCATCGGCCTGCGAGAACCGGTCATTGCGAACCATCGACTCAACGACGTAAGCGTGCCTCGTCCGGAAGCCTTGCTTCGACAACACGGGCCGTCCGAATCTGAACGAGCCTCGACATCAACCGCCGGAACCCAGCCGGATGCCTCGCGTGCCCCGCCCCGCGGATCCATCGCTTCACATCGAAGCATTCATTTTCATTACGCCGATATTTACGGTTTACCTCCGCACTAAACACGCCAAACGCCCTCTCCGTAAGCCCCTGGATTACATTCGGTAATTTAATGCGAATCATTCTCGTTTACATTGACTTTCCCATTTGACACTCCTACGATGCGCCGCGTTGCGCTTCGCTTCGTGCCCTGGCCAATCGGAGCCGAGCGTCCGGACAGCGGCCGACAAGCAGGACTCCACACTAATTAGAACCAGGGATTTGATATGAAGTTTGCGTCGTTCCAGGGAGACAGCGTCCGTGCCCGGATGCGCCCCGCCGCCTGCGCGGCCATCCTCGCATGCGCGTCGTTCGCGAGCGGCGCCGCTTTCGCCGACGTGCCCGTCGACGCACAACCCGAAGCACCCGAGGCCGACCTCTCGATCCAGGCGAAGCCGACCAACATGTGGACCGGCATCTGGACGCGCCAGAGCCTGCTCGGCGACATGGGCGGCATCCGCCCGTGGCTCGGCAAGTACGGCGCGACGCTGCAGATCACCGAAACCAGCGAATACCTCGCGAACCTGCGCGGCGGCCTGAACCGCGGCGGCGCCTACGACGGATTGACGACGGCCACGTTGACGGTCGACACGCAGAAGGCGATCGGCCTGGCCGGCGGCACGTTCAACGTCAGCGCGCTGCAGACCCACGGCACCAACCTGAGCGCGCGGAACCTCGGCACGCTCAACACCGCGAGCGGCATCGAGGCGCAGGGCACGACGCGCCTGTGGGAGCTGTGGTACCAGCAGTCGTTCCTCGACAAGCGCGTCGACGTGAAGATCGGCCAGCAGAGCCTGGACCAGGAATTCATGGTCAGCACGTATGCGAACACGTTCGTCAACACGATGTTCGGCTGGCCCGCACTGCCGTCGTACGACCTGCCCAACGGCGGCCCCGCGTATCCGCTCGCGGGCCTCGGCGTGCGCGTGCGCGCGCAGATCACGCCGAAGCTCACCGCGCTCGCGGGCGTGTTCGACGGCGACCCGCTCGGCAACAACCCGAACAACCTCAGCGGCACCAACTTCAACCTGCACAACGGCACGCTCTATATCGGCGAGCTGCAGTACGCGCTGAACCAGCCGTCCGACGGCGAAATGGACACCGGCCGCTCGAACGGGCTGCCGGGCACCTACAAGATCGGCGCCTGGTATCACAACGGCCGCTTCGCGGACCAGAACGTGGGCACCGACGGGCTGTCGCTCTCCGATCCCGCGTCGAACGGAAACGCGCAGCTGCGCCACGGCGACTACAGCTTCTACGCGGTGGCCGACCAGATGATCTGGCGCCCCGACCCGACCGGCCCGCGCAGCCTCGGCGTGTTCGCGCGCGTGATGGGCGCGCCGGGCGACCGCAACCTGGTGAGCTTCTCGGCCAATGCGGGGATCGTGCTGAAGGCGCCGTTCGAAGGCCGCGACAACGACAGCGTCGGCCTCGGCGTCACGTACATCCAGGTCGGCAACCACGTGACCGACCTCGACCAGGCCGCGCGGACGTTCGCGACCGGCCCGTACGGCGTGCGCACCCGCGAGACGACGCTCGAGGCGACCTACCAGTACCAGGTGAACCCGTGGTGGATCGTCCAGGCCGACGCGCAGTACACGTTCAACGCGGGCGCCGGCCAGAACCCGAGCGACGCGACACAGCCGCTGCGCAACACGTTCGTGCTCGGCGCGCGTACGACGATCACGTTCTGAGCGACGCGCCCACGCGACCCGTTTTTCGCGCGCCGCCCGGACGGCGCGCCCTCCAGGAGATTCACATGATTCAATCCGCCCCGCTTCGCCGCCTCGCGACGGGCGCACTGGCCGCCGCCGCCCTGACGGCCGCCGCCGGCGCACTCGCCGAGCCGCAAGGTTTCCTCGAGACGCTGCATCGCCACACCACGCTCGTCAACACGGTGCCCGACAACGGCGACCAGAACCCGTACGCGATCGCGGTCGCGCCGGTGTCGGCCGGCACGATCCAGGCGGGCGACGTGCTCGTCGACAACTTCAACAACGCGGCGAACCTGCAAGGTACCGGCAGCACGATCGTCGACTACCGCCCGTCGACGAAGCAGCTGAGCCTGTTCGCATCGATCCCGCGCGACCTGAAGGCGTGCCCGGGCGGCATCGGCCTGTCGACGGCGATGACGATGCTCAAATCCGGCTGGGTGATCGTCGGCAGCACGCCGAGCAACGACGGCACGACGAACACCAAGGGGGCCGGCTGCCTGATCGTGCTCGATCCGCAGGGCAAGATCGCATCGACGTGGTCGACCCCGAACATCAACGACCCGTGGGGCAACATGGCCGTGGTCGACCGCGGCGACAGCGCGACGCTGTTCGTCAGCATGGCCGGCTTCGGCGTCGGCCGCGCGGACGGCAACCCGCCCGTCTACAAGCAGGCGACCGTGCTGCGCCTCGATCTCGACGTGCCGGCGGGCAAGCCGCCCGTCATCAAGCAGGAAACGGTCGTCGCGAGCGGCCTCGGCGCGCAGGCCGACAAGGGCGTGTTCCTGGTCGGCCCGACCGGCCTCGCGTTGTCCGGCGACCAGAAGAAGCTGTACGTGTCGGACGCGATCGGCAACCGGATCGTCGAAATCGACGACCCGCTCACGCGCGACACCAGCGCGGGCGTCGGCCGCCAGGTCACCGCCGACGGTTTCCTGCGCCGCCCGCTCGCGCTCGCGACCGCACCGAACGGCCACCTGCTCGCGACCAACGCGCAGAACGGCCAGGTCGTCGAGATCGACCCGGTCGCCGGCAAGCAGCTCTACGCGCGCTGGATCAACACCGACAAGGCGCAGTCGCCCCCCGGCAACGGCAACCTGTTCGGCATCGCGATGACGCCCGAGGGCGACGGTTTCTACTACGTCGCGGACGACGTCAACACGCTGTTGCTCGCGAAGTAACGGAACGAACCATGGCAGACGATCACAACCAGCCGCCCCGCCCCGCACGGCGCGGCTTCCTGAAGGCAGGCGGCGCCGCGGTGGCCGCCGGCCTCGCGGCGGCGTCGATGCCGGCCGCGAAGGCGGCGGATGCCCCCGCCGCCGCACCGGCCCCCGCGCACGACGGCGTCGAGCCGTTCTACGGCCAGCACCAGAGCGGCATCGCGACGCCGCAGCAGCGCCACGCGTATTTCGCGGCGCTCGACCTGACGACGGCGCAGCGCGCGGACGTCATCGCGCTGCTGAAGACCTGGACCGACGCCGCCGCGCGGATGACGCGCGGCGACACCGCGCAACCGCTCGCCGCGACGGGCGGCGACGAAGTCGCGCCGGCCGACGGGGGTGACGCGCTCGGCCTCGGCCCCGCGCGCCTGACCATCACGTTCGGCTTCGGGCCCGGCCTGTTCGCGCTCGCGGGCAAGGACCGCTACGGCCTCGCGAAGCAACGCCCCGCCGCGCTCGTCGACCTGCCGCGTTTCAACGGCGACCAGTTGCTGCCCGAGAAAACCGGCGGCGACCTGTTCATCCAGGCATGCGCGGACGACGCGCAGGTCGCGTTCCACGCCGTGCGCCAGCTCGTGCGGCTCGGCGCGAAAGCGACGCAGATGCGCTGGGGCCAGGCCGGCTTCACGTCGGGCAAGCCCGGCGAGACGCCGCGCAACCTGATGGGCTTCAAGGACGGCACGATGAATCCGCCGATGTCCGATCCGGCCGCGATGAACGAATTCGTGTGGGCCGGCAGCGAAGGCCCGGCATGGATGAACGGCGGCACCTACACGGTCGTGCGCCGGATCCGCATCACGCTCGAACACTGGGACAACACGGAGCTCGGCTTCCAGGAACAGGTGGTCGGCCGCCACAAATACAGCGGCGCGCCGCTCGGCCAGAAGCACGAGTTCGAGGCGCTCGACCTCGACGCGGCCGACAAGGACGGCAACCCGGTGATCCCGGACAACTCGCACGCGCGCCTCGCATCCCCGCAGGTCAACAACGGCGCGCAGATCCTGCGCCGCGCGTACTCGTACAACGACAGCACGAGCTTCTACATCGAACGCTGGCCGCCATGGCGCCAGCAGACCGAGTACGACGCGGGGCTGATGTTCGTCGCGCACCAGCGCGACCCGCGCAAGGGCTTCATTCCGATCAACGAGAAGCTCTCGAAGCTGGACATCATGAACCAGTTCACCACGCACGTCGGCAGCGCGATCTTCGCGTGCCCGCCGGGCGCGCAACCCGGTTCGTACATCGGCGCCGCGCTGTTCGACGCATGACATCGCGCCACGCAAGCCAACGCACCCCTTCCCGGCCCGGCCGGATGCAACCTGCTGAAAACGACATGACCACTTCACCCGTTAGCCGCCCGCTGCGGCACCTGATTTCCGCGGCGGCCGCCGCGCTGATGCTGACCGGCGCACTGCACGCCACCCGCACGCATGCCGCGACGCTCACGCTGTACAACGCGCAACACGAGCAAGTCGTGAACCAGCTCGTCAAGGACTTCGAAGCGCAGAGCGGCATCACCGTGAAGGTGCGCTCGGGCGAGGGCCCCGCGCTCGCCGCGCAGATCGTCGCGGAAGGCGACCGCACGCCGGCCGACGTGTACTTCACCGAAAACTCGCCGGAGCTCGTGCTGCTCGACCGCAAGGGCCTGTTCGCGAAGACCGACGGCGCCACGCTGCAATCGGTGCCCGCGCGCTTCAACCCGGCCGACGGCAACTGGGTCGGCGTGCTCGCGCGCGAGAACGTGCTCGTCTACAACACCGCGAAAATCCAGCCGCAGCAGTTGCCCGCGTCGCTGCTCGATCTCGCGAAGCCCGAATGGAAGGGCAAGGTCGGCGTCGCGCCGAGCGACGCGGACTTCCTGCCGCTCGTGAGCGCGGTGCTCGCGCTGCACGGCGAGGCCGCGACGCTGCAATGGCTGAAGGGCCTGAAGGCCAATGCGCAGATCTTCGACGACGACGAAGGCGTGACGGCGGCCGTCAACCGCGGCGGCGTACTGACCGGCATCGTCAACAACTACTACTGGGACCGCCTGCACGCCGAACTCGGCGACAAGTCGACGCGCAGCGCGATCCACCATTTCGGCCACGGCGACGTCGGCGGTGCCGTCAACGTGTCCGGCGCCGCGGTGCTGAAAGCGTCGAAGCACCAGCCGGAAGCGCAGAAGTTCGTCGCGTATCTCGTCAGCGAGCGTGCGCAGAAGCTGATGGCGGGCGGCCATGTCAGCTTCGAGTATCCGCTGCATCCGGGCGTCGCCCCCGATCCGATCCTGAAACCGTTCAACGAACTGAGCCCGCCGGCGCTGACGTTCGAACAGCTCGGCGACGACAGCCAGGCCGGCAAGCTGCTGCGCCAGGCCGGCCTCCTCTGAGCATGAGCGACGCCGTGTCCGGCACGGCGCGCACCGCGCGCGACGGCGAACGCACCGCGACCCGGCGGCGCCCGTCGCGCGCGCTCGTCGCCGCGGCTACGTGCGGGCCGCTCGCGATCCTGTTGCCGCTCGGCTTCACGCTGTACCGCGCGGCCACCTTCGGCGTCGACGATGCGATCGAGCTGCTGTGGCGCCCGCTCGTCGGCGAGTTGCTCGTCAACACGCTGTCGATCACGCTCGCCGCGACCCTCGCGTGCACGCTGCTCGGCACGGCGCTCGCGTGGCTCATCGAGCGCACCGACCTGCCGGCCCGGCCGCTGTGGACCGCGCTGGCGGCCGCGCCGCTCGCGGTGCCGCCGTTCATCACGAGCTACGCGTGGGTGTCGCTGAGCCTCGACCTGCAGGATTTCCTCGGCGCGCTGATCGTGCTGACCTCCGCGTATTTCCCGCTCGTCTACCTGCCGGTGGCCGCCGCGCTGCGCGAACTCGACCCTGCGCTGGAGGAAAGCGCGCGCACGCTCGGCTGCTCGCCGTGGCATACGTTCTTCCGCGTCGTGCTGCCGCAGCTGCGCCCCGCGCTGTGCGGCGGGATGCTGCTCGTCGCGCTCGGCGTGCTGTCCGAGTTCGGCGCATTCCAGTTGCTGCGCTTTCGCACGTTCACGACCGAGATCTATGCGGAATACCGCACCGCGTTCGACGGCGGCGGCGCATCGCTGCTCGGCTGCGTGCTGATCGCGCTGTGCCTGCTGTGCCTCGCGATCGAGGCGCGCGCACGCGGCCATGCGCGCTACGGTCATACGCACCGCGCCGCACGCCGCGTCGCGATGCGTTATCCGCTCGGCAACCTGCGCGGCCCCGTCACCGTCGCGTTCGCCGCGCTCGCCGCCGCGACGCTCGGCGTGCCGCTCGCGATGATCGGCTACTGGCTCACGCAACAGGGCGCGGCCGCCGTCACGCCGGCCGACGTGTCGCCCGAGCTGCTGTGGCAGGCCACGCTCGCGTCGTCCGGCTACGGCCTGACGGCGGCGGCCGTCACGACGCTGCTCGCGCTGCCGCTCGCGTTCCTGTTGGTCCGTTATCCGGGCCGCGTCGCCACCGTCCTCGAGCGCACGGCGATGACCGTGCAGGGCGTGCCGGGCATCGTCGTCGCGCTGGCGATCGTGTCGATCACGGTGCGGCTGCTGCAGCCGCTCTACCAGAGCGCACCGGCACTCGTCGCCGCGTACGCGATCCTGTTCCTGCCGCTCGCGGTCGTCAGCGTGCGCGCCGCGCTGTCGCACGTGCAGGTCCGGCTCGAGGAAACCGCGCGCGCGCTCGGCCTCGGCTGGCGCGCGACGCTCACGCGCGTCGTGCTGCCGCTCGCGGCACCCGGCCTCGGCGCGGCCGCGACGATGGTGTTCATCTCGGTCGTGACGGAACTCAACGCGACGCTGCTGCTGTCGCCCATCGGCACCCGCACGCTCGCGACGCAGGTGTGGAGCGATACGGCGACGCTCGCGTTCGCCGCCGCGGCGCCCTATGCGGCGCTGCTCGTCGCGCTGTCGCTCGGCGCATCGGGACTGCTGTTCCTGCTGCTGGGCCGCGCGTCGGTGCGCAACTGAGCGCCGCCCTTTTTCCCCGGAACCGCCCATGAGCGAACTACGCATCCACGGCCTGTCCAAATCGTTCGGAGCGCATACCGTCCTGCACGACATCGACCTCACGGTGCGGCGCGGTTCGCGCCTCGCGCTGCTCGGCCCGTCCGGCAGCGGCAAGACGACCCTGCTGCGCGTGCTGTGCGGCTTCGAGCGCGCCGAGCGCGGCACCGTCGAAATCGACGGGCGCCGCGTGGCCGCACCCGACCTGCACCTGCCGCCCGAGGTGCGCCGGATCGGTTACGTGCCGCAGGAAGGCGCGCTGTTTCCGCATCTGTCGGTGGCCGACAACATCGCGTTCGGGCTGCCGCGCGCGGCGCGGCGGCGCCATCATCGCGTCGACGAACTGCTCGAGATGGTCGGGCTGCCCGCATCGTATGCGAGCCGCGCGCCGCAGCAACTGTCGGGCGGCCAGCAGCAGCGCGTCGCGCTCGCCCGCGCGCTCGCGCCGGAGCCGTCGCTCGTGATCCTCGACGAACCGTTCTCCGCGCTCGACACGTCGCTGCGCCACGAAACGCGCAGCGCGGTCGCGGATGCGCTCGCCGCGGCGGGCGCGACATCGGTGCTCGTCACGCACGACCAACCCGAGGCGATGACGCTCGGCGACGAAGTGGCGGTGATGTGGCACGGCCGCCTCGTACAAACGGCCGCGCCGCAGACGCTGTACCGGCAGCCGGTCACGCGCGACGTCGCGTCGTTCGTCGGGCAGGCCGTGCTGCTCGCCGGCCGCGTACGCAGCATGCGCATCGCCTGCGCGCTCGGCGAACTGCCGCTCGTCGCGCCGCTGCCCGACGGGCCGGCCGACGCGATGCTGCGCCCCGAGCAGATCGGCATCGTGCCGGTCACGCAAGCCGATGCCGCGCGCGGCCATACGGCGCGCGTCGAAGCCGCGCAGTTCGCGGGCCAGGATGCCGACGTGGTCGTGCGCCTCGATGCCGATCCCGACGTGCTCGTGCGCGCACGCGTGCCGGGACACCGGTGTCCGGCCGTGGGCGAACGTGTCGCCCTGGTGGTGGATGGCGCGGTGATGGCGTACGCGCGCTGAGTGGTTGGCGTTTGGCGTTTGGCGTTTGGCGTTTGGCGTTTGGCGTTCGGCGTTCGGCGTTCGGCGTTCGGCGTTCGGCGTTCGGCGTTCGGCGTTCGGCGTTCGGCGTTCGGCGTTCGGCGTTCGGCGTTCGGCGTTCGGCGTTCGGCGTTCGGCGTTCGGCGCTTTTACACGCGTTCACGCGCATTCAGGCATCGGCGCAACCCGCATCCGGCAACGGCCGGAAAGTCCGGCCGTCCGTCTCGACGGCCGCGCCCAGCAGCCGCGCGAGCCCTTTCGCGCCTTCGCGCATCACGACGTCGTGATTCCATCGGAACAGCGGCCGGCCCAGCGGCTCCAGCCGGTTCATCCAGCGCACGTGGGTGCGGATGTGCCAGTCGTAGCGCACGATCGTGCGTGCGCCGTCGGCGGCGAACGACCAGCATCCGTCGCCCTCGATCGCGCCGCTCGCGCGGCCTTCGAGCGCATGACGCGGCTCGACGCGTCGCACGCGCATGTCGAAGGTCAGCCGGTACGGCAGCGCGCCCTTCCACGTGTACCGGTGCAGCGCGCCGACGCCGCGCACGTCGCCCGGCTCGATCTCGACGGTGCGCACGGCGCCCTTCCACCAGTCGGGCCAGCGGTCGACCTGGTAGATCGCATCCCACACCGCCGCGAGCGGCGCGTCCACGCGCCAGGTCGTCGAGAACCGGTATTCCGCCATGCAGCCTCCGGCATGCCCGTCAGGGGCATGAGTCAGCGCACCGCTCAGGGTGCGAAGAAGCGTTCGGGAAACGCGACGTCGATCTCGACGTCGTCGAGCGTCACGGTTTCGAGCGGCACGTCGCCATCGTCCGCGAAGCTGACGACCTTCAGCGGAAAGCCGTCCTCGGTATCCAGCCAGAGCCGGTAGCGATGTACGCCGTCGACCGCATGCGCGGGCGCGCCCGTGACCGACACGCGCAGCGCGGTCCGGCCGCCGACGGCCTCCTCGCCTTCGGTCACCGTCGAGCCGCCCTCCTGCAGCGCATGAACGTTGCGCAACAGTTCGCCGACGTCGGACCGGTCGACCCGGTGGCCGCTGCGGTCGCGCACGAGCGGGTTGGACGGCGACAGCGTCAGCGCGGGCGGCGCATGCGCGCCGAACGGGCGCAGCCGCACCTTGCCGTCGCCGGGATCGTACGCGAGCACCGCGCCGTGATGCGGCGACACGAAATCCATCCGGACGAAGCCCGGTTTCAGGTACGCGTAGCGGAATTCCGTGTGTTCGCCGCTGCGCGCGGACGAGCGGATCGTCGCGCGGTACGAGCGGACGTGGTCGAAATGCGCCTGCGCGACGGTCACGGGATCGGCGGTCATGCTCGCTCCTATCAGGCTCGCGGCCAGCAACGCGGCGATCACGGCGCCGCCTCGACATCGAGGACGCCTTCCATCCCGCGCTCGCGATGGCTGCTGAAAAACAGCAGCCGATGCGTGCAATAGTAGGCGAACCGGCCCGGCTGCGCCGGCGTGAAGCGAAACGTCTTCGGCGTCGTGCCGAGTGCCGTGTGCACCGCGATGCCGGCCTGCGGCGCATCGATTTCGAAGCTGTGCGGCACCAGGCCGGGCTCGGCCGACACGGTCAGCTCGACCGGCACGTGCGCCCGCACGATCACGTGGTTCGGTCGGAAGAAATAGCTGCCGCCGACGATCGCGACCCGCTGCACGCCGTCGGCGTCGACGGGCACGCGCACGGGTACGTCGCCCTCCGCCCGGGCAAGCGTGGTGCCCGCGGCGAGTGCCGCCAGCAACGGGATCAGCACGAGCCCCTTCGTCATCGTCATCTTCATCTCGTGCTCCGTACCGGCGCCGCGCGCATCACCCCTTCCACGCGTCGGTCTGGCCGCCGAGCGCACCGCACGCTTCGATCGCGAGTTCGCGCAGGCGCCGTTCATCGCCCTGGCCGGACAACGCGTAGCCCATCCCGCGATCCGACCAGAAATACGTGTAGCGGTCGCCGGCCGACATCGCCCGCGGCGCGACGCGCCGTGCGTCGTAGGCCGTCATGTACAGCGTCACGCGCTCGCCGTCCGCGCGCTGGTACATGAGTTGCGCGGCCGGCCCCGCGTCGCCCGGGAGCAGCCGGCCGCCGAGCAGCGCGTAGCCGTATTCGTCGAGCGACGGCGCGCGCACGGGCCGCCCGAGACGCGCGGACAGCCACCCGGCGAGGCGTTCCGGGTCGCCCGCTCCGACTTCGACCGGATGTTCGCGATCGGCCACGTACGTCGCGTACGCGACATCCGCGCGCGCGGCGAATGCCGGTTCGCTGTCGAGCGCGACCCAGCCCGCATGCAGCGCGATGCCGATCAGCAGCCCGGCCGCGAGCCCCGCGAGCGCATGGGCGATCCCGCGCCGACGCGGCGCGCGGCGCTGCACGAACAGCGCGGGCGCGGCACCCGGGAGCGGAAACAGCGCCTGCAGTGCGTCGCGCTGCGCCCGATAATGCGCGAATCGTTCGGCCTCCTCCGGATCGGCCTGCACCCGCTCGAGCATCTCGTTTCGCTCGCGCCCGGACAGCTCGCCGTCCAGCAACGCGGACAGCAGTTGCGCCGACGCATCGTCGTCCCGCTCGTCGTTCGAAGGTTTGCGCGGTTCGTCCATCATGTCTTCCCGATCACCCGTAACGCGGGCGTGCCGTGCGCCGACGGCTCGTCCGACAGCATCGCGCGCATCTGCCCGCGCGCCCGTGCGAGGCGCGACATCACCGTTCCCACCGGGACCCCGAGCACCTGTGCGGCATCGCGATAACTCAACTCCTCGAGCGCGACCAGC
The DNA here is from genome assembly GCF_052045915.1 of Burkholderia sp. 22088. Lineage (NCBI taxonomy): Bacteria > Pseudomonadati > Pseudomonadota > Betaproteobacteria > Burkholderiales > Burkholderiaceae > Burkholderia > Burkholderia sp. 22088. The sequence continues at coordinate 513,300 of NZ_JBQEPY010000004.1, forward strand.
AGCAACACCTCGCGCTGCTCGACCGGCAGCCGGTACAGCGCGCGCTGCACGTCGCGCAGCACCAGCCCGCCGATCTCGCCGGCCGGCGCGGCCATCGTTTGCCACGGCGCCGTCGCATCGTCGACCGCGATCTCGTGCCGCGCGCGCAACTGGTCGATGAAGCGGTGCCGCAGCAGCGTCAGCAGCCACGCGCGCAGGTTGCCGCCATCGCGCGGCGGGCGGTTCAGCGCACGCTCGAGCGTGTCCTGCACGAGATCGTCCGCCCAGGCGCGGTCGCCCGTCAGCGCGCGCGCATAGCGCGTGAGATGCGGCAGCCACACCAGCAGATCCGATTCATAGCTCATCAGGATGCCTCGCGCACCGCCACGCGGTCACGGGCGCGCAACGTGCCACATGCCGCCGATCCCGTCGCCGCCCGCGTCGCCGGGCTTGCGATCCTGCTTCCAGCGATACAGCGGGCGCCCGCGATACGCCCATTGCTTGCTGCGGCCGACGAGTTCCGGGCCAACCGGGACTTCGAGAATGCGGCCCGTCGTCTTGACG